>JAAYIF010000013.1 GCA_012523575.1 Clostridia bacterium
AAGACAGTGCCGTGGATATAATGACAGGGCTTCCCCAAGAGAAAATAGAATCCCTGTTAAAGAAACTTTTGAAAATGGGGCATTTAAGCCCCTTTGAGCACGTCAGCTTCACCTTTGCCGTGGAAGGGGTGAGCAGGGCGTTAACCCACCAGCTGGTGAGGCACAGAATTGCATCCTATTCCCAGAGGTCCCAGCGATATGTTTCCGAAAAAAACTTTGAATATATCATCCCCCACAGCATATTAAAAAATGAAAAGGCTCTAAAGACCTACAGGGGGATTATGGAAAAAATCAGGGATGCTTACCGGGAACTGGAGGGGCTGGTTCCCAAGGAGGATGCCAGGTATGTGCTGCCCAACGCCTGTGAGACCAAGATAGTGTACACTTTTAACGCGAGATCCCTTCTTAATTTTTTCCGGCTGAGGTGCTGTGAGAGGGCACAGTGGGAAATAAGGGAGCTGGCGCATAGAATGCTTGAAGAGGTGCGGGAGGTAGCTCCTTTACTTTTTCAGTATGCCGGGGCACCTTGTGAAGTGGACGGCAGATGCCCTGAAGGGGATTTTAGTTGCGGAAAAATTGCCCAGTTTAAAAATAAAAAGTAAAATTATAATAAATAAGTAAAATAAAAGTAATAGTTTAAATAGTAATTTGGATAATTTACCACGGCTTAAGGAGAGAGCATTAATGAATGAAGCAACGGTTGAGGGAAGACAGCCGGTACTGGAGGCTCTGAAAGCAGGAAAAAAAATTAAAAAAATATATGTGGCGGAGGGCAGCAGAGGCGATACCATCAGGGATATTTTGGAGCATGCCGAAAATTTGGGTATTGAGGTGGTTTGGGCTGACAAAAGGGATCTGAAGAAGGTGGCTAAAACCAGTGAACATCAGGGAGTGGTTGCTCTTGCTGAACCCTTTGAATATGTTGGTTTAGGGGATATTTTAGACAGGGCAAAGGAAACAGGAAGGGACCCCTTTGTTCTAGCCCTTGATCAGATTCAGGACCCCCAAAATCTGGGTTCCATTGTCAGAACCGCTGAAGCTTCGGGTGTTCACGGCGTTGTAATTCCCAAAAAGCGGGCAGCTCAGATAACCCCTACTGTGGTGAAGGCATCTGCAGGTGCCGTTTATTATGTTCCCGTTTCCCAGCACAACATCGCCCTGGCCCTGGATTTTTTCCGGGAGAGGGGTTTGAAAATCGTCGGAGCTGATAAAGATGGGGATGCCGTATGCTATGAAGCAGATTTGAAGGGGCCGCTGGTGCTGGTTATAGGCAGCGAGGGAAAGGGAATGAGGAATCTGGTCGGGAAAAAGTGCGATGTGCTGGTGAGCATACCCATGCTGGGAAATATAAATTCCCTCAATGCTGCCAATGCCGCAGCCGTTCTTATGTATGAGGTTCTCCGCCAGAGGATGTTTGAAGGGTAAGAAGGTGGAGATATGTCGGAAAAATATCTCATCGTTGACGGATACAACATAATCAACAGCTGGCCCGAACTTTCCGTTCTAAAAAAGGAAGATTATTCCCATGCCCGGGACAAGCTGGTGGAAATTTTAAGTGATTATCAGGGATTTGTAAGGGTTAATGTTATTCTTGTTTTTGACGGCCATAATGTGAAGGGCAACTCCGGAAGCCGGGAAAACATGGGCGGCGTGGAGGTGGTTTTTACCCGGGAGGGGGAAACCGCCGACATGTTTATTGAGAGGCTGATAGGGGAGCTTGTTCCCCAGTATTCGGTGTTGGTTGCCACTTCTGATTGGGCTGAGCAGAGAATTGTTTTTGGAAGGGGAGCTTACCGCATTTCCGCAAGGGAGCTCCGTATCTTAATTCAGCAGACCAAAAAGATGGGGCATGATTTTATGAACAGCAGACAATCCTTTAGTTTGGACTCCCAAATTGCCGACGAAACCCGCTTGATTCTAGAGAAATGGAGAAGGGAAAAATGAGTCGCAAATGGTCTGAAATAGTATAAAAATGCAGAACTTTTTGAGAAAAAAGTCCTATTCGTGACGGAAGAAAATGTCCTTGATTTTAGTCCATCCTTCGGTTATAATAGTCTACGTTAGTCGGACAAACAAATACCAAAACAAATGCGCCTCCATACAAGATTTTGAAACCACGCTGATCATTCATGAAATAATCAAATTAATATTTTTTAACAAAAAGAGAATATTTATTTAAACCGCCTGGGTTTACCAATTTTGTAAATGGAGGCGATTTCATGAGCATTAATCCCCAGAGGGAAAGTGAGCTATACGACGTAATGGTTGACGAAGAAATAGTTGAACTGGCCCAAAGAGGAGATGATGTAGCCCAGGAGTTTTTAATAAATAAGTACAAGAACTTTGTAAGAGCTAAAGCAAGGTCTTATTTTTTGATAGGCGCCGATCGGGAAGATATTATTCAAGAGGGTATGATTGGCCTTTACAAGGCAATTAGGGATTTTAGGGATGACAAGCTTTCTTCCTTCCGAGCCTTTGCTGAGCTCTGTATAACTCGACAGATTATTACTGCCATCAAAACGGCCACCCGCCAGAAGCATATACCCCTCAATTCTTATATTTCGTTAAATAAGCCCATCTATGATGAGGACTCTGACAGGACTCTTATGGACGTTATTTCGGGAACCAAAATTACGGATCCCGAAGAGCTCGTTATCAGCAGGGAAGAATTTGACGACATAGAAGAAAAGATGGGTGAAATTCTGAGCTCTCTGGAGTGGCAGGTTTTAATGGCCTACTTGGAGGGAAAGTCGTACCAGGAGATAGCCGTTGAACTAAAAAGACATGTTAAGTCCATAGACAATGCTCTGCAAAGGGTTAAGCGTAAACTTGAGCGATACCTTGAAAAAAGGGAAAATTAAAGCAAAGGTTTAAACAATTTGGTTGCACGGGCTTATGGGCTTTATGCCCAGAGCACTGAATGCAGCTTTATTCTTGACGACATGATTAAAACGTGCTATAATTACACTTGCTGATTTGGTCGAGTGTGGAGAGGTTCCCGAGTTGGCCAAAGGGGGCAGACTGTAAATCTGCTGGCGCAGCCTTCGCTGGTTCGAATCCAGCCCTCTCCACCAGTTTTATATTATTATAAATAAAATATGGATGCGGGGTGGAGCAGCTGGTAGCTCGTCGGGCTCATAACCCGGAGGTCGTTGGTTCAAATCCATCCCCCGCAACCAGTTTAATTTATAATAAGCCCATATAGCTCAGTAGGTAGAGCGTCGCCTTGGTAAGGCGGAGGTCACCGGTTCAATCCCGGTTATGGGCTCCATTCATTCCAGTATGTTTGACCTGCCCGCTTTGGGGCAGGTCATTTTTTAGCGCTTGTTGGTTTATCATTTTGTTCCTTTCCTTTATAAAAAATAGTTGATGTTTAACAAATAATGTGACAAAAATAAATGAAGAGGCAGAAAAAGCGTAACAAAAAAATTGAAACTGCTGCGGTTCAAAATATCACATATATTTGACAGAATAAGCAAAATACTATAGAATATAGCCAGTAATTTTAGATTGGGGAGGAGTGCCTTTTATTAGCTCAGCTCCCCAGCTCTAAACTATAAATTGTTAATGCTCAGTTATTGCATGATTTAGATTTAGGAGGGAAAGAGATGGCCAAGGAAAAATTTGAGAGGACGAAACCCCACGTAAACATAGGGACCATAGGGCACGTAGACCATGGTAAGACAACCCTGACAGCGGCGATAACCTCCCTACTATCCAAAAAAGGATTAG
>JAAYIF010000059.1 GCA_012523575.1 Clostridia bacterium
AAGAGGAAGATTTACTTCGCCTAAGCTCTCTCCCTCAGGAACTGAAGTGGAGCTATCAGCATACCAATACCGAAACAGACAAAGCCTAAGATCATTAGAGCGGAATTATCCTTAAGTCCTCCATAGTAGAGAAAAGGCATGCCTGCCAGGGCAAGCAAACTGGCCCAAATAAGCATCTTGGTTTTTGCTTTCACGTTCTCATCTCCTTTCAACAAACAGGGATTTGGGCATCTGCCGGTTAGATTACTAGCATGATTGCCACACCCATAACAACTGCCAGACCAAGGGCTACCTTCAGGGTAACACGGAGTACGTCACCTTCCGCACCCATAATGCCAACGGTGATAGTGCCTAGGAGCACGTTACCCGGTGCAATAGTGTTGCCCGCAGCGGCTCCCGCAGTTTGGGCCCCAAGGATTGCAGCCTCGTTTAAACCGATAACCTGGGCAGTAGTCTGCTGGAAGTTGGCGAAAAGGATATTAGCCGCGGTATTGCTACCGGTCATAAAGGCCCCAAGCACTCCAACGAAAGGAGACATGAAAGCATAAAGTTGCCCTGTTGTATTGCCAACACCCATAGCCAAGACACCAGCCTGTCCGGTGTTACGCATGAGAACAGATAGGGCAGTCAGAGAAATCATAGCAATGGTGGAAGGGATACATTTTTCAACTGTTCTGGCCATAATGCGACCAAATCCCCCGGGCTTAATATAGCCTTTGGAGTTGAATATAAAGTAACCTATCATCGCTGACACGAACAGAAAAGTAGCACCGTGAATCAGCGGAGCAAAGGGGGAATACATGTCCGTAGCCGCGTTAACAAAACCATATCCAGTTTCCGTAGCCGGGAAAGGAATACCAATCTTCCACTGTCCCAGAAAGTCCTTAATGGGCTGAATTAACAGGATACCAACAGTTAGAGCAAGGAGGATATAGTAGGGTGAGAATGCCAAATGGAAACCCATTTCTTTTCCGCGTGTTTCACCTGTAGCAGCCACCTCGGCCGCCGGCATAAAGACAGGAGTTTCTTCAGGTGAAATGCTGGAAGGTTTGCTGTACCAGGGAGTGCGTGCAAGGATGAAAATGACGAGGAAACCCAGCAGACCGGCGATAAAACCGTTAACGTGGTCATTCCACTGGGAAAGAACTAAAGTACCACCGCCCTGCATAAGGGAAATAACAATAACTGCAGGAAGGCCTTCTTTGATACCTTTAGCCTTACCGTAAAGCCAGCAGATAGTTAAACCGGCAACAATGTTGAACAGCCAGATAAAGGCACCGGCCCATAAGGCAGTAACCATAGCATCAGCCTGGGGAAGAGCGGTTACTTCCCTTAGTGCTAGCCAGGCAACAGAAAGAGTACCGAAGGTATTGTTCCAAGCGTGACCAATCAGACAGAAAATAACTGCGTAAAGGGGTTTGACTCCAATCCCCACCAAAAGTGGTGCAGTGATGGCTACGGGAACACCAAAACCGGTAATCCCTTGCAGAAAGCCGGCAAATCCCCAAGAAAAAGCCATAATCTGCAGCAAACGGTTAGGGGTAACCCTTTCTATCCCTTTACGAAATGGAACAAAAGCATCTGCTTCGTTGGTAACCTCATAGATAAGGATAGCCGGCCACACAATAATCAAAATCGAGAAAATGGCACTCCAAACGCCCTTTACCGTTTCCAAAGCAAGTGTATCCATGGGCACCTTGTAAATAACAACGGAAACAATGGCTACCAGGAACCAGGTTACCGAGCCGGCCTCAGCAGCACCCCAGCGACCCCACACCAGGAGAAGCAACAAAATTATGATGGGAGCAATGGCCGCTATCCAATGAAGCGCGTCAACAGGAACCGTAAAGTCAGCCAACATACTCACCTCCGAAAGCCATTACTTAACAACCAAAACCTATCATTAATCTACTGTCATAATCGCATGGTGCATACCGGATACATGTGCGCTATAGTACTCATATTATATTTGCCGGCAAACAACTGTAAAAAAATTGTACCAAATAACTACATTATATTTCAGGTTTAAAAGACAAGGGGCCCCTTAAATATTGATCGCTCAATGACTATCTTCTACAATCCAGTTTCGCGTTAAAAATTTTTCTCGCTACGACAAAAAACCACATCCCGGACCCTCATACTCATTTCCCTTCTTCAATATCTTTCCGGATTTTTTCAACTAAGTTTTCTTTAGGTGGGTTGGGAAGGCTATTAATAAACTCTTCGGTGGTCATTAATTTAACCCCAATGTTTTTCATATCATATAGGTTAGCCTCATGCACTTCCTGAGTCTTTGCACCCGTTCCGTCAGTAAGTACAATGACTTCATAATCCAAGGAGTTGGCATCCCATACAGTTCCCCTAATGCAATTAGGTGTTTGAACCCCTGTAACTACTACTTGATCAACTCCTAACCTTTTAAGCATTACATCCAACTCCGTTTGGAAAAATGCGCTCCATCTTTGCTTTACAATTACATATTCCCCTTCCTGGGGCTTTAAAATATCAACAATTTCCGCCCCCTCAGTTCCTTTAATCAATGCTCCCCCTGCTTTTTTAAATGCTTCATATCTTGTAATTTCCACATCACTACCGTCAGGTCTGTAGTATCTTATAACGTGAACTATGGGCAGTCCATGTTTGCGGCAGGCATCCAACGCTTCTTTAATTTTCTCGGCTACTTTCATTGCCCCGTACACTTCCATAGGTGCTCCAGGCAAACAAAAATCTTTTTGCATATCAACAATTAA
>JAAYIF010000014.1 GCA_012523575.1 Clostridia bacterium
CCCGTATACCATCAATCTTAGATAGTTCTCCCAGGTTTGCACCTTTGCCCCCGATCAACATGAGCTTCGTTTTATCGATGTCTTGAAAACCAAGCACATATGAATTCATAAATATTCCCCCTTTCTATTACAAAAACATATCCTCGTCCAACCCAACCAGAGAAAACTGTTTCCAAAATTCATATGTTGCTTTGATTATACGTATACAGGCTTCAAAAACGTCAGCATCCGGATCCAGGACTTTTGCGTTGCGGACAATCTCCCGCTTTTCCTTTATAATTTCTTCGAACATATAAAGAAAAATGCCCTCTTTACCATTAAAATACTGATAAAAGCTTCCCCATGGTATTCTTGCGGCCTTCACAATCAGTATTATTATTCCTATTCTTTTCCAAATACTGCTCTAATTTGTGTGAAAAAAGTTGTTCCGAATGGTTAGGGTCAAGGATAAAAGGAAAAAGGGATAAGTGGTACATTCCACATACCGTAGCTATAATTACACACCTATATAAACACTTGAACAATTATACATATTTGTATTGACATATTTAACTTTGCAGCATATAATAAAGAATATAATATATGAATGTTTATTCAAGTGTTCATATTATACATATGAAAAGAGGTGAAAAAATGATGGAAAGAAACGAATCGGATAGATGTGATTGCAAAGTTATTCATGAGGATGTTGTAAATGCCGTAAAGGAAAAAATGCCGTCGGAAGAAAAACTGTACGACCTTGCCGAGCTATTTAAAGTCTTTGGCGATACTACCAGGGTAAAGATACTTTGGGCTTTAGATGAATCAGAAATGTGTGTTTGTGATTTAGCAGTCCTCCTGAATATGACTCGATCTGCAATATCCCATCAGTTACGGATATTAAGGCAGGCGAGGTTGGTAAAGTACAGGAAAGAAGGTAAAATAGTATATTACTCGCTGGACGAAGAAGAGGTTAAGCATATATTCGACCAGGGGTTAATCCATATAAACGAAAAGTTTTGATAGGAATGGTTCTAAAATGAGTAATAAGATAACAAGGGAGCTAATCCTTGAAGGATTGGAATGTACAAACTGTGCTATGAAAATTGAAGCGAAGGTGAATGAATTAAAAGGCGTCAATCATGCAAGCCTTAACTTTGCTACGAAAATATTGTCTGTCGAAATGGACAGTACAATTAATGGTAACGATATTTTTTCTTTGGTGAATAAAATAGTAAAAGATATTGAGCCAGACGTTATCGTCAAGGAAAAGAACATTACACGCACAATTGAAAAAACACTGATACTAATGGGGTTTGACTGCGTAAACTGTGCAGGAAAGATTGAAGCTGAAACGAGGAAAATTGCAGGGGTGAAATCGGCAAGCCTTGATTTTATGTCAAAAAAACTGACATTGGAAGTTGAAAACAAGGATGAGTTAGACAGCATCATAAGTCAGGTAAAAAGGCTTGTCAAGGAAATTGAGCCAGAGGTTGAGGTTGTAGACAACGAGGAACAGGATGTAAAGTGTGCCTGTGAGGACGATAGCAGTAACGCAGCTTCAAACATTGAAGCAAATAACAGGAAGAAGGCTTTACAATTTGGAATATCGGCAGCATTCTTTGCCGTTGCCCTTCTAATTGAGTTTCCTTACCGGATAGACTTTTCGCTCTTTTTAATCAGCTATATCCTATCAGGTGGCGAAGTAGTACTAAAAGCTGTTAAGAACATTACAAAAGGCCAGGTGTTCGACGAAAATTTCTTAATGACCATTGCTACAGTAGGTGCATTTATTATTCAGGAATTCCCCGAAGGTGTAGCTGTTATGCTGTTCTTCCAGGTCGGTATGTTCTTTCAGAATATAGCTGTAAATCGTTCCAGGAAGTCTATTGCAGCACTTTTGGATATTCGTCCCGATTTTGCTAACCTAAAAGTGGGCGATGAAATTAAGAAAGTATCACCCAAAGATGTTAAAGTTGGCGATATTATCGTGGTTAAACCTGGTGAAAAAATACCTTTGGACGGTAAAATCATTGATGGAAAGTCAATGGTAGATACCTCTGCATTAACTGGAGAGTCCATACCAAGAGAGGTTGAGGTCGGAGATGATGTTTTAGGTGGCTTTATCAATAAAAACGGTCTTTTAACTTTTGAAGTTTCTAAAGAATTTGGTGAGTCTACCGTATCCAAAATACTTTATTTGGTACAGAACGCAAGCAGCAGGAAAGCGCCTACCGAAAACTTCATTACCAAATTTGCAAGGCGTTATACTCCTGTTGTAACAATAGCAGCAGCACTTATCGCTATCGTTCCCCCTCTTATTGTCCCAGGTGCTACCTTTACAGATTGGCTTTACAGGGCATTGGTATTTTTGGTAATCTCCTGCCCTTGTGCGTTGGTCGTTTCAATCCCGTTGGGCTTCTTTGGTGGTATTGGCGGAGCATCTAAAAACGGTGTGCTTGTAAAGGGCAGTAATTATCTTGAAGCGTTAAATGATGTGGATACGGTTGTATTTGATAAAACTGGTACTTTGACCAAAGGTGTGTTTAAGGTAACACAGATAAACCCGCAAGGCAATGTTTCAAAGGACGAACTATTGGAATATGCCGCTTTTGCCGAGAGCTATTCAAACCACCCAATCGCCCTTTCCATTTTGAAGGCATATGGTAAGGAAGTAGATAAAAACGAGATTGAAAATTATGAAGAAATTTCAGGCCACGGAATAAAGGTAAAGGTAAAAGGGAGGACAGTCCTTGCAGGAAATGCAAAGCTTATGGCAAAGGAAAATATCGCTTATGATAACACCGACGCTGTAGGTACAATCGTACACGTAGCGATAGACGGCGAATATGCTGGATTTATAGTAATATCCGATGAACTAAAAGAGGACTCTGGCAACGCCTTGAAAGCCTTAAAAAGTATCGGAGTAAGAAAGCTTGTCATGCTTACGGGTGACAGTAAAGCAGTAGCAGAAAAGATTGGCAAGCAGTTAGGACTTGATGAAGTCCATGCCGAACTTCTCCCCGACCAAAAGGTGGAAAAACTTGAAATGCTAGATAAGCAAAAGTCACCTAAAGGAAAGCTTGTATTCGTTGGGGATGGCATCAACGACGCCCCCGTGTTAGCTCGCGCGGATGTCGGCGTGGCAATGGGCGGTTTAGGCTCTGACGCTGCGATTGAAGCTGCCGACGTCGTACTAATGACCGACGAACCTTCAAAGCTTGTGAGTGCTATAAAGATTGCAAAAAAGACACGCCGTATTGTATGGCAGAACATTATATTTTCATTGGGTGTAAAGATTATCGTACTGGCGTTAGGTGCTGGTGGTATAGCGACCATGTGGGAAGCGGTATTTGCCGATGTAGGTGTCGCACTTTTAGCAGTACTCAATTCAATGCGGGCAATGCAAGTGGATGGAATCTGATATACAGAATAAAGATAGGGGCCGTGCTGCGTTTGCAGCCGCCCCTATCTCTTTTTGTTTAACCTCTTCCTATCCCGCTTCCTAACTTATCTCTCTTTACTACTCTACAGTAACACTTTTTGTTAGGGTTCTAGGTTTGTCAACGTCGTTGCCGCGTTTTACTGCGACGTAGTATGCCAGAAGCTGAAGGGGTATTACACTTAAAATGGGAGATATTAAGGGTAGGGTTTTGGGAATTTGTATGTTCCTATCCACTATTTCCCCTAAATTCTTATCCCCTTCAAAGGTAACGGCTATGGTGAACCCACCCCTTGCAATAACCTCTTCTACATTGCTTACAGTTTTTTCATATACGTGCTCCTGGGTTGCCAGAGCAATTACGGGAGTGTCCTTTTCAATGAGGGCAAGGGGCCCGTGCTTCAATTCCCCTGCAGCATAGGATTCAGCGTGAATGTAGGAAACTTCTTTGAGTTTTAAAGCGCCCTCCATGGATACGGGATAATCCAGTCCCCGCCCGATGTAGAAGCAACTGTTGCTGTTGACAATGGCTTCCGCAATCTCCTTTATTTCTTCCGCCTGCTCCAAAATTTTCTCCACTTTAGCGGGCACTTCCAAAAGGGCGTCCACAAGGGCAGATATTTCTTCTTTGGGCACCGTCCCTAAAAGCTGGGCAAAATATCCGGCTAACAGATACATGACAGACAGCTGGGTAACATAGCCTTTAGTTGAAGCCACCGCAGTTTCAGGACCCGCCCAGGTATACATCACATCATCCGCTTCCCGGGTAACGGTGCTTCCCACAGTATTGGTAATGGCCAGCACCCTGGCCCCCTTTTCCTTGGCAAGTCGCAGGGCAGCCAGAGTATCTGCGGTTTCCCCGGACTGGCTTAGCACAATTACCAGGGATCTCTCGGTAATCATGGGGTCGCGGTAGCGGAATTCCGAAGCCACTTCCACCTCTACGGGCACCCTTACCAGCTTTTCAATGGCATATTTCCCTACCAGGCCCGCATGATAGGCGGTCCCACAGGCGGTTATGTAGATTCTGTCACAATCTTCGAGCGTCTTTTCATCAATGTTTATTTCATTTATATCCACAAGTTTGTTAACCTGATCAACTCTACTTTTAATGGAATCCCCAAGGACCCTGGGTTGTTCAAAGATTTCCTTCAGCATAAAATGATCGTAGTCGCCTTTGTCCGCCACTTCAGTGTCCCATTCAATATGCATGATTTCCCTCTCAACGGGTCCCGAGACATTAAAAATCCTGGGTCCCTTTTCGTCCAGGATGACTGTTTCCCCATTGTTCACAATCTGCACTTTTCTTGTATAGCTGAGCACCGCTGAAATGTCTGAAGCAAAAAAGTATTCCCCCTCACCCAATCCAACAATAAGGGGGCTGTTTTTCCTAACGGCCACAAGGCGGTTGGGCTCGTGTTCCGATAAGCAGGCAATGGCATAGGAGCCTTTTATCATTTTTTCCGCCTCTCTCACCGCTTCAAAGAGATCCCCATTATAGAGATCTTCTAACAGATGGGCAAAAACCTCCGTATCGGTATCGGAAACGAATCTATGCCCCTTTTCAATGAGCATTGACTTAAGCTGCAGATAGTTTTCGATAATGCCGTTGTGGACAATGGCAAATTTTCCCGTGCAGTCTAGATGGGGATGGGAATTCCTGTCGCAGGGCTTGCCGTGGGTAGCCCAACGGGTATGTCCTATTCCTATGCTGCTTCCCTGGAAAAGTTCTTCCCCCAGCTCCTTTTCCAAAACAGCAACCCTGCCTTCCTTTTTGACAACCACCAATTGATCATTATTTATAAACGCAATACCGGCAGAATCGCATCCCCGATATTCCAGCCTCTTAAGCCCTTCCAAAAGTACGGGTACAGCGTTTCCATGCCCAACGTATGCAAACATACCGCACATTTTTTTCACCTCTCCCATATAGCCTTTATTGGCCATGCATGACTGCAAAACCACCCAGCACCCTTTGTCCCCGGAATTGCTTCCGGGTTTTGTACGGTACCTTTCACGGCCGTGGCAAGCCGGGGGGCACCCGCCGATGATTCGATAAACCCCCTCCTCGTCAACCCGAACAACGCCGGGCCCGGGCGCTTGACTATAATTAAATCTCATCTGCCAATTGGATCTTCACAATCACCCCCTTTTTTTATTTTTCTATGCCCTCAGCCCCTCAAAGAATTTTTACTGCTTCCGCTATGTGGTCTGCCATTTTGCCGCACAGTTCTTTATCAGGGCATTCCACCATGATTCTTATAACGGGCTCTGTTCCCGATGGGCGTACGAGAACCCTGCCGGAATCCCCAAGCTCCCTTTCCACCGATGCCACAGCTTCCTTAAGCTCCTCAGAAGCCAGGGCTTCCTCCTTATTTTTCACCCTAACATTTACCAGTTTTTGGGGAAGCCTTTTCATCCTTCCCGCCAGCTCAGAAAGAGGTGCTCCCTTTTCCGCCACCACGCTCAAAAGCCGGCATGCAGTCACTATACCGTCCCCGGTGGTGCAGTGGTCCGTGAAAATAATATGGCCGGACTGTTCCCCTCCCAGGGAAGCTCCCAGTTCCAGCATTTTGTGCAGAACATATTTATCCCCCACGGGGGTTCTGTAAACAGATACTCCTGCGTCTTTAAAAGCCAGCTCCAGTCCCAGGTTGCTCATTACCGTTACCACCACAGCATTGTTCTTTAGGATACCTTTATCCGCCATATCCAAACCACATATCACCATTATGGCGTCGCCGTCCACGGTATTGCCTTTTTCATCCACGGCAATTATCCTGTCCGCGTCCCCGTCATGGGCAATGCCCACGTCAGCTCCATGTTCCAGCACCGCCTGCTTCAGCTGTTCCACATCGGTGGCACCACACCCAACATTTATTCTAGAGCCGTCAGGGCAGCAGTTAATGGGGATTACCTCCGCCCCAAGCTCCCTTAAAACCGCAGGGGCTGCTTCCCACGCTGCCCCGTAAGCGCCGTCCACCACTACCTTAAGCCCCTTAAAATCACCGCTTACGGTGCCAAGAATGTGCTCAATATAATGTTTCAGAACTTCTTCCTGGTAAACCCTGCCCACATCCAAACCTGTAGGTCTGGGAAGCTCGGCATTCTCATCCAAAACTGCCTCTTCCACCGCTGCTTCCCCGCTGTCGTCCAGCTTATATCCCCATTTGTCAAAAAATTTGATTCCGTTGTCCTCCACGGGATTGTGGGATGCGGAAATCATCACCCCGGCATCGGCATCCAGATATCGGGTCAAATAAGCAACTCCTGCAGTGGGAATAATTCCTACCCTTAGGACATCAACACCTACGGAACAAATACCCGCTGCCAGAGCGGCTTCCAGCATATCCCCGGATACCCGGGTGTCTTTTCCCACAACAATTTTTCCACCCTTTTTATTGCCACAGAGTACGTATGCTCCGGCCCGCCCCAGCCTGTATGCCAGCTCCGGGGTAAGTTTCTCGTTTGCAATTCCCCTAACACCATCCGTTCCAAACAGCTTACCCATATCTAACCCCCCTCCCTTAAGCATAAATACAATTCATAATATGCATTTTACACCCAATCTGCTTTTTGCGCTATCTATTTCTTTCTTATATCGACAAAAACATCCACAGCCACAGTTTCCGCATCCACCAACACAGGAACTGCAATTCCCGCACTGGTGGTAAAACCGCTGTCCTTCCCGCCGACATTAACGGGATAAGTGCTCAAGCGGCTGATATTTTTAAGCACGTCCCCGGGGCCAAAGATTCTGATCTCCCGGGGCTGTACCACAACCCTTTCCACCGTGTAACCCTCGGCGGGAGCACCGGTTAAAATGACCTCCACGGGCACCCTTTTCTCAAGGCCCTCCCTGACCACAGGAACAAAAACCTTGGCCGTAGAGGGAGATACCATTATCTGATACTTGTCATCAATACTCTCTCCCCGGACCACAACGGGGAGAATACGCACCATATTCTCATTGGCTCCACCAATATCCACCACCACATGGGCGCTCTCAACCCTTTTCAAAATACTTTTGGGCCCGCTTACAATGACTTCCGACGGCTCCACCGTGGGGCTAAGATTTTTGTAGCCCACAGCAGGGCTCCCTTCTATCTCCACTTTCACCGGAAGCTGTACCTGAGCCCTCTCATCAACGCTTAAGATAACCTTTGAAGGAGCAACACTAACCACGTAAACACCCGGGGGAGCGGAAACCTCAACCCCCACTTCATGCTCTCCCATTTTCGCACCGTTCATGTCAACGTATGCCTGAAAATCCCTAGCGGTTATTTCCTCCATTACGTTCTTTCTGCCCTCCACCCTTATCTGAATATTTCCGGGGCCCTCAACAGCCACAAGCTGGGAAGGAAGATTACGGACCTCCAGGGAAATGTTGAACACTTCTTCAATCACGGGGTTCTGCTGGTCCCAGGCGTTAAACCACAGAATCAGAGCCAAAAAAACCGCCACCAGTTTATATGTAAGGCTTCCTGTTTCAACTTTTGCCATAAACACTCACCTCCCGGACACAGTCCCCCGTCTAAAAACAACCCTACATTTCGCTGGTAACCCTTAAAAGGATGGCTGTTCCGTCTCCAGCAGCACCTCTTCAAGCATTTTTCTAAGCTTTTTGCCGTCAAGATAGCGGATCAATTTGCCATCGAATGCTGCGGAAATTACTCCCGTTTCTTCGGAAACCACAACGGCTATGGCGTCAGATTCCTCGGTGATCCCCAAAGCAGCCCTGTGGCGGGTCCCCAACTCCTTGCTCAAAAAAGGTCTGTCCGTAAGGGGAAGATAGCATCCCGCCGCCGTTACCCTATTGCCCCTTATTATCACTGCACCGTCATGAAGGGGAGAGTTAGGAAAAAAAATATTTAAAATCAGCTCCGGGGATACAACACCGTCTATGGGAACCCCTGTTTCTATGTAATCCATCAACCCCGTTTCCCTTTCAATAACAATGAGCGCCCCTATTCTGCGCTGGGCCAGGGTTTCAGCCGCCTTGGGCAGTTCGCTCACCAGTTTTGTAACCCCATCAGTTTCAAAAAGAAAGGAAAAGGGACGCCCCAAAAACCTGCCCCTTCCCAGCTGTTCCAAAATCCTTCTCAGTTCCGGCTGGAAAATAACAGGAATGGCCACTATAACCGCAAGGCTTGCTTTATCAAGCACCCAGTTTATGGTGGCAAATCCCAGCTTGTGGCTTACTATGGAAATAGCCCCTAAAAGGGCAAGACCTTTAAGAAGCTGCACTGCCTTGGTCCCTTTGACCAGGAGAAGTAGCCTGTAAAGGATAAAGGCCACTATTCCCACGTCAATAACGGTGAAAATGAGGTCTTTGAATGTCCAAGTCTGCAGAATATGTAATAAATTCATGGGCTTCACCAGCCGCTTTGTGTAATCAGTACCGATAAATGTAAAATGTTATTATACTTCAACAGAAAACAGGCCGATTCCTTTAGGACAGATTCCCCGCTTCCGGCTGTTTTTTGGAAAACCTGCGCCTTTTTTCCCTTTTTGCAAAAAAATAATTCCAAAAAGAGGAGGTGTGCCCCCTTAAAACAGAATGTAAAAACATGCCGAAAAAAACATAATCCTTTTCCACTGCTTTCTTCCAATTGACACAGTCCTGCTCAGTGGTAAAATTATTGTATTGATGTACTTATATAAGCGAGCCTTTAAATGAGGTTGCAAGTTTTTTAACACTTCAAGGGGGACTTATAAATGATAAAAATAACCATTCATCGGGAACGATGCAAAGGGTGTTCCCTTTGTATTCCCTTTTGCCCCAAAGGCATTTTGAAAACTTCTGAAACACTAAATAGCAGCGGCTATCACCCCGTTTTTGTGGTTCGCCCCGAAGATTGCACGGGATGCGCAGCCTGTGCCAAAATGTGCCCCGATCTTGCCATCGAAATCGTAAGGGAGGAATAGCCATGCCAAAGGAGCTCATGGATGGGAACAGAGCCATGGCCGAAGCAGCTGTCCGGGCCGGCTGCCGCTACTTTTTTGGATATCCCATCACACCCCAGAGTGAGATACCGGAATATCTGTCCCTAAGGCTTCCCCAGGTGGGAGGCGTTTATCTTCAAGCAGAAAGCGAAGTTTCTGCCATAAATATGGTTTATGGCGCCGCGGGGGCAGGCGCCCGGGTGCTCACCGCATCCTCAAGTCCGGGGATAAGCCTTATGTCCGAGGGTATATCCTACATCGCCGCGGCAGAGCTCCCCTGCGTGATCATTAACGTTATGCGCGGGGGACCGGGACTGGGGAACATTGCCCCGGCCCAGGGAGACTACAACCAAGCGGTTAGGGGAATAGGACACGGTGATTTTAACTTAATAGTCCTCGCCCCCAACTCTGTGCAGGAAATGGCCGATTACACCATTCTGGCCTTTGAGCTAGCCGATAAATACAGAAACCCCGTGATGATCCTTGTGGACGGCCTTCTGGGCCAGATGATGGAACCCGTGGAATTCAAAGAAGAACCCCCTAAACAATTTCCCAAACCTTGGGCTACAACGGGGGCAAAGGACAGGCCGAGAAATATCATAAACACCCTTTTCATTGAACCCGAAGAGTTAGAACGGCTTAACCTCAAACTGCAGGAAAAATATGAGCAGATAAAGCAGGAAGAATGCCGCTGTGAAAACTATCTCACGGAAGATGCGGAAATCATCGTCGCCGCCTTCGGTTCATGCTCCAGAATAGCCAAAGCAGCAGTGGAAGAAGCAAGGGAATTGGGCATCAAGGCCGGGCTTTGCCGTCCCATAACCCTGTGGCCCTTCCCGGAAGAATCTGTAAGAAAAGCCGCTCAAAAAGCCAAAGCCTGCTTAACGGCAGAAATGAACGCCGGGCAGATGGTCTTTGATGTGCGCATGGCTTTAAAGGACAGAATACCTGTGCACCACTACGGCAGGATGGGCGGAGCCGTGCCCACGCCCGGTGAAATACTGGCACAAATTAAAAAAATCGAGGTGCAGATCAATGGATAAAGTAATCGCTTCAAGGACAAAGGGCTTAACCGATGTACCCTTTCACTACTGCCCCGGCTGCGCCCACGGCATAGTTCACCGTCTTGTAGCCGAGGTTCTGGAGGAATTGGAAATAATGGAAAAAACCATAGGGGTAGCCCCTGTGGGCTGCTCCGTATTCGCATACAATTATTTTAACATGGATATGCAGCAGGCTCCCCACGGCAGAGCCCCTGCGGTGGCCACGGGAATAAAAAGGGTACACCCCCACTCCGTGGTATTTACCTATCAGGGCGACGGGGATCTCGCCGCCATCGGCACTGCGGAAATAGTACACGCCGCAGCCCGGGGAGAAAATATAACGGTTATTTTCATCAATAACACCACCTATGGGATGACTGGGGGGCAATCGGCGCCCACAACCCTTTTGGGCCAGAAAACCAAAACCACTCCCCTGGGAAGGGACAAAGAAGTTAATGGGTATCCAATCCGCGTGGCGGAAATGCTGAGCACCCTTGAAGGGGCAGCTTATATAGCAAGGACAGCGGTTTTTGATCCCCCCCATGTCAACAAAACTAAAAAAGCCATTACCAAAGCCTTTAATACCCAGCTTAAGGGCCTTGGATTTTCCATGGTGGAAGTGCTGGCAAACTGCCCCACCAACTGGAATATGACACCCCTGGATTCCCTTGAATGGCTCAAGGAAAACATGGTGCCCTACTATCCTTTAGGGGAATTCAAAGTTTCCGAGGAGGTCGACCGCAATGCATCATGAAATCATCATAGCCGGATTTGGAGGACAGGGAATTTTGTTTGCGGGGCAACTTTTAACCCATGCGGGAATGGTGGAAGGAAAACACGTTTCCTGGATACCTTCCTACGGCCCGGAAATGCGGGGAGGAACGGCAAACTGCTCCGTGGTAATTTCCGACCGAGGAATAAGCTCCCCCATAGTTACGGAACCCACAATCCTTATGGCTTTCAACGGGCCGTCCCTGGAAAAGTTCGAAAACCGCATTAAACCCGAAGGCTTTATTTTCTACAACTCATCCATAATAAAAAGGGATCCCCAAAACCCCAAGGCCTCATCCTACGGTGTACCCGTAAATGAAATGGCAGAGGGGCTGGGAAACTCCAAAGTGGCAAACATGGTCATGCTGGGAGCGCTCATTGAGATAACGAAAATTGTTTCTCCGGAAACCCTGCTGTTATCGCTGGAAAAGGCCCTGGGCAGACGCAAAAAAAATATGTTATCATTAAATGAGGAGGCCTTAAAGGCCGGGAGGGAATACGCAGTTCAAAGGTTAAAATAAAACAGCTTTAGATTTGGAGGAGATTTATGAAAATTAAGGGTTTTGGGATCAACGCGGATGCCCTGCAAGAAGATGACCAGGGAAAGAAAAAACTTGATCTTAATGGTCTGGCCCGGAATTTAGATCATTTTACGGACATGGATTTTGAATTTGTGGAAATTCCCCTGCACAGGCTTAGGGAAATATCCGAGGGCAGCTTTTCCCCTTCTTATATAGAGAAAATTCGAAGGATCTTAAGCGGTTTTCCCTTTAAATACACCGTTCATGGACCGGATCCCTTAAACATAAAAAACAAAGAAAATATTTCATCCCAAAGGGAAAACCTTATAAAAAGCTTAGAATTTGCCCATGCCCTGGATTCGGAGATTCTGGTCTTTCACCCGGGAAAGTTCGCAGCCTTTAAAATACTTGATTCATCGGGGAAAAGAAGGCTGGAATTTACCAGAAGGAACGTGGAAAAGATGCTGGCCCTGGAAAGGGAAATGCTGTACAGCGCAGCCAAGAAGGCAGAAAAGCTGGGGATAACCATAGCCATAGAAAATACACAGCCCTATGTTGATCGAAGCCCCTACAGCTATTCGGAGCTCCTGTCTTTACTTAGAATACAGGTGGATACATTAAATCACCCCAACATCGGCATCACCCTAGACGTGGGCCACGCCTTTTTATCCGCAAACTTTTACGGGTTCAACTTCCTGGAAGAAATAGCAAAAACCATCCCCTACATACGCCACGCACATATCCATGACAATCTCGGCAAAGTCGGTAAAACCTCTGAAAAAGGCGGAGCCAAACTTATGGCCCAGGGTTACGGAGACCTGCACCTGCCCATGGGTTTTGGCAAAATACCCGTCGATGAAGTGCTTTCCCTGCTCCAGAACTGCCCCTGCGTAATACTGCATGAAATTCACAACGGTACCAAAGAGTGTGCAAAAGAAGCACTGAAATTAACCAAAGGCATCATGTCCGAGGTAGCATAAAACCGTTTCCCTTTCTAATTCCCCCTTTTTCCAGAGTGTATAAAAAAAGAGCCCCGGGGTTTTTGCAGGCTGTAGACAAACCTTCCCAACAAATCCAATGACATAAGGGCTCTGCTGCGGTTTGCAAAACGACTTAACCAACGCCGATTAAAACCGCAAGGCGCGAGCATGGACGCTCGCGCCAGCTAGTCTCTCGCACGGGCACCGAATTTGGAGCGACCCGGTTTTTATTATGCTCTCTTTTCTTCTTCTAGCTTCTTCTGATACTTCAAAAGCGCATAGTCAATACTGTCCATAAGGGCCTGCCAGCTGGCTTCGATGATGTTCTCCGATACTCCCACCGTTGTCCATGAAGAAGTGGCATCCCTGGTCTCAATGAACACCCTAACCTTTGCCGCTGTACCGTCTTTCTCATCCAGCACGCGCACTTTGTAGTCCGTAAGGTGAACGTTTCTAATAAAGGGGTAAAATTCTTCCAGAGCTTTTCTCAAGCAGTTATCCAGGGCATTCACGGGACCGTTTCCTTCCGCAGCGGTGTGGACAATGTCATCACCCACCCTGAGCTTCATAACGGCTTCGGAAGTGCATTCCTGATCCCCTTGTTTTTCAATAATCAGCCTGAAGCTATCCAGAACAAAGGACTGAACATACTCCTTGAGGACTTTTTTCATAAGGAGCTCCAGGGAACCTTCGGCGCTTTCAAACTGAAATCCCTCGTGCTCCAGCTGCTTGATTTTCTCAATAATTTTTCTCGTATGACCGTTAAGGGCATTGAGATCAATGCCCAACTCCTTGGCCTTATATTTAAGGTTGCTGGTTCCGGAAAGCTCAGAAACTATAACCCTGCGCTTATTACCCACCTTTTCCGGAGGGATATGCTCATAGGTCTGGCCGTCCTTCAATACGGCACTGGCATGAATCCCCGCCTTATGGGCAAAGGCGCTCCTTCCCACAAAGGGCTGATTGTTGGGCAGCACCTGGTTTGCCACCTCGCTCACGTAAAGGGCTACTTCCGTGAGCAACCTGAGCTTATCTTCGGGAATGCACTGATATCCACCCTTTAGCTGCAGGTTGGGAATTACCGAGCAGAGGTTGCAGTTACCGCAGCGCTCACCGTACCCGTTAATGGTTCCCTGCACCTGAACCGCTCCGGCTTTCACCGCCATGATGGAATTGGCAACGGCCAGCTCGCTGTCGTTGTGAGTGTGTATTCCCACAGGGGCGGAAAGCTCTCCCACCACAGTCCCCACAATTTCTTCCACTTCATGGGGAAGGCTTCCCCCGTTGGTTTCGCACAGGACGATAATGTCAGCCCCGGCACTTTCGGCGGCCTTAACCGCTTCTAGGGCATACTGGGGGTTGTTTTTGTATCCGTCAAAAAAGTGCTCCGCATCAAAGAACACTTCCAGCCCGTGTTTCTTTAAAAACCCTACGCTGTCCTCAATCATCCTGAGGTTTTCCTCAAGGGTTGTCCTAAGGGCTTTTTCCACATGGAAATCCCAGCTTTTACCGAAAATGGCCGCAGCTTTAACCCCTGATTCCAGTATGGCCCTTAAGTTTCTGTCCTCCTCTACGGGGATATTGGGCTTTCTGGTGCTGCCGAAGGCTGAAATCACCGCATGGTTCAGTTTATATTCCTTAATTACCTTGAAAAATTCCATATCCTTGGGGTTGGAACCGGGCCAGCCCCCTTCAATGTAATCTATCCCAAGGGAATCAATTTTAAGGGCTATTTTAATTTTATCCTCCAGGGAAAGGCTGATGCCTTCTCCCTGGGTACCGTCACGCAGAGTGGTGTCGTAAATGGATACCTTCTTCCTCATGGCTCCTCTCCTTTAACTTTATTAGTAACCAAATCACCCATTTCCCGGGTGCCCACCAGTTTAAACCCTTCTCTCTTAAGATCCGCAGTCCCGTATCCTTCATCAAGGACTGAAACCACTGCCCTTTCAACATCCTGGGCAGCCTCCTCCATGTTAAAGGAGTATCTCAGCATTTGAGCGGCGGATAAAATTGTAGCCAGAGGATTGGCAATATTTTTCCCTGCAATGTCCGGCGCTGAGCCGTGGGCCGGCTCGTACATGGCCACTTTCCCCCCTATGCTGGCGGAAGAAAGCATTCCTATGGAACCTGTAAGCATGGAAGCCTCATCGGTTAAAATATCTCCAAACATGTTTTCCGTAACGATTACGCTGAACTGCCTGGGGTCGCGGATAAGCTGCATGGCGCAGTTGTCCACATACATATGCTCCAGCTCCACATCCGGGTATTCTTCCCCAAGCCTGGTCATCACATCCCTCCACAGCCGGGAACTTTCCAGAACGTTGTGCTTGTCAACGGAGGTCACCTTTTTTACCGGACGCTTCCTGGCCATTTCAAAGGCCAGACGCCCGATGCGCTCAATTTCCCCTGTGGTGTAGACAAGGGTGTCCACCGCAATTTCCTGACCGTTTTTCCTTTCCCTCTTCTTCTCCCCGAAATACAGTCCCCCGGTGGCCTCCCTTATGACCAAAATCTCCGTACCTTCCACTATTTCCCTCTTCAAAGGGGAACTGTCCACCAGGCTGGGATAGAGTTTTACAAATCTCAAATTGGCGTACAGATCCAGCTCTTTTCGTAATCTTAAAAGGGACGCCGCTTCGGGGCGTAGGTGAACCGGAAGATTATCCCATTTGGGCCCTCCCACTGCTCCCAAAAGTATGGCGTCGCTGTTGATGCACAGCTCCAGGGTTTCGTCGGGCAGAGGGACCCCCACGGCATCTATGGCCGCTCCCCCCACAAGGCCTTCCTGAAACTGAAAGGAAACTCCGTACTTCTTCCCCACTAGTTTAAGCACCTTTACAGCCTCGGGAACAATTTCTGCCCCGATTCCGTCGCCGGGCAGAACAGCAATTTTATACATTTTTCTTCATCCTCTCCGCCACATACTGCATAAGCCCTCCGGCCCTGATAATTCCCCTCATAAATTCCGGGAAAGGGTCCGCCCTGTAAGTTTCCCCCCGGGTAAGGTTTTCAATCAGGCCCTCTTCCGCATTGACCCTTATCATATCTCCGTCCTGTATCCCCTTTGAAGCTTCAGGGCTCTCAAAGATAGGAAGACCTATGTTTATGCTGTTTCTGTAAAAGATCCGAGCAAAGGATTCCGCTATAACACAGGAAACCCCTGCTCCCTTTATGGCCAGGGGAGCATGCTCCCGGGAGCTCCCGCAGCCGAAATTTTTCCCCGCCACAATGATGTCCCCGGGCTTCACTTTTTTGGGAAACTCCGGATCCGCATCTTCCATACAGTGCTTTGCCAGTTCTCCGGGATCGGAGGTGTTTAAATACCTTGCGGGGATGATGGCATCGGTGTCAATGTCGTCCCCAAACTTAAAGGCCCTTCCTTTAAATTCCATTTACACCACCTCCTCCGGGCTGGCAATGCGGCCCAGTACGGCACTAGCCGCCGCCACTGCAGGATTGGAAAGGTAAACTTCGCTTTCGGGATGCCCCATGCGCCCCACAAAGTTCCGGTTGGTGGTGGCCACAGCCCTCTCCCCCTTGGCCAGAATACCCATATGCCCGCCTAGGCAGGGGCCGCAGGTGGGAGTGCTTACAACACATCCCGCTTCAATGAAGATTTCCACCAGCCCTTCCCTTACAGCCTGAAGATATATATCCTGGGTTCCCGGAATGATTATTACCCTAACTTCGGGATGTACCCTTTTACCCCTAAGAACATCTGCCGCGATCCTCAGATCCTCCATCCTGCCGTTGGTGCAAGAACCTATTACCACCTGATCTATTTTTACGTCCCCCACTTCACTGATGGGCTTTGTGTTTTCGGGAAGGTGGGGAAATGCCACCTGGGGCTCTATTTCGGAAGCATCGTACTCATAAACCCTTTCGTAAACTCCATCGGGATCGCTTTCGTAAATTTGAAAACTTCTATTAACCCTTCCCTTTACGTATTACAGGGTTTTTTCATCGGGGGCAATGATACCATTTTTGCCTCCCGCTTCAATGGCCATATTACACATGGCAAACCTGCTGTCCATGCTCAAAGCCGAAATGGCTTCCCCCGCGAATTCCATCGCCTTGTATCGTGCTCCGTCAACCCCGATATCCCCGATGGTGTATAGTATGAGATCCTTGCCGCTGACCCAGGGCTGCGGTTTTCCGTAAAATATAAATTTTAGGCTTGGGGGGACCTTAAGCCAGACCTTTCCCGTGGCCATGGCCGCAGCCATGTCCGTGCTTCCCACGCCTGTGGAAAAAGCCCCCAGGGCTCCGTAGGTGCAGGTGTGGGAATCCGCCCCGATGATCAACTCCCCCGGAGCCACAAGCCCCTTTTCCGGAAGTAGGCAATGTTCGATCCCCATGGCCCCCACTTCAAAATAATTTTTTATCCCGTACTTTTTGGCAAATTCCCTCACTATCTTTGCCTGCTCTGCAGAGGCAATGTCTTTGTTGGGAGTAAAATGGTCAGGAACCAGGGCAATTTTTTCCCTGTCAAAGACCTCATCAAGGCCCAGCTTCAAAAACTCCTTTATGGCAACCGGAGCGGTAATGTCATTTCCCAGAACCATATCCACATCCGCTTCTATAAGCTGCCCCGACTCCACAAAATCCAGCCCAGCGTGGTGGGCAAGGATCTTCTCCGTTATGGTCATTCCCACGGGCTATCCCCTCCCTCCCGTTCTGTACCTTCATGGGTATATATCCATATTAAGCTTATACCCCGTTTTTTATGACTTCTTCCCCCGCTTCATGCATGAGCCTGTTTATGGCGTTGATATATGCCTTGGCACTGGCTTCCAGAATATCGGTGCTTATTCCCCGGCCCATGTACAGCTTGCCGTTGTATTCCACCTTTACCGTCACCTCTCCCACGGCATCCTTTCCTCCGGTTACCGCATTGAGGGAGTAATGGACCAGCTCCACATGAAATCCCGTAACCTTTTCAATGGCTTTGAACACCGCATCCACCGGGCCGTCACCGCAGGCGGCATCCTCCACAACTTCCCCATCCACCCTTATACCCACGGTGGCGGTGGGAACAATGCTGCTTCCGGTATAAACCTGAATATTTTCCAGCCTGTACTTTTCGGAAATCACTCTCACTTCATGGTTGATAATGGCTTCAATGTCCTCATCGGTAACCTGCTTTTTCCGGTCCGCAAGCTCTTTGAAGCGGTAAAAGGCTTTGTTGATCTCTTCTTCGCCCAGCTCAAAGCCCAGCTCCTCCAGCCGCTTCTTAAAGGCATGCCTGCCCGAATGTTTGCCAAGCACAATGCCGTCGGTTTTTATTCCTATGGTTTCTGGATTCATGATTTCATATGTGGACCTTTCCTTGAGCACTCCGTGCTGGTGGATCCCCGACTCATGGGCAAAGGCATTTCTTCCAACAATGGCCTTATTGGGCGGCACCGGCATACCCGTCAAGGTACTCACCAGTCTGCTGGTGCGGTATATCTCATCCAACTTAATTCCTGTGGTGTAGCCAAAAAAGTCCTTCCTGGTGGTCAGAGCCATAACCACCTCTTCCAAAGAGGTATTGCCCGCCCTTTCTCCAATTCCGTTTACGGTGCACTCCACCTGCTGCGCCCCGGCTGCCACCGCAGCAAGGCTGTTGGCAGTGGCCATCCCCAAATCGTTGTGGCAGTGAACGCTTAAAATCACCCTGTCAATGCCCTTTACCCTTTGCTTTATACTGGCAATAAACTCTCCAAACTCTAAGGGTGTGGAGTAACCCACGGTGTCGGGCACATTAATTACCTTCGCCCCTGATTCAATGGCTGCTTCAATCACTTCACAGAGATAAGTAAGATCCGTCCGGAAAGCATCCTCCGCCGAAAATTCCACTTCAGCGCCAAAGGATGCAGCGTAGCTCACCGCTTCCTGCACCAGCTGAAGCACTTCTTCCCTGGTTTTATTCAATTTATATTTCAAATGAATATCGGAAGTGGCAATAAAGGTATGAATCCTGGACTTTTCCGCTGACCTTAAGGCTTCCCATGCCCTATCGATGTCCTTTTTATTTGCCCTGGCCAAGGCTGCAATAACGGGACCTTTTACTTCCTCTGCCACGGCTTTTACCGCTTCAAAATCACCCTGGGAAGATATGGGAAAACCTGCTTCTATAACATCAACCCTAAGCTTAGCCAGCTGGTTGGCAATTTCCACTTTTTCCCTAACACTCAAGTTCACTCCGGGTGACTGCTCCCCATCCCTGAGGGTGGTATCGAAGATATAGATCCTTTTCTCCATCACAACCCCCTCTTAATGTTTAATTTTATTCACTCCCGTATTTTGGCCCCCTGAGCATGGCAACCTTTCCGGTACGAACCACTTCTATGATTCCAAAGGGCTTCATGGAACTCTCAATAGCATTGATCTTGCCTATGTCCCCGGTGGCTTCAATTATTAATGTGTCCTTACCGATGTCCACAACCCTGGCCCTAAAAATGTCCACGATCTGCATTATTTCTCCCCGCACAGAGGGCTCAGCCTTAACCTTTATCAAAATAAGCTCCCGCTCCACATGCTCTTTTTGGGTTATATTGGAAATATCTATAACCTCCACCAGCTTGTTAAGCTGCTTAGTCACCTGCTCGATGACATAATCGTCTCCTTCCACCACTATGGTCATCCTGGAGACAGCGGGATCCTCCGTTCTTCCCACAGCCAGACTGTCAATATTGTATCCCCGCCTTGCAAAAAGGCCTGCCACCCGAGTCAGAACCCCGGGACGGTTTTCCACCAGAACAGAAAGGGTGTGTTTGTTATTCTTCATCGGCCTAACCCCCTCAGCATCTTTTTGATGCTGCCTCCGGGCGGTACCATGGGAAATACATTTTCTTCCCTCTCCACCCAGAAATCAATGAGTACGGGTTTTTTGGATTCTATGGCCTTTTTGAGAGCGGGGCGTACCTCTTCTTTCCTTTCAACCCTCAATGCTTCCACACCAAAGCTTTCCGCCAGTTTAACAAAGTCCGGCTGACAGCTGAGATCCGTCTGGGAATACCTTCCTCCGTGGAAAATTTCCTGCCACTGGCGCACCATACCCAGATAACGATTATTTATGAGTGCGATATTTATGGGCAGCTCAAACTGAACCGCCGTTGCCAGCTCCTGAATATTCATAAGAAGGCTGCCATCCCCGGCAATGTCAATAACCACGGCATCGGGGTTGGCCACCTGGACTCCTATGGCTGCAGGAAGCCCAAACCCCATGGTCCCAAGGCCCCCGGAGGAAATAAAGGTTCTGGGCAGTGCCGTTTTGTACAGCTGGGCCGCCCACATCTGATGCTGTCCCACCTCGGTGGTTACAAAGGCTCTGCCCCCGGTAAGCTCGCTTATCTGCTCCACCACATACTGGGGCTTGAGCTTTCCGTTATCTTCGTACTCCAGGGGATACTGGGTTTTCCATTCTTCAATGGTTTTAAGCCATTGGGCATTCCTCTTCTCCTGGGTAAGCTCCAAAAGGTGGGCTAGGACCGTTTTGGCGTCCCCTATTACGGGAAAATCTACGGCAACGTTTTTCCCTATTTCAGCAGGATCAATATCTATATGAACAATCCTTGCCTTTTCTGCAAAGGTGGAAACATCCCCGGTAACCCTGTCCGCAAAGCGTACCCCTATGCTTATCAAAAGGTCGCACTGGGAAACGGCGTAATTAGCGTACATGGTACCGTGCATTCCCAGCATCCCCAGAGAAAGGGGATGATTTTCCGGGAAACAGGATTTACCCATTAAAGTGGTGGTAACGGGAATATTGAGCTTCTCAGCAAAGGCTAAAAGCTCCCTTTCCCCTCCCGATGTCAGCACACCGCCTCCGGCGTAGATAACGGGCCTTTCAGCCTGCATAACGGCTTCGGCAACCCTGCTGATGGCCCCGTTGCCGCTGAATACCGGAAGCCTGTAACCGGGAATGTCCACTTCCACTTGGGGATCATATACAGCTTCCTTTACGGTAATATCCTTAGGCAGGTCTATAAGTACTGGGCCCGGTCTTCCGGTACTGGCTATATAAAAGGCTTTTTTAAGGGTAGGAACTATTTCCTTTACATCTTTAATAAGGAAATTATGTTTGGTAATGGGCATGGTTATGCCGGTAATATCGGCTTCCTGAAAGGAATCCCTTCCAATGGCATTTACTGCTACCTGACCTGTAATGGCAACTATGGGAACAGAATCCATATAGGCATTGGCTATTCCCGTAACCAGGTTGGTAGCTCCGGGCCCCGAAGTGGCAATGCATACCCCAACTTTACCGGAACTTCTGGCGTATCCGTCCGCAGCATGGGCCGCGCCCTGTTCGTGTCGGGTTAGGATATGCTTAATTTTTCTGCTGTGGTAAAGGGCATCATATAGGGGCAACACGGCACCCCCGGGAAAACCGAAAACCACATCCACTCCCAGGTCTTCCAGAGCCCTTACCACCAGCTCCGCACCGGAAACCGCATTCCTGCTTTCCTGTATCTTTTCCTTTATACTCCCAAGCTGCATCACCTCCGATACCCTTTCAGATTTGGCCGACATTCAGATCACCTCTTTAACCCTTTATTTTTTTATTTTTTCTATGTCCAGCACCGCTCCCGTGCTGGCAGAAGCTACCATCCGCGCATACCTTGCCAGGTAGCCTGTTTTTATTTTGGGCTCCGGCGGCACCCAGCGCTCCCTTCTTTTTTCAAGTTCGTCTTCATCCACCAAAAGCTCCAGCTTCCTTTCGGGAATGTCAATGCTTATAATGTCCCCATCCTGAATCAGGGCTATGGGACCTCCTTCCGCAGCCTCGGGAGATACATGCCCTATGGAAGCCCCCCGGGTTGCCCCGGAAAATCTCCCATCGGTTATGAGGGCCACCGTGCTGTCCAGTCCCATTCCTGCAACGGCAGCGGTGGGAGTAAGCATTTCCCTCATACCAGGTCCTCCCTTGGGCCCTTCGCCCCTGATAACAATAACGTCTCCCGCCTTTATCTTTCCGGAAGTTATGGCCTCCACAGCTTCTTCCTCGGATTCAAAAACCCTTGCGGGTCCTTTATGCACCATCATAGCAGGATCCACGGCGGCCTTTTTCACCACCGCTCCGCCGGGGGCCAGGTTCCCCTTCAATATGGCAAGGCCGCCGTCCCCGCTGTAGGGGTCCTCAACGGGCCTTATTACTTCCCTGTTAAAGGGTTCACAGTCCTCAACGTTTTCCTTCAGGGTTTTACCGGTCACCGTAAGGGCATCCCCCTTAAGCATGCCGTGAGAAAGGAGTTCCCACATAACGCCCGGTATCCCCCCGGCTTCGTTAAGGTCTTGGACATAGCAATCCCCAGCAGGACTCAGCTTACATAGATGTGGGGTCTTACGGCTTATCCGGTCAAATAGATCAAGGTTTAGATCCACACCCGCTTCCACTGCCACCGCAGGCAGGTGCAGAACGGTATTGGAGGAACCCCCAAGGGCCATATCCACGGCCACTGCGTTGTAGAAAGCATCCTCCGTCATGATGTCTCTGGGTCTGATCCGGAGGTTTAAAAGATCCATGATTTTTCGTCCCGTTTCCTTGGCCAGCCTTATCCTGCTTGCATCCACCGCGGGTATGGTTCCGTTTCCCGGCAGAGCCATTCCCAGAGCTTCCGTAAGGCAGTTCATGGTATTGGCCGTAAACATACCGGCGCAGGAACCGCATCCGGGACATGCCACCTCTTCCAACTCCTTAAGTTCTTTCTCGGAAAGGCTACCGCTTGCCACAGCCCCAACGGCCTCAAACATGTTGGTCAAGCTTACATTCCTGCCCCTGTATCTTCCGGCCAGCATGGGCCCACCGCTAACAAATATGGACGGTATGTTAAGGCGGGCCGCAGCCATAAGCATACCCGGAACCACCTTATCGCAGTTGGGTATAAAAACCAGGGCATCAAAGGCATGGGCCATGACCATTACTTCAACGGAATCCGCAATGAGTTCCCTGCTGGCAAGGGAATACTTCATACCTATGTGGTTCATGGCAATTCCGTCGCACACGGCTATGGCGGGAAACTCCACCGGTGTTCCCCCGGCCATTCTGACACCGGCTTTCACTGCATCGGCAATGACATCAAGATGCATATGCCCGGGAACAATTTCGTTTTGGGAATTGACTATACCGATCAAGGGCCTTTCCAGCTCGGCATCGGTAAACCCCAGAGCCTTAAGTAAGGATCTGTGGGGGGCTTTGGACACCCCTTCCTTGATTCTTCTACTTTCCAGCTCTACCACGCTACCACCCCTAATCTTGGTCCCCGAAGATTTTCGGACCGTCAACTTTGGTAAGTTCCCTATAGTCTTTAATAAGCAGCTTGGTCATTTCACCCGGCACTCCTTCGCCTATGGGGCGGCTGTCATCCTTGACCACCGGAATAATTTCCGCCGCCGTACCCGTCAGGAAACATTCGTCAGCAGTATAAACCTCGTAACGGGTGAAAACCTTTTCCTCAACGGGAATGCCCCTCTTGGCCGCCAGTTCCATAACGGTGTTGCGGGTAATCCCTTCAAGGATGCCAAGATAAGCAGGAGGCGTTATAAGGGTGCCGTTCTTTACAATAAATACGTTGTCCCCAGTGGCTTCAGCCACGTATCCCTCGTTGGTGAGCATTAATGCTTCCAGAACCCCCACCTGGCTTCCTTCGATTTTTGCCATTATGTTGTTCAAATAGTTCAAGGATTTTATCTGGGGGTTGAGGGCTTCGGGAATATTTCTCCTTGTGGATACCGTTGCCACTTCAAGCCCCTTTTCATAAAGCTCCTCGGGATAAAGCTGTATCCCCGCAGCTATGCAGAAGACAGTGGGCTTTTCGCAGTTTCTGGGATCCAGTCCCAGGTCCCCTTTACCCCTCGTAACCACCAGCCTGATGTAAGCGTCCCGAAGGTTGTTTTTTCTTAATGTTTCCAAAACCACTTCCTGCATTTCTTCCTTGGTAAGGGGTATATCCAGCATTATGGCCCGGGCACCGTAATACAGCCTGTCCAAATGTTCTTTCAGTTTAAATACCCGGCCGTGATATGCCCTTATCCCCTCAAATATGCCGTCACCGTAAAGGAGGCCGTGATCAAAAACGGAAACCTTGGCTTCTTCCTCGGGAACAAATTCCCCGTTTAAGTAAATGATTAGCCCCAAAAAAATCTCCCCCTTTAAAGACCCTTTTTCTTATATTAAAAAACCTCTCGATCCCAGAGAACAAAGGTTCAGGGACGAGAGGTATCCCGCGGTACCACCCTGATTGCCGCCAAAGCAACCACTTTTTTTGATAACGGCACAAACCGGCACTACCTACTGACCTGCTTTTAGCTTTTAAGCAGGCGTTGGGCAGTGCAACTCCGGAGTGATCTTGTACCCAGTATTATTACCGGCCTTCCACCTCAACCCGGCTCTCTGGAATAAGGGACTGGATACAATGCGTCTCCTTCATCATCGTTAGAATATATTTTAAGCGATAGTATATATTAATGCGCCAAAGCGTGTCAAGGGTTTACAGCAAAAGGTTGTAATTAATTTTAATATTAATTTTTATAGCTTTCCGTC
>JAAYIF010000015.1 GCA_012523575.1 Clostridia bacterium
GCGGTAGTTGCCGTTTCCCAAGGTGTGGCTGATGATCTGGTCAAGACCACTGGGCTGATGCGGGAACTCATCAAGGTGATTTATAATCCGATCGTTACTCCAGAACTACTAGAAAAAGCAAAAGAAAGCATCGGCCACCCCTGGTTTAAGCCCGGCCAGCCACCGGTTATTCTTTCGGCAGGTCGCCTTACAGCGGCTAAGGATTTTCCCACCCTTATCCATGCTTTTGCTCGTGTACGGGCGGAGCGCCTAGCCAGGCTAATGATTTTGGGTGAAGGAGAAGAACGGCCTAACTTGGAGTCCCTTGTACGTGAACTGGGGTTGGAAAGTGATGTCTCTATGCCGGAATTTGTAGAGAATCCTTATGCTTATATGGCCCGGGCAGCAGTTTTTGTTTTATCTTCGGCCTGGGAAGGTTTTGGTAATGTATTGGTGGAAGCTATGGCTGTAGGCACACCTGTAGTTTCCACCGACTGTCCCAGCGGTCCGGCGGAGATATTGGAAGGCGGGAAGTGGGGGAAGCTGGTGCCAGTGGGAGATGTTGAGAAGCTGGCAAAAGCATTGAAAATATGAATGGGGAACCGATTATTGATATAAAACAGCGTGCTGAAGATTTTCGGTCGGATGTAATTCTAACATCATATTTAGATATATTGAACATAAAGTCAGACAAATAAGGATGATATTTATGGAACACCTTCTAGGATTTACTACGATCCTGCTTGGTGCGCTGATTGTAGTTTTTTGTACTTATCGTTATAGGAGCATATCCCTCGTTTTATGGGCGTCTTTTATAATCAGGGTAATCCTTGCCTTAATCCATGCTTATTTATTCCCTCTACCCGATTCCCAGGCGGACGCATTAAGATTTGAAAGGATTGCCTGGGAAATGGCCCAGGGCGGCCCGGGGGAAATCTTTTCTAATTTTACAACTGGTGCTTACTTCTATTCCTGGATTATTTCTATCTTATACGTTTTTACAGACAGAAGCCCCCTAATGATGCAGGGTGTCAACGTTATTTTGGGCACGCTTATTGTTCTAAATGTATACCGCATCAGTTTAATTTTATGGAATGAAAAAATATATGCAAGGCGGGCAGCGCAGGTGGCTGCCTTTTTCCCAACGTTATGTCTTTATTCTTCTATTACTATGCGCGAGGCTTTCTGGGTGTATTTTGTGACTTTAGGAATTTTATTTATGTTAGAATGGTGGATAAAAAGTTCGATTAGGTTGGCTGTTAAAGCCGCGGTTTCTTTTGCATTAAGCGTAGCTTTTCATACTGGAGCATTACCCATGTTTGGCATACTGGGAATGTTGGTTGCTTATAAGGCTTTTGTTGCCATGGCGAAGTACCGTATGGTCACTTTTTTGCGGTATGGGTTAATAATTATCTTGCTGACAAGTATTTGTGCGGCAGTTTTATTTAGCGGGTGGGGCATGGAAAAGATTGGGCTTATCAAGGAAGGCCTGGCTTATTATCAAGAGGTTGCTGCGCGCGACCGTGCGGCGTATTTACAAGATATGACCATGAATACGGTATCTGATATGTTCTGGCAAACACCAATAAGAATTGTTTATTTTCTTTTTACCCCTTTTCCCTGGTGGGTAAGGCAATACATTGACTTGATGGGTCTGGCAGATGCTTTATTGTATATGTGGCTTGCAGTATGTTCTTGGAAATTGAAGTGGAGCATTTATCGTAATACTAAAGCTAAAATTCTAGCTTTGTTCTTACTGGCTGGTCTAGCGGTTTTTGCTATAGCAACTTCAAACTATGGCACTGCTTTGCGGCACCGTGCTAAGTTCGCGCCATTGCTTATAAGCCTTGTAGCTCCTGCTTTATTACGGATTAAGCTATATCTTTCTTCAAACAAGGGGGTTAAATTATGCAACACAGAGAAGTCATCTTTCTTACCACCGGCCTCGCCTACGGCGGAGCCGAAACACAATTAGTAAACCTGTCCACTAGGTTAAAATAGCGCGGCTGGGATGTCTGTGTCGTTTCCATGCTTCCGCCACAGGCTTTTACGGAAGAATTGGAAGCGGTAGGAATTCCGTGGGCTACTTTAAACATGCGCCGCGGGGTACCGGACCCGCGGGCCGTATTCAAACTGGTCAAAATCTTAAGGCAGTGGCGGCCTGATATAGTTCACAGCCATATGATCCATGCAAATCTTTTGGGGAGAGTTGCCAGGGTATTCTACAAAATACCGGTGCTTATTTCCACTGCTCATAATATAAATGAAGGCGGGCGTTGGCGCGAAATTGCATATCGTCTGACAGATTTCTTGGCTGATATAACAACCAATGTTAGCCGTGCCGCAGTAGACCGTTACATTAAGGTAGGGGCTGCACCGAAAGACAAAATTTTCTTTATGCCTAATGGCATTGATACGTTCCGTTTTCAATTTAACCAGGATGCCCGTTTGCAGCTTAGAAGGGATCTAGAGTTAAGTAAAAGCCACACTTGGCTTGCGGTAGGACGATTTGAAGAAGCTAAGGATTATCCTAATTTGCTGCGGGCGTTTAAAAGAGTGATAGATGAACGGAATGATGCAATACTGTTAATAGCAGGACAGGGTACATTATTTGAAGAAATAAAAGGCATGGCTTATACCTTGGGTTTAACCGAAAAAGTACGCTTTTTAGGTGTGCGACGCGATGTTTCCAAACTTATGAGCGCGGCAGATGCCTATGTGATGTCGTCTGCGTGGGAAGGTCTGCCGATGGTCCTTTTAGAAGCTGCTGCGTGTGAGTTGCCTATTGTAGCAACAGATGTTGGCGGTAACAGCGAAATAGTCTAAGATGGTGTTAGCGGCTATATCGTGCCCCCGCGTGATCCCGAGGCCTTGGCAGCAGCGATGCTGAAAATGATGTCTCTTTCTGAAGATGAAAGAAAAGCCATGGGACAGGCCGGTAGGGCGCATATTGAGGCTAACTACAGTTTGGACCATGTAGTTGACCGGTGGGAGAAACTTTATATAGATTTGCTGCGGCAAAAAGGATATACGGCAAAAGGAGACAAGTGTTAAATGGGTCAAGGCAAAATTCTCTTTCTTGCTACTGTCTATACCCATCTTGCTGCCTTTCATATTCCTTTTATGCGGTTTTTTCAGAAGCAGGGATTTGAGGTCCACACCGCGGCTTCTTCGGCTGAGGGGGTGTAAAAAGGAAATGGAAGGAGTAAGAGTTATATAGAAAAAATTATTTTTTAGATGTAAGCTGGGGGGTAAAAATGAACAATAAAGCTGCTGTCATTGGACTCGGTTATGTTGGATTACCGTTAGCCATAGAAATGAGTAAAAAATATCAAGTTATTGGGATCGATATTGATAAAAATAAAGTAGCCGAATTGAATTCAGGTAATTCATACATTAATGATGTAACAGACCAAGAAGTGCAGGAGGCTATTAAAAGGGGTTTTTTTGCTACAACAGAGTATGAAATCCTTTCTACAGTAAAATACATTAGTATATGTGTACCTACTCCTTTGCGTAAAACCAAAGATCCTGATATGTCTTATATTTTGTCTGCTGTTAAAGAGATTTCTAAATATTTACAAAAGGGACAGGTTATAGTTTTAGAAAGCACTACTTATCCTGGAGCAACAGAAGAGATAATTCTTCCTTGTCTAGTAAAGAAAGATATGATTGTTGGAAGAGACTTTTTTCTGGCATTTTCTCCTGAAAGAGTAGACCCTGGAAATAAAAAATTTAGAACTAAAAATATACCAAAAATCATAGGTGGGGTTACAGAAAAGTGTACTTCAGAGGCTTTAGCATTCTACAGCAGTTTTTTAGATCGTGTAATACCGGTGTCTTCGGCTAGAGTTGCAGAAATGGTTAAGCTGCTTGAAAATACTTTCAGAGCAGTAAATATAGGCATGGTTAATGAAATGGCAATGATGTGTGAGAGGATGGGTATAGACATTTGGGAAGTTATTGACGCGGCTGCCACAAAACCTTTTGGATTTATGCCGTTCTATCCAGGTCCTGGAATAGGCGGACACTGTATTCCTTTAGATCCAATTTATTTATCCTGGAAAGCTAAAAGTTTTAACTTCTATAATCGATTTATAGACTTGGCTACTGATATTAATTCAAACATGCCGAGGTATACTGTAAACAAGCTTATGGAGATTTTGAACAGCAAAGGCATTCCTATATTGGGATCAAAAATTTTAGTATTAGGAATTGCGTATAAAAGGGATGTAAATGATTGGAGGGAATCCCCATCAATAGAAATAATTAAATTATTAATAGAATTGGGAGCAAAAGTTTCATATTTTGATCCATATGTTCCACAGTGTGTTGTTGGTAATGAAAAATTTTCATCTATTAATCTGGATTATTCAAAGTTACAGTATTGGGACTGTGTTTTATTGCTAACAGATCATAGCTGCTATGATTATGATATAATTGCTAAAAACGCAAGGTTAATTTTTGATACACGAAATGCATTTAAAAAAATCAATAATCTAAATATCATAAAGCTTGGTGCTTCTTATGTAAAAAAATAATTTAGATTGTCAAAATGTGACATTACCTTAAATTCTTATAAGAGGGAAGTGGAATATTTGGCTGTTTATTTGGTCACAGGCTGTGCAGGATTTATTGGTAGCAAAGTTGCAGAGATGTTAATTGAAGGTGGACATGTTGTAGTAGGGATTGATAATTTAAATGATTATTATGACATTAATCTAAAATATTACCGTTTAGATAAATTAAAAAATTTTGGTTCATTTACTTTTTATAAGATTGATATTGAAAATTATACTGCGTTGGAAACAATTTTCAAATCACATAAATTTGATGCTGTAATTAATGAAGCAGCACGGGCTGGGGTTCGTTACAGCATTAAAAATCCTCATATTTATTTGTCTACAAATGCCGGGGGGACGCTAAATTTACTGGAATTATGTCGCAGATATGATGTGCCAAAATTTATCCTTGCTTCCACATCATCCCTTTATGCAGGTCAAAAAATGCCATTTAATGAAAATTTACCAGTAAATACACCTATTTCACCTTATGCAGCATCAAAAAAAGCAGCAGAGATGCTAGCATATTCTTATCATTATCTTTACGGGCTGGATGTAACAGTGCTTCGTTATTTTACTGTCTATGGACCTTCAGGAAGACCTGATATGAGTATTTTTAGGTTCATTAAATGGGCTATGGAAAGTAGACCTATTGAAATCTTTGGAGATGGCAATCAAAGCAGAGACTTTACCTATATTGAAGATATTGCGAGAGGAACTGTTCTAGCATTAAAACCAATGGGCTTTCAAATAATTAATTTGGGAAATAACAACCCTGATAAGTTAATAAACGTAATAAAAATAATTGAGAAATATATTGGAACAAAAGCGAAATTGGTATACAAGGATTTTCATAAAGCTGATTTGTATGAAACGTGGGCAAATATTGATAAAGCTGAAAAATTACTAGGTTGGCAGCCGAATATATGTCTTGAAGAAGGTATTAAAAAAACTGTTGAGTGGTTTAAAGAGAATTGGTATTGGCTGAAAAAAGTTAAAATTTAATTTTTAAGAATTCCATTACTAATACTATTGCTGGAGGTTCTGTCTTGGCCAAAATAGTTATCATTTCACATTACGCACCTTCACTTATTAATTTTAGGGGTGAACTCATAAAAACATTTGTAAAATTAGGCCATCATGTTATAACATTAGGTCCAGAAGGTGGATTTGAAGAAGACTTGAAAGCTCTTGGTGCTGAATACAAGCAAATTCCATTAGAGCGCACAGGGGTAAATCCGCTAAAAGACATCAGTACAATATTATTTTTGGTTAAGATATTACGAGAGATAAAGCCAGATTATGTACTTTCATATGCTATAAAGCCGGTAATATATGGATCTTTAGCAGCAAGTCTAGCTGGTATACCTAACATATATTCTATGATCACCGGTTTGGGCTATATTTTTACGGGGCACAGCATCAAACAAAGGGCCATCTATAATCTTATATATCCTATGTTAAAAAAAGCTCTTAAACGAAATAAAATCATATTTTTTCAAAATCCAGACGACCGGAAATTATTTCGAGATCTATATTTGGTATCTTCAAAGCAAAAAATGATAATTATCAACGGCTCTGGAGTAAATATATCATATTTCGCTTACAGCCCTGCACCTACTCAGCCATTGTCTTTCCTGCTTATGGCCAGATTGATTTGGGATAAAGGTATAGGTGAATATGTCCAGGCAGCTCGTAATTTAAAGAGGCGTTATCCCTTTGTTGATTTCAAGTTGCTTGGTCCTTTTGATAGTAATCCAAAAGCTATTGAACGAAGTTTTGTAGAACAATGGGCAAGTGAAGGTATTATTAAGTATTTTGGAGAAACTAAAGATGTAAGACCATATATTGTAAATTCAAGCGTTTTCGTTCTTCCTTCTTACCGCGAAGGTACGCCCCGTTCAGTACTTGAGGCTATGAGTATGGGCAGGCCTATTATTACTACCGATGCTCCTGGTTGCAGAGAAACAGTTATAAATGGAGTAAACGGTTTCCTTGTGCCGGTAAAAGACGTTGGTGCTTTGGAAAAAGCTATGGAAAAGTTTATTCTTCAACCCGAACTTATACCCAAATTTGGACTGGCGAGCAGGAAAATTGCTGAGGAAAAATATGATGTAAATAAAGTAAATAAAATAATAATTGAGGCTATGGGGTTGTAAGGTGGTGGTCGTGGTTGCTGGCAAACCCACATGGTGATCACCAATGTTCTCGGCAGCAGGGGCCTGGTGGAGGGTGGGCGCACTGGTTTTTTTGGTGGATCTTGGGGACGTAGCGGGGCTGGCGGAAGCACTGGGAAAATTGATATGTAATCCTGAACTTCGGGCTTCCATGGGGGCTGCTGGAAAGGGAAAAATTCGAAATTATTCCCTCAATAGAGTTTTACATGAAATGGCTGCTATTTATAACCGTTATTTAGGACGGGATAGAAAGTTTTAGTTTTTTCTGTTGTTTTTAAAAAGAATTTATAAATCAAGCTGCTCGCTTTATAAAAAAAGTGCTGCAGCTTTTTTTATTTAACAAAAAGGATTATGTAAAA
>JAAYIF010000016.1 GCA_012523575.1 Clostridia bacterium
AGCGGAGATGTAGGCGGTGGGAGAATGGCGGAGCTCGCTGCTGCCAATGCTCTGATGGGGGCAAGGGGAAATTCCGGTGTAATTCTGTCCCAGTTTTTTAGGGGTATTGCCCGGGGCCTTTCAAGGAAGGAAAGGGCCAGTCTTTTAGAACTTGCAAAAGCCTTTCAGTACGGTGTGGTAATGGCCTATCGGGCTGTAAGCAAGCCCGTTGAAGGTACCATACTTACCGTTGCCAGAGAGATGGCCCGGGGGGCGCGAAAGGCATCTAGGGAGGGGCATTCCCTGACGGAACTGCTGGAAGCCATTGTGGAAAGCGGGAAGAAAGCCCTGGAAAGAACGACGGATCAGCTTCCGGCTTTGAAGGAAGCGGGGGTTGTGGATGCCGGCGGATATGGGTTTTTGGTAATTATGGAGGGCTGCCTGAAGGCATTAAAAGGAGAGATTGCCCCAAAGAGGTTTAGGGAAAATGAAATAGTAGCGGTGGATAAAGAGGGACAGGTTTTTGCCCCGGATTATCTTACTTTTAATTATTGCACTGAATTCCTTATTAAAGGAAAGGGAATTCCCATTGCTAAAATAAAGAAGGAGCTTCAGGGGTTAGGGGATTCCCTTATGGTAGTGGGGGAGCATGATCTGTTAAAGGTGCATATTCATACCAATCATCCGGGGGAGGTTTTAGAGCTCTGTTTGAAAAGGGGTTCCTTACACCATATAAAAATCGACAACATGGTAGACCAGCATCGGAGTGCCTTTGAATATCATGGGGAAGAAATACAGAAAGCGGAGAGTGGATATGAAAATGAAAGAAGTCAGCATAAAGAAGGCATTAGAACCCATGTAATAGCTGTATGCAATGGTGAAGGATTGGAGGAGATTTTCAACAGTCTGGGCTGTGTTGTAATCAACGGAGGCCCTACGATGAACCCCCAGGTAAGGGATTTTGTGGAAGCCATGAGGGGACTTGAGGGAGATGTTATAATCCTTCCTAACGACAAAAACATAAGGCTTGCGGCGGAGCAGGCTATTCAGCTGGTGGACAAGCGGGCTGAGGTGCTGCCCACCGAGGATATCCCCCAGGGAATTACCGCGGCTACCGCTTATAAAAGTTCGGATTTCCTGGAAAAAAATATTGAGATTATGAAAGTTCGGTACCAAGAGATTAAATCGGGGGGTGTCACCTACGCGGTTAGGGATACTTCACTTTTTGGAAAGGAAATCCGTAAAAATGACATCATAGGACTTGTAGGCGGTCAGATAGCTGCCTGCGGAACTGCACCCCTTGAGGTGCTGGAAAGCATTTTGGAAAAAATGATAGAAGAAGACGATGAAATCATTACCGTTTTCTGTGGAGAAACAGTGGGGGAAGAGGCTGTGGTTAAAATAGAAGAATTTCTTGAAGAAAAATATGCCGATAAAGAAGTGGAAGTACTGTACGGCGGTCAGCCTTTGTACTATTACCTGGTGGCTGTGGAGTAGAGTAGGGATTTGGTGATAATATCTTTATCTGCAGGTGTGAAAACTAAATCCGGTTTGGAGGTTTTGGGAAAAAAGAAGGTGATATAAAGTGGATAGGTTTGTTCTCCATGCTGATTTTAAACCCACAGGGGATCAGCCCCAGGCCATTGAAGAGTTGGTGGAAAGCTTAAATGCCGGCAACAAGCATCAGACCTTGCTGGGGGTAACGGGTTCGGGGAAAACCTTTACCATGGCAAATATTATAGAAAGGATCAACCGTCCTGCTCTGGTCATTGCTCACAATAAAACTCTGGCTGCACAGCTGTGCAGTGAATTTAAGGAGTTTTTTCCCAAAAATGCAGTGGAGTATTTTGTGAGTTATTATGATTATTATCAGCCCGAGGCTTACGTTCCCCAGACGGATACCTATATTGAAAAGGATTCCTCCATCAATGATCAGATTGATAAGCTGAGACACTCGGCCACTGCTTCCCTCCTGGAGCGAAGGGATGTTATCATAGTGGCCAGCGTTTCCTGCATCTACGGCCTCGGTTCTCCCCAGGAGTATTCCCGATTGGTGTTATCCCTTAGGGAGGGTCGGGAATATGGCAGGGATTATATCTTAAAAAGGCTAGTGGATATTCAGTATGTACGAAATGATGTGGATTTTAAGCGGGGTACTTTCAGGGTGAGGGGAGACATAATTGAAATTTACCCCGCATCATATACGGAACAGGCTGTGAGGATTGAGCTTTTCGGCGATGAAGTGGAGCGGATTCTGGAAATTGACACCCTAACGGGGGAAGTTTTGGGCAGAAGAAAACACATTTCCATTGTCCCCGCAAGCCACTATGTGGCAGAGGAAGAAAAAATGAAGCGGGCCTTGGAAAGCATTGAAAAGGAACTGGAGGAAAGGCTTAAGGAATTAAGGGAACAGGGAAAGCTTCTGGAAGCCCAGCGGTTGGAGCAGAGAACAAGATACGATATGGAAATGATGCGAGAAGTGGGCTTCTGTCAAGGAATAGAAAATTATTCCCGCCATATTGACGGAAGAAAGCCCGGTCAGCCTCCCTATACTCTCCTGGACTATTTCCCCGAGGATTTTGTGGTGTTTATTGATGAATCCCATGTGACAGTACCCCAGCTGGGGGGAATGTATGAAGGGGACAGATCCCGGAAAGAGACTCTTGTGGAGTACGGCTTTCGCCTTCCTTCAGCTTTGGATAACAGGCCCCTTAAATTTGAGGAATTTGATAAAAAGGTTAAGCAGGTGGTATATGTATCCGCCACTCCCGGGGATTATGAGCTTAAGAAGAGTTCTGTGATTGTGGAACAGGTTGTGCGTCCTACGGGTTTACTGGATCCTAAAGTTGAAGTTCGACCCGTTGAAGGTCAGATGGACGACCTGCTGAAGGAAATAAGAATAAGGGAGAAAAAGAATCAGAGGGTCCTTGTAACTACCCTTACCAAAAGGATGGCGGAGGACTTAACGGATTATTTGCGGGAGATGGGAGTTAGGGTTCGGTACATGCATTCGGATATTGATACCATTGAGCGTATGGAAATTGTGAGGGATTTGCGCTTAGGAAAGTTTGACGTTTTGGTGGGAATTAACCTTTTAAGGGAAGGCCTTGATCTGCCCGAGGTGAGTCTGGTGGCCATACTGGATGCGGATAAGGAAGGTTTCCTCCGATCGGAAAGATCCCTTATTCAGACCATGGGTAGAGCTGCCAGAAACGTAGAGGGAATGGTTATAATGTATGCAGACAGAATGACCCAGGCCATGAGAAGGGCCATAGATGAGACAAACCGTCGTCGGAAAAAGCAGATGGAGTACAACAAAAAACACAATATCACCCCTGCTACAATACAAAAAGCTGTAAGAGATGTTATTGAAGCAACCTATGCTGCAGAGGACGGTCCCACCTATGTTGTCAAAGAAAAGGTAGAGAGAATGTCGAAGAAAGAAGTTAAAAAACTCATTAAGAGACTGGAAGATGAAATGAAGGAGGCAGCAAGAAAGCTGGAATTTGAAAAGGCAGCGGAGATACGGGACATGATAATTGAGCTGCGCAAGGAGGTCAGCTGATTTTAAATGGCGGAAAAAAACATAATCATAAAGGGAGCCCGGGAACACAACTTAAAAAACATAGATGTGGTAATCCCAAGGGATAAGCTTGTGGTAATTACGGGCTTGAGCGGTTCAGGCAAGTCAACCCTTGCCTTTGATACCATATATGCTGAAGGTCAGCGTCGTTATGTGGAATCCCTTTCTGCATATGCCAGGCAGTTTCTGGGACAGATGGATAAGCCCGATGTGGATTACATTGAGGGCTTAAGCCCGGCCATTTCCATTGATCAGAAGAACAGCAACCGTAACCCCCGCTCCACGGTGGGAACCATTACGGAAATTTACGATTATCTGCGCCTTTTGTTTGCCCGAATAGGAAAACCCCACTGTCCCAAGTGTTTTAAGCCCATTGCAAAACAGACCGTTACCCAAATGGTGGACCAGCTCCTGGAGCTGCCTGAGGGTACTAAGATACAGATTTTGGCCCCTGTAGTTAGGGGTAGAAAAGGAGAGCATCAGAATATTTTAAACACTCTGAGAAAGGAAGGATTCGTAAGGGTAAGGATCAACGGGGAAATTTATTATCTCGATGAAGATATCAAAATCGATAAAAATAAGAAGCACAGCATTGAAGTGGTGGTGGATAGGCTTGTTATTAAAGAGGGGATTTCCGGACGCCTCGCGGATTCCATAGAAACGGCATTAAAAATGGGCCAGGGGATAATGGTTGCGGAAGTAATGGGCAGGGGAGATTTGGTTTTCAGCGAGAACTTTGCCTGCGTTGACTGCGGAACAAACATTGAAGAAATTACTCCCCGTACTTTTTCCTTTAATAGCCCCTATGGCGCCTGCCCTGAATGCAGTGGCCTTGGAAGTAAAACCGCAGTGGATCCCCATTATGTTATTCCCGATAAGAATAAATCCATCAATCAGGGTGCCATAGTGCCCTGGAGTAAGGGACCCAGCAGATATTACCACAATCTCCTCAAGGAACTTTCGGAGATTTACGGATTTAGCCTGGATGTGGCTTTTGGGGATCTAGATCCCTCGCATCAAAAAATCATTCTCTATGGAACCGATGATAAATTACCCGCGCTTAATTTCCGGGGTTACTATAATCGCACTTTTGAAGGGGTTATTCCCAATTTAGAACGGCGGTACCGGGAAACCTCATCTTTATATGTAAAAAGCGAAATAGAAAAATATATGAGCACCAAGCCCTGCAGCCTATGCGGGGGCACCAGGCTGAAGAAAGAGAGCCTTTCCGTTTTGGTGGGAGGAAAAAATATATATGAAGTGACTCTTATGCCTGTGCAGGAAACCAGGAAATTCTTTGATGAGCTGGACTTAAGCCAGAGGGAAAGACAAATTGCAGGGCAGATTTTAAAGGAAATTCGCCAGCGCCTGGATTTCCTTGTCAGGGTGGGGCTGGGTTATTTAGCCCTTAATCGTCCTGCCTCAACCCTTTCGGGGGGAGAAAGCCAGAGGATTAGACTGGCTACCCAAATTGGTTCGGGTTTGGTGGGCGTTTTGTATATTTTAGACGAGCCCAGTATTGGGCTTCATCCCCGGGATAACTCTAAACTCATTGATACATTAAAGGATCTAAGGGATCTTGGAAATACCCTTATAGTGGTGGAACATGATACGGAGACCATGCTGGCTGCGGATTACATAATTGATATAGGTCCTGGTGCCGGAGCCCATGGGGGAAGGGTGGTTGCCCAGGGGACTGCGGAAGATATAATGAACAACCCTGAATCCATTACAGGTCAGTACCTTTCCGGGAAAAAGAAGATACCCGTTCCTTCCGTAAGGCGAAAGGGAAACGGGAAAAAAATTATTATCAAGGGTGCACGGGAGCATAATCTTAAAAATATTGACGTGGAAATTCCCCTGGGGGTCTTTACCTGTGTTACTGGGGTTTCAGGTTCCGGAAAAAGCACCCTCATATATGAGATACTTTATAAAAAACTGGCGTCGGAAATTTACGGTTCCAAGGTAGAGCCCGGGGAACATGATGCGATTTACGGAATGGAGCACCTGGACAAAGTTGTGGATATTGATCAGTCCCCTATAGGCAGAACCCCGAGGTCAAACCCTGCCACTTACACCGGTGTATTTGATTATATAAGGGAGCTTTATTCCATGACCCCGGAAGCCAAAATGAGGGGATACAAGCCCGGACGGTTCAGTTTTAATGTTAAGGGAGGACGATGCGAGGTTTGCCGCGGGGATGGGGTTTTAAAAATCGAGATGCATTTTCTTCCCGATGTTTATGTTCCCTGTGAAGAATGTAAGGGCAAAAGATACAACAGGGAAACCCTTGAAATAAGGTATAAAGGTAAAAATATAGCTGACATCCTGGAAATGACCGTGGATGAAGCGGTGGAGTTTTTCAAAAACATTCCCCGCATATACAACAAACTAAAAACCATGCAGGATGTAGGGCTTGGTTATATCAGGCTTGGACAGCCTGCCACCCAGCTTTCCGGTGGGGAGGCCCAGAGGGTTAAACTGTCCACCGAGCTCAGCAGGCGTGGCAGCGGAAGGACCATATATATTCTGGATGAGCCCACAACGGGTCTTCACAGCGATGATATCCGCAAACTTCTTAAGGTTCTGGACCGCCTTGTGGACAACGGCAGTACTGTGGTGGTTATTGAGCACAACCTGGATGTTATAAAAACTGCCGATTATATTATTGATCTGGGCCCTGAGGGAGGAGATCAAGGGGGCTTTGTTGTTGCTGTGGGAACTCCGGAAGAGGTTGCCGGGGTTGAAGAGTCCTACACAGGGCGTTTCCTGCGCCGAGTTTTGGAGCGTGATGCCGATGTCGGTAAATCTGAAGGAAAAACTGCAGCGGGTGCCGGATAAGCCGGGAGTGTATTTGTTTTACGATTCCTTCGGAGAAGTTATATACGTGGGTAAGGCTTCATCCTTAAGGAATCGGGTTAGATCCTATTTTCGTTCTTCCCACAACCACAGCCCCAAAGTCCTTTCCATGGTAAAATCCATTGAAGACTTGGAATATATCGTTACGGACAATGAAGTGGAAGCGCTGATTCTGGAATTCAACCTGATTAAGGAGCACCGTCCCAGGTACAATGTAATGTTCCGGGACGACAAATCCTACCCCTATCTGAAAATAACCCTTAGTGAAGAATGGCCGGGAATAGAGATTACCCGAAATGTGGTGCGGGACGGTTCCCGCTACTTTGGTCCTTACACCAGCGCCGGAGCCCTTCATGAGACGCTGCGGCTGTTAAGACGACTTTTTCCCCTTAGGACCTGTAGGGGATCATCCTATAAAAATAGGGAAAGACCCTGCCTCAATGCCCATATAAAAAGGTGCCTGGCGCCGTGCAGCGGTAAAGTGGACGGGGAAAAGTACAGGGAAATGATCAATGAGCTGATTCTTTTTCTCGAAGGAAAGCAGGAAAACCTCATCAGCCGCCTTAAGGAAAAGATGATTAAGGCGTCGGAGAATTTGGAATTTGAGAAAGCTGCGGAAATAAGGGACCAGATCCGCTCCATTAAAGCGGTTTTGGAAAAGCAGAAAATAGTATCTCCCGGCGGAGAGGATCAGGATGTCATAGCCATGGCTAAGGGTAAAGATGAAACCTGTGTGCAGGTGTTTTTTGTTCGGGAAGGAAAGCTCATCGGCCGGGAACATTTTTTCCTTGACGGTACCGAGGGCATGCCCGAAAAAGAAATAATGTCCGTGTTCCTTAAACAGTATTACAGCAGAGCTACGGAAATTCCCCAAACAGTACTTTTATCCCACAACACCGAGGATAAAGAAGTTATAGAAAAATGGTTGAAGGAAAAAAGGAGCAAAAAGGTTACTCTAAAGGTTCCCCTTAGGGGTTCTAAAAAAGAACTTGTGGAAATGGTTGCCCAAAATGCCCTTATGGAATTGAAGGAGCATGAACGGGAGCAGAGCAAAAAGATTGCCGAAACGGAAGAGGCTTTGCTCCAACTTAAGGAATATCTTGACCTAAATCAGCTTCCCTTAAGAATAGAAGGGTACGACATATCAAATATCTCCGGCACAAACAACGTGGGCGTCATGGTTGTATTTGAGAACGGCGTGCCCCAAAAAAGGCATTACCGGAGATTTAAGATCAATTCCACGTCGGGTCCCGATGACTACCAATCCATGCGGGAGCTTATTTATAGAAGGTTTAAGAGGGTGGATAGTGCGGGAGAAAGCGGCACTGAAACGGCTGGGGAAGGGGACAAGGGCTTTTCCTCCCTTCCCGATCTGATATTGATAGACGGGGGCAAGGGGCAGCTTAACGCCGCGCGGGAGGTTATGCGCAGCCTTGGGGTTGAAGATATCCCCACCTTTGCCCTAGCAGAAAAAAAGGAGGAGCTTTTTAAAGAGGGCAGGAAGGATCCTTATATTTTGCCCCGAAATTCCCAGGCTTTATTTCTGCTCCAGCGGATTAGGGACGAGGCTCACAGGTTTGCTGTAACCTATCACCGCCGCTTAAGGAGCAAACAGATGAGAAAATCTGTTTTAGACGAGATTCCGGGTATCGGGCCCAAACGCAAAAAAGCCCTCCTAAGAAAATATGGTTCAGTGGAGGGAATTAAAAAAGCTTCCGTTGAAGAACTGACTCAATTGGAGGGTATGAATAGAAGTGTTGCGAAAAAACTCCTGGAGTATTTGGGGAGATAAAAGGGGGGAATAAAGGTGCCCGGTGTTAAAATTACCACTTTGGTGGATGACTGCTGTTTTACAGGGGGTCTGCTTGGGGAACACGGACTTTCGGTATTGGTGGAAAATGAGTATGGTGCGGTACTTTTTGATACAGGACAGGGGATGGCATTGGAGCACAATGCTAAAACAATGGGGATTGACCCTTCGGGGATAAATGCTGTTGCTATAAGCCACGGACACAACGACCACACCGGGGGATTGATGAGAGTTTTGGAAATGATGGGCAAAGGGGCCCTTCCCGTTTATGCCCACAGGGGGATATTCCGTCCTAGGCAGAAGCTGGGAAAAGAAGGTAGCTTTATGGATACGGGTATACCTTTTGCCCAGGGTGAACTGGAAAAAGAGGGAGCTGTTTTTAATTTTAATGATGGTCCCACGGAAATTATTACGGGAATAATGCTTACGGGCCCCATTGAAAGGCAGTTTAAAGAAACCTCAACCAAGTCCCATTTCATTGATAGGAACGGGGAATTGCTTGAGGATCCCTTCGAAGACGATCAGGCCTTGGTGGTGGAAACCGACAAGGGGATTGTAATTATTTTCGGCTGCGCCCATGCCGGTGTAATTAATACCATGAACCATGTGGCAAAAATCACAGGGGAAAAAAGATTTTATGCCCTTCTTGGGGGCATCCACCTGCTTAAGGCAGACAGGAAGCAGCTTGAAAATACTTTAAGGGAAATAGAGAGGCGGGATGTTAATATCATAGCTTTTTCCCACTGTACAGGTTTTCATTCCTGCGCTTTCTTTGCTGAACATTTTAGGGGCAAATACTGCCAGAACGACGTGGGTTTCTCCATAGAATTTTAGATTAAATAAATGTAGTCCGGCTGTATTAAGCCGGCTTTTTTTATATAAAAAATTGATAAAAATTCTAACATAAATTATATTTTATACTTGACATATGTTCATAATATTAATAGTATTAATATTGAACATATGCTCATAATAAAATTGGGAGGTGAAATTACATGCCCCGTGGAGACAGAACCGGTCCCTATGGATTTGGCCCAATGACCGGCAGAGGAGCAGGTTATTGTGCAGGATACAATATTCCAGGATTTGCAAATCCCCTGCCTGTAAAGCGTTTTGCAGGAAGGGGAGGCAGAGGACACCGCAACTGGTATTACGCTACGGGCCTTGCCGGCTGGCAGAGAGCGCCTATGGGCCTTCCGACATGGGGAGGGTTTGTTAGCCCTAGCCCTTCATCCTTTGAAATTTCTAAAGAGAAAGAACTGGAAATGTTGAAGAAACAGGCGGAATATTTTGAAGAGTGTCTTGGGGATATTAAAAAACGCATTAAGGAACTCAAAGAAGAAAAGGAAGATTAAGATTACTTAAATTTCAACCTGCTTTACGCTCAGCCAAATTTAAGGGCACAGGTGTTTTAGCCTGTGCCCTTTGTTTTATATCCAGTATTTGGGATAGCTTCTTCTTGGGGAAATATTATTAGTAATAAGGCCGACGAAAATTAAGATTAGTGCCCCAACGGCTACCGGTGTAAAAATGAACTGGGGAGACTGCTGGGTCCATACTGCGACCATTCCTGTGGCTCCGGCCGGTGGGTGAGTGGTTTTTGTTACCAGCATTGCAGCGATGCTTAAAGAACACCCCAAAGCGGTGGACCACCAGGTTAATCCGAAAAGGGAATAAATTAATACTCCTATGGCAGCGGATAAAACGTGTCCGAAAAAAACATTTCTGGGTTGAGCCAAGGGTACATCCGGTACACCATAAATAAGTACCGCTGAGGCGCCGAAGGAAGCAACCATCAGGGGAACGTCATACGTAAGGGTAAGATAAGCAACGGTACTGATTCCTAAAAAAGCACCGAGCCAGGATATGAATAAATCAAAACTATGAATACCGGGGAGAGGATGTTCTCTGGGCTTACTCTTCATTTTTGCAAAGTATTCCCGCCAGCTGAATTTATAAATTTTTTCAGCTGTTTCCACAGTAGTTTGGGTGTTTTTATTCATCAACTTTACCCCCCTCCATAAAATTTTAAATTTATAATTAAAAATATTAGTTCTTATTCTATACTGGATCCTAATTTCCTTTTTAAAAAAATAGATCCCCACAACAGAGGCTGTAGGGATGCCAGACTTTTGATATAGCTGCTTAATAAACTTCTTCCAGGCTTCTGCTGTAGTTTGCGAAAGGACTTAACGAACGTCGATTAAAACCGGGAATGCGAGCAGAAGATGAGCGCCAGCCATTCTCTCGCATGGACGCCGAATTGGGGCGGCCCTTGCTCATAATCCTGCGCTTAGAGATGTCCGGCGTGAGTTCGCAAGTTAAGAAAACCACAGCAGAGACCCTTGGGCAACGATTTGTTTCTACAACAAAGGCTGTAAGGATTTATATTTTAAGTATAGCTTAGAATTTTATCAAGAATCTTTTTTCGTAATTTGTCGATGGCTGCAAAATCCATGTTGGGTATATAAAGCCTTTCTATTTCATCGTGTATTTTTTTGGCTCTGTTAATAAAAGTTACGGCCCTTGTGAAGGCTTCCTGATAACGCCGTCTGGCCTCCTCCAAATCTGCCATAAAAGGTCGTAAGCAGCTTTCATTAACAAACTTTAGCATATTAATAACTCTGTCCTTTTCCATAGCTACTTTGTAAATATGGGGGAATTCACTGGTTATTACTGCTGTGTTTAGGGATTTCATTGCCAGATGTTCCAATTCATTGGGCTTAAGGCTACAATGATAGGCTTCGATTTCGTATCCCCTGTTTACGGCCTCATCATAGATTTTTTTAACGATGGTGGATTTTCCCGTACCTGCCGGGCCACTCAAAATTATTCTTTTATCAAAATTTCCAAAAATGGTTTCCAGATGATTTACCGCTCCATTGGGGGTAATGGCACTGGCGAATAGATGGCGCTCCCAGGGAATGGTTTCCCTTGCCCTATCATTAAAAATATTTTTAGCAATTTCACGGGTAACTCGATTAAGGGCAGCTATATTAAGTGCACCGCTGTCCCTGTAATAACTTTCCATTTCATCGTGCAGGATTTTTGCCTGCATAAGGTTTCCGTATGCTGTGGAAAAAAGTCTGCTTATTTCACGGTTTAATCTGATAATTTCATCTTTGTTTTTTTCTATTTTTCTTTCATCCCAATAATCCCCAAGGTGAATAATTTCGTCCACTGCCCCCGGGCTTCTGGGATCCAGTATATGAGGGCGAGTTCCATCCACTAAAGCTACCCCTATTTGGGGAAAGGCCACTGCATCCAGTGAGTTGCTATCCGAAGAGCAGAAAAAGAATTCTACATCAAGCCCCCTTTGAAGCAAGGCTTTGCCGATTTTGCCCATAAAGGTGGATTTTCCTACGCCGGGTCCTCCTTTGAGTATAAAAAGTTTCCTGGCGTAAGAAGGATTAATTATATAATTATGGTCAAAAAAAGAATAAAACCCTAAAGGGGTATTTCCTCCAAGAAAAGCTTTTTTTATTTTGCCTGTTGTCAACTTTCTGTCGCCTCCATATTCCTGATTCCTCAGGAATATAATATGCGTAAAAGAATTCCTAAATGTTTGTACGAGATTATTATTGAGAAGCTTTGGCAAGAAGTTTTAGAGAGAGGAGTTGTAAGCCTATCGAAAAATAATTTCTAAAGGTTTTAAGGGTACTGTGTGGAGAAATAAAAAGTTCTTTGCTTTATGAAAAATTAGTTTAATAAATCAAGGGGGATGGAAGGATTTTTTGACTCTTTTAAACCCCATACTAGTATAAAATTACTATTAGATGAAACTTTTAGCATAATATGCATTATATGCATTTTGTTAAAAAATTAGCAGGAATCAGATTAATATTGTTAAATATTTGTATAGTTGGATAAAGTTGAACTTTTTGTAGAGAAAAAGGCAAACCTGTCGAAAGGCAGGGGCGCAAAGCTCTGGGTCTAAGGCCGTAAGGCTATGGCCGCCAGGCTGCCAATTTTGTGTTTTTGCATTGATAGCCTGCTGTGGTTCAAACATTATAGCAGGTTTATTTTATGTCTTAAGGGAGTGATGAATAGAGAGAAGAATGCTTACAAAGTAGATACCGAAAATTTTGCGGAAATCTGGTGAGCTGAGAACAACAAGAGGAGTGGTATTTGTGAAAATAAAAACTCGTTTAGCTTTAATCGTAGTTGCTGCTGTTGCTGTGGCTTTGGTGATTGGTTTAATAGGGAATATCAACTTATCCAATATTAATGCAGATACGGCAAAGATGACCAATGTATATCTTCCCAGTGTACAAATGATCCTTAATGCTGACAGGGATTTATATCAGGCCCACATGGCGATCCACGAAATTTTTGATACGGTTCCCGGTTCTCAGGAATGGGAAACTTATTACAACGAAATCGAAGAGAATTACCAGCAGGTTCTCGAAAGAGTTGGCAATTATGCTAAGTTTGCCGTTACCCAGGAACAAAAGGATCTGATTGCTAAACATGAGGCAGCCAGGGCTGAGTGGAAAAAACTTGTAGATAGGTATATTGAGCTACTTCAGCAAGGGACTCCTGAAGCCAAAGCCCAGGCTGCTGTTTTGGAAGATCAGATGAATGAAGTTTTTGAAAACACCAGGGAGCCCCTTGACGGGCTGACTGAGGCTTCCCTTGCCCAAGCGGACAAAACCAAGGAAGAAGCCAATGAGAATTTTAAAGAGGCCAGAATGGGCATATTCTTCGTTCTCGCTGTGGGTTTGATTATCCTTATTGCTTTGAGCTACGTAATGAGCAAAAGCATCCTGAATCCCGTTGCCATGGCTTCTTACTATGCAAATAAACTGGCGGAAGGGGATTTGAGCGAAGCTCCATCCAGCAGCTCCACTGATGAATTGGGGGAAATGTTGAACGCCCTGGGTAAAGGATTTGAAAGCTTGCGGGGACTTATACACAATGTGGCAGAGGCTTCTGACCAGGTTGCCGTTTCCTCCGAGCAGCTAAGTGCCAGTGCCGAGGAAACAACCAGCGCAACAGAGCAGGTGGCTTCTACAATTCAAGACCTTTCTTCAGCGGCACAAAAACAAGCGGAAAAATCCCAAAGTGTTACGGAAACGGTTCAGGAAATGAACGTAAAAATGCAAAACGCAGCGGAAAACTTAATGTCCATAAGTGAGCTTGCCCAAAATACCAACAATGCTTCTTTCAGCGGCAGAGAATTTGTAAAGAATGCCCAGGAGCAGATATTGAGTATAAAGGAAAAGACGGATGAAACTTCAGGGGTTATAAGGGACTTGGGACAAAAATCCAAAGAAATTGCTAAAATTGTAGATATAATAACAAACATTGCTGATCAGACCAATCTTCTTGCCTTAAACGCTGCTATTGAAGCTGCAAGGGCCGGGGAGCAGGGCAGAGGTTTTGCCGTTGTTGCGGAAGAAGTAAGGAAACTTGCTGAGGAATCTTCCAATGCAGCAGAAGAAATTGCTTCTTTAATAAATGTCATAGGGCAGGAAGCTGAAAAGGCCGTGGCCACCATGGAAGAAAACACCCATAGGGTAAATGAAGGAACAGAGGTTATTGCTAAGGTGGAAGAAGCCTTTGGAACCATTGCTGACCATATCAACGAATTAAGCGGAAAGGTGCAGGAAATAAACGTTGTAACCCAGGAGATTGCGGAGGGAAGCAAAAATATCACCGATGCCATGGAAGGCCTTCTGGAATTAACGGAAGAAGCAACGGCGGGACTGGAGGAAACGGCCTCATTTACCCAGGAACAGAACGCTTCCATGGAGGAAGTGGCAAGTTCTGCGGAAAAACTGGCAGAGCTTGCCCAAAAGTTGCAGCAATCTGTGGGGCAGTTTAAACTGGAATAAGCTGGGGTAAGTAAAAGAATAATTTAGGATAAACTGTAAATAAAAAATTTTAAAGGGATACCCAAACAGCAAAAATAGGGTATCCCTTTGTTTTTCTTTATGTTAAATGGGGCTTGTCACGGATAAAAAAATAATGTAGTATCAAAAAACAAAAAATTAAATCTTGCCAGGGGGTTATTTAATGGCAGCAGAAGTTTTTTTTGCAAGGCTGAAGGATGGAAGCACTCCCGATGAACAGGCCCAGAAAACGAAAGAAATATTTGATGCTGCGGGGGCAAAAAAATGTATAAGCCCGGGGGACTTTGTTGCCATTAAAGTACATGTGGGGGAGAAAAACAATATAACCCATATTCGTCCTGAGATTGCCCGGGCGGTGGTGGAAAAAGTTAAAGAAAATAAAGGGCTGCCTTTTTTAACGGAAACCTCAACCCTTTATAAAGGGGAGCGAGAAAATGCCATTAAACATATAATGCATGCTCACAAACACGGGTTTGAAATTGAACAAGTGGGAGCTCCCTTTATAATGGCTGACGGCCTCACGGGCAATACGGAAATAGAGGTGGAAATAAACGGCGAACTGAACAAAACCGTGAAAATTGCCAGGGAAATTCGCTTTGCGGATGCCATGGTTATAATTTCCCATCCCACGGGACATATGCTTACCGCCCTTGGTGCCTGCATAAAAAACCTTGGGATGGGGCTTGCCAGCAGGATGGGGAAAATGCGCCAGCATTCTTCCATGAAACCTGCCATAAAAGAAAACAAGTGCCGGCTATGCGGCAAATGTATAGAATGGTGTCCCGAAAATATTATTGAAAAAAGGGAAAAGGCAGCCTTTATAAATAGTGAAAAATGTATAGGCTGTGGTGAATGCCTTGCGGTTTGCCGCTTTGGTGCCGTTAAATATGATTTTGGACGGGATTCGGTCATTGTTCAAAAGGAAATGGCTGAACATGCATACGGGGTAATAATTGGGAAGGAAGGGAAATGCTTTTTTATAAATGTCCTGGTTAACATGACTAAAGACTGCGACTGTATAGACAAAAGTCAGAAAAAAATAATTCCCGATGTTGGTATTTTGGGTTCCTATGATCCTGTGGCAATTGATAAAGCCACCCTGGATCTTACAAAAGAAGCCAATCAAAGGAGTTTAGCGGAAGTTTCATATGGAAAGTTAGATGCTATGCACCAGCTGGAACATGCCGTTCGTATCGGAATGGGAACTCTAGAATATACGCTGGTGGAGATATAAACTCTTTGCCCGAAGCCGAAGGATTTTGGCTTCGGGCATTTTTATGCATTTTTTGCCGTAAAAGGGTGTTGTAATTAGTAAAAAATAGTGATTTTATAAAAAACAAAAAAAATAAATAATTTTAAGGCTAAACCTTCTTTGACCTATATTTTTTCCATTTGATTTTCTGGTAATTATTGTATAGATTTTTTCATAAAGGGCTTTTTCCCTATCAGATTTTCTCACTCTTTGCTTGCTTTTTTACAGTGCCTTTCTATTTTCATGTTAATTAAAACAAAACAGCATATCTTGTTTCCTTATTCAAAGCTTAATTTTTAGCATTGGACAATCCATTGGTCTTTTCTGTTTGTTTCACGCCGGAAGTTTTTCCATTGCCTTTAAAAATTAAAAACTAAAAACCGAACAGCCGCAGAGGTTTTTAGCTGTGGATTAATGTCTTTTGCTAAAAACAGAGTTTACATAATAAAGTTTACATAAATATATTAAAAATTATTTCAGGGAGGGATCTTTTATGGGTGAAATAAGAGTTGCCATTGCAGGGGTGGGTAATTGTGCCAGTGCTCTTATTCAGGGGATAGAATATTACAAAAATACGGACCCAGAAAAAGCAGTAGGTTTAATGCATTATGATGTGGGAGGATATACACCGGAAGATATAAAAATTGTTGCAGCCTTTGACGTGGATAAAAGAAAAGTTGGCAAAAGCCTTAAAGAAGCTATTTTAGCAAAGCCCAACTGCACCAAAGTCTTTTGGGATAAACTTCCCGATTATCCGGTGACTGTACAAATGGGACATGTCTGGGATGGCATATCCCAGCATATGGGGGATTATCCCGATGATGTTACTTTCCTACCCAGTGATGAGGAACCTTGTGATGTGGTTAAGGTTTTAAAGGAATCCGGGGCGGACATGCTCATAAATTACGTGCCTGTGGGTTCCGAAGAGGCAGCCAGAAAATATGCCGAAGCTTGCCTTGAAGCAGGAATTGGATTTATTAATGCAATGCCGGTGTTTATAGCTTCTGATCAGGAATGGGCTGAAAAATTCAAAAGCAGGGGAATTCCCATCATAGGGGATGATATTAAGAGCCAGGTGGGAGCTACCATTGTTCACAGGGTACTGGCAAAGCTTTTTGATAACAGAGGGGTAAAGCTTGACAGAACCTATCAGCTCAATTTTGGTGGAAATACAGACTTTCTTAATATGCTGAACCACAGCCGCCTGTCATCCAAGAAAAAATCCAAAACCCAATCTGTGCAGTCCCAGTTTGCCCTTCCCTTGGAGCCGGAAAATATTCATATAGGCCCAAGCGATTATGTGCCCTGGCTTAAGGACAACAAAATCTGCTATATCCGCATGGAGGGAAGGGGTTTTGGCGGTGTACCCTTGGAACTGGAATTAAAGCTTTCAGTGGAGGATTCCCCCAACTGTGCAGGGGTTATAATCGAAGCTATCCGGTGCATGAAGCTTGCCCTTGAACGAAAAATTGGAGGAGTTTTAGAAGCTATATCTGCCTATACCATGAAGTCCCCTCCGGTACAATATACCGATGATCAGGCAAAGGCTATGGTGGAAGAGTTTATTGCAGGCAAAAGAGAAAGATAATGGGGGTGTGCTGTTTGAAAGCTTTAGTTCTGGCTGCAGGGGAAGGAAAGAGGCTTAGGGAATCCGCTTCCAAGGGGAAGGCCAATTCCCCTAAGCCTCTTTTTCCTCTTTTAGGACTTTCTCTCATTGAAAGAACCATTCTCAATCTGCGGGAAAACGGCATTGAAGAAATTTTTGTTGTAACGGGTTATCAGGGGGAAAAAATAAAAAGAAGCATTGGTGACGGCAGCAGATATGGTGTTACGGTTTCATATATAGATAATGAGCAGTGGTCGTTGGGAAACGGCAGCTCAGTTCTTGCAGCGGAAAAAGTTTTACAGAATGAGCCCTGTTTTCTCCTAACAATGGCTGATCATGTAATGCAGCCCAGTGCAATAAAAAAGATCCTTAATATAGAGAATATAAAACCGGGGGAAGTACATGTTCTGGTAGATTATAAACGCCAAAAAGTATTCAGAATTGAGGAAGCTACAAAGGTTCGCCTCAACTCCCACGGCAGGGTGCTTGAAATTGGGAAAAGCCTTAAAGATTATAACGCCGTTGATTGTGGTGTATTTTTATGCACTCCTGGGATTTTCCAGGGGCTGAAAGAAGAGGTTTCGGAAGGAAGGAATGCTTTAAGTGATGGTATAAGACGCTTAGCGGAAAAGGGTATGGTAAAGGGTGTGGATATTGGAGAAGAGTGGTGGATTGATGTTGATGATGGATGGGACCTTGAGGAAGCCAGAAAACGGCTGCTGAAAAGTTTGCCTTCTCCCAGGGACGGGTTGATTTCCAAGTTGATTAACAGGAGGCTGTCCGTTCCCATTTCCGGTTTTATTGCTTCCACAAAGATAACACCAAATATGATCAGCTTTACAAATTTTATAGTCGCTTGTCTATCCGCCGCGGCTTTTATAAAGGGTTTATGGCCCATAGGGGGTCTTTTGGCGCAGTCAGCAGCGATAATTGACGGTGTGGACGGCGAGATTGCACGTCTTAAGTATATGGCCACCAAATATGGTGCTTATTTTGATTCCATTCTTGATAGGTATGGCGACGCTTTGATCCTTTTCGGAATGACCCTTGGTTGGTACCTGGCCCATTCAGATGCTTGGGTGTGGTTTATGGGATGCGCCGCCCTAATTGGTTCTCCCATGTCAATGCTGGGAAAAGAGAAATTTCACGCTCTGACGGGAACCCCCTACTGCCCCGAAAAATATGACGGTTTTCTGCGTTTTGTGCCTGCTAACCGCGACGGACGACTTTTTTTAATAATGCTCGGAAGTTTTGTGGGGCAGTTGCCGCTGGTTCTGGGCATTTTGGCTGTTATTACTAATTTTTTGGCTTTCGGAAGGCTGGTAATGGTTAGAAAGGTGCTTTGTAAATGATTCAATTATGGTTATCCACCACCTTCTTTCCGAATATTAAATACCCCGTATGGCCTACCATAATATCTTTGGGGCGCAGACGCTGGGCATTGATTTTAAATTCCCGCATGATTATTTCCGTTGCCTCGAGGATGAAAAAATTATTGTTTTCCAGGCCTTCAATTACCTGGCTTACCTGGTTTGTGGTGGGAACCAATATTCCCAGGTTGCCGGAGGGCTTAAGGGCTTCCCGCACCTGGGGAAGAACTTCCCACGGCTCCCTTACGTCCAGGAAAAAAGCATCCAGGTCCTTTTCTTCTATTCCTTCCTCAATGGATTTGTTGTAAAAGGTTACGTTGTCAAATTCCTTGCAGCGGGAAAGGTTTTTTTGAGCAATATGTACAAACTCCTCCCTCTTTTCATATGTGTAAACCCTTCCGTCCTTTCCCACAGCCCTGGATAAAAATGCAGTTAAAGCACCGGATCCGGTGCCTGCTTCTCCCACTCTCTTTCCCGGGGAAATGTCCAGTTTTACCATAATGTAGGCTGCTTCTTTGGGGTATACTATTTGGGTATGTCGTTTAAGGTCGTACATGATATAATCATAGAGGTCGCAACCGAAAATATAATATTTCCTGTTGTTTACCATTATGGCGCTTCCTTTTTGGAGTTTCTTTAATTTTTCCCCATCGATTTCACCGGTGGGAAGTTGAACTTTTTTAAGGGAAGTGAGGTCATAAACCCTTCTAAATTTTTTCCCGTCGGTGATAAGGATTCTGTTGTCCAGCATCACTGAAAACCCCCGATTTTTTATTTAGCGTCGTATGGTAAATCATTAACAGTTTACCACAGCTGCAATTTAAACAAAATTGCGGATAATAAAATTTATGATAATTGAATTTCTGATTTTCATGCAGTAAACTAGCCACACAGGGGGTGAAATTATTGAAAGTTATTATTCAAAGGGATTCAACCGTCAAAGAAATTAAAGGGAGCCATACTGTGGAGAAGGTGTTGAAGATGCTAAATATTATTCCGGAAACAGTTGTGGTTGTAAAAGGCGGAAGTTTGGTTACCCTTGATACAAAGATCGAAGAGGATGAAGAAATTGAAATTATTCATGTGGTTTCGGGGGGATAAAAGTTAATAGTTTTAAGAGGTGAAGTCAATTGAGGTGTATAAAGTGCGGGCAAAGGGCGTGTTTTGAAATCAGGCGCCACAGAGCTGCTTTTTGTCAAGAACATTTAATAGAGCATCTCCGTAACCAGGTGGAAAAGACCATAAAAAAATTTAAGATGTTTTCACCAAAGGACAAAATCTTAGCTGCCGTTTCGGGGGGAAAGGACAGCCTGGCTTTGTGGGATATCCTGCTGGATCTAGGATACTGCACCGAGGGGCTTTATATACACCTTGGTATTTCCTCCTACTCGGATAAATCCCATGAAATGGCAGAAAAGTTTGCTTTATCAAGGGGGGTCCCCCTCTATACCGTTTCCCTAAAAGAAATTTTTGGGGAAGGAATGGAATACATTGCACGGAAAACTTCCAAGTCCTTTTGTTCTGCCTGCGGCTTGATTAAAAGATACATCATGAATATTACGGCAAAGCTGGGAGGTTTTGATGCCATTGCAACGGGCCATAATCTGGATGATGAGACCGCAGCCCTTTTAGGAAATGTTCTACGCTGGCAGATAGGGTACCTAGCCCGGCAATCCCCCAATATGCCGGAGAGGGGAGGACTTGCCCGTAAGGTAAAGCCCCTGTGCCGTTTAACTGAGAGGGAAATGGCAGCCTACTGCATTGTTAAGGGAATTGATTATATTCTTGATGAATGCCCTATGTCCCGGGGAGCTACCAGTTTGAAATATAAAGAAACTTTAAACCTCTTGGAGTCTTCATCCCCAGGTACTAAAGATCAGTTTTATCTGAGCTTTTTGGAGCGGGGTCAGAGATACTTTAAGCCAGTGGAAGAGGAAGTAGAATTAAAGGACTGTGTAAAGTGTGATCAGCCTACCACAGTTGAAATGTGTAGTTTTTGCCGTCAGATGGAAAGAGCTGGTTTTGATTCCCTTGCTTTAAAAAAATCATTGAAAGAATTATTGTCAACTAAAGGAAACTCTTTTATAATATAGAAACTAATTAATATGCTAACCTTATTGAGGAGGTGTTTATATGTCTGATAATGGCGATTTCTTGGCAGGCTTGGTCATAGGCGGGCTTTTGGGTTTTATAGCAGGGGTACTATTGGCTCCAGCTTCAGGACGGGAAACCCGGGGTAAAATAGCAGATAAAACCTGTGCAATAGTGGATCAGACCAGGTGCACCATTGGTGAGGTAAGCGGCAAAGTAAAAAGTGGGGTAACAAGGGTAGTTGAAACAGCTAAGGAAAAGCTTCCCGGCTTCAGCGGGGAAGAAATGAATGAGGCCGGTCAGGAGACAACCTAAGAATGAGTCCCATTGAAATAATTTTACTGATTTTGGTAATTTGCTTGCTGCTGTTGGTTTTTATGGCTTTGGTTGGAGCTATTTTCTTGGTTCGGCTTATAATTACGATCAATGGTGAAGTTAAGGCTTTAAAGACGTCCTTTGACAAGGAATTTCTTCCGGTAATTAATGAAGTTGGGGCTGTTCTTGGTAGTGTTAGGGAATTGATAGATACATTTAAGAATTCTGTAGGAAATTTGGCTTTTATGTTTATGGCCGGAAAAGGAGCTCCCAAACTGCTGAGAAGTATAGCGGGCTTTAAAATGGGACTGGATTTAGCCATAAAGCTGTACAATCAATTTTATAAGAAAAATAATAAGAGAAAATAGATTAAAAGGGGCAAACCGATTGCCCCTTTTTTCATTTACTTATGGGAACAGCAAATATTTTTCGAACTGTAGACAAGTCTTCTTAGTAAATCTTATGAGGTATCTGATGCAGTTTGCGGAACGACTTAACGAACGCCGATTAAAACCGGGAGGCGCGAGCATGGACGCTCGCGTCAGCCAGTCTCTCGCATGGACGCCAAATTTGGGGCGGCCCGGTTTTGCTTTTAAGCATTGCCTAGAGATGTCCGGAGTGAGTTCTGAAGTGAGAAAACTGCAGCAGATATTCTTTATCTTCAGTCTGGGTACAGTAAATGTTCCTCTATTTTTTTGTTCCGTAAGTAAAATTAATTTTTCAGTTGGTTATTCTATAAACAGCAGGAATTTTTTAGTTATTACCTTATGGCAGTCGGAGGTGAAGTTTTTTTAATAATGAGTTCCCTGGAATTGCCAAAGTTTAAGAGGTTGCCAAGACATGTTGGGATTATCCCTGACGGGAACCGGCGATGGGCCGTTGCCCAGGGTTTACCCAAACATGCAGGGTATAAATACGGTATAGAGCCTGGGCTGGAGCTTTACAGGCTCTGCCTTAACCTCGGAATAGAGGAAATGACCTTTTATGGTTTTACCCAGGATAACACCAAACGACCGGCTGAGCAAACCCGGGCTTTCCAAAGGGCTTGTATAGAGGCCGTTGAAAAGCTGTCAAAGGAAGACGCTGAACTTTTGGTGGTGGGGAATACGGATTCTCCCATGTTCCCCAAGGAACTTTTACCCTACACCAAGAGAGTAAAATTTGGCAAAGGCCTAATGCGGGTTAATTTCCTGGTAAATTACGGTTGGAATTGGGATTTAAGCTACTCTTTTAAAAATAATAACGGACAAATTAAAGGGACCAATTTATTAGAACATATAGCTTCGTCGGATATTTCAAGAATCGATTTAATCATCAGGTGGGGCAGCAGGAGGAGATTAAGTGGGTTTCTTCCGGTGCAGTCCATATATTCAGATTTTTATGTGGTGGACGAAATGTGGCCGGATTTTAAACCCGAACATTTTTTAAAAGCCCTTGAGTGGTATCAAACTCAGGATGTCACCCTAGGGGGGTGATCAAAAAATTTACCGTTATGTATGTGGATAAACCAATCTTAGTAGATGTCTGCAGCAGTTTGCGAAACGACTTAACGAACGCCGATTAAACCGGGAGGCGCGAGCAGAAGATGAGCGCCAGCCATTCTCTCGCACGGACGCCGAATTTAATGAGGTCCGGCTTTAATCGGCGTGAGTTCCGGAGTGAAAAAACTGCAGCAGACACCCTCTTTAACAAGTTGAGTGAAAAATTAATTTTTGCTTGTTCCTTCTGATTTCTGGTTTTTTCGTAAGGAGGCTGTGTTAATATTTACATAAACAGTTACCAAAAATAACCGTTAAGAAAATTTTAGAAAGAATGGTAATAGAAACAGTGTAGTTTTTTTTGAGGGGTGGAGTGTAAAGGGTCTTGATGGGGTTAAAAAGGAGGAGGGATGGGATTGAAGTCATTGGGTAAATTTTTTATGCGGGGCATACTTATATTGCTTCCCGTTGCCGCTACTCTTTACATAGTTTTTGGAGTATTAAAAATTCTTGACCGGGTGGGCAATTTTTTTCTGCCCTTTGATTTTCCGGGTTTAGGGTTTTTGCTTTCCATATTGATAATTTTGATTATCGGTTATGTGGGTTCCTTTTATGTAAGTGAAAGATTGATAGAAGAATTTGAAAAGTTTATGTACAAGGCTCCCATTGTGGGAAAGCTGTACTCCGCCATAAAGGATACTCTTAATTCTCTGATTGGCGAGAAGAGGTCTTTCAGCAAAGTTGTAATGGTCGAATTAGAGGGGTTTAAAAGCCTTGCTTTTTTAACCAAGGAAGAGTGTTTCCTTGAAAATCATCTGGTTGTCTATGTGCCCCTTGCTTTTCAGGTAGCAGGGCTTACTTTGGTGGTGCCCAGGGAGAAGGTAAAGGAAGTGGATATGGATCCGGAAACGGCGCTACGCTTTATGATTTCTGCTGGAATTGCTTAATTTGATTGGAGAGGAGAAAAAACCGGGGGGAGGCTCACAAATGTTGTTCAAACGGTTTTCTGTTTTACTATTTGTATTTCTTTTGTTTGGTTTTTTCATTGGCGCTGTTGAATCTATAGAGGCTGCGACGTCTCCGATAAAGGTTTTTGAGCAGCCCGTTACAGCAGGTGCAGTACACAAAGAGTACCGGTGGGATACGGCAAAGGGGCAGGTTAGAATTCATGTACTGGAAGTTGATTTAAAAAACCCTTATGTTGTTTTAGGCACCATCCCGGGCGCAGGAAAAATAACAAAGCGCCTCAATGTATCTGCCATGGCCCAAAATACCGGAGCTGTGGCGGCGGTTAACGGCGATTTTTTTAACATTAATGGTGAAGGGGCCCCCATTGGCCCCATGGTGGTAGATGGAAGAACGGCCTCTTCTCCGTCTAAGATTGATGGGCTTTATGCATTAGGTATAAATAAAGATGGCAAAGCGGTAATTCAGAGTTTCAGTTTTTGGGGAAGGGTTGTGTCACCTTCGGGTGACGAGTTTCCCCTATCCGGGCTAAATAAAACTGCTTATTGGGAACAGGACGGCTCCCACAGCCACTATGATAAGCTTCATTTATATGATGATATGTGGGGAGGGGCTGCCCGGGGGAATGACGGATATACTACACCCACTGAGGTTTTGGTTAAGAATGGGAGAGTAGTGGAAATATCTGAGGGTTCTTATCTCCCCTATGAGGGTGTTTCCAAAGGAGCATATATTCTACGGGGCCATGGTAAGGCTGCTGATTTTTTACTCCAAAATTTCAAAATCGGGGACAGGGTGAAGATTGAGTATTTTTTGGAGCCAAGGGATAGCTGGAGTATGATTATTGGTGGACATGCCCTTCTCGTGGATGAAGGTAAGGCTATACCCTATGCCAAAAGCAGTTCTTCTTTAGAAGGGCTTCGGGCAAGAACGGCGGTTGGGGTTTCCAGGGACGGAGACAGGGTTTATTTAGTGGGAGTTGAGAAATCCAACCAAAGCATTGGTCTGGATTTGGGTGACCTGTCCTCTTTCATGGTCTATACAGGTTCGTGGAGAGCTTTAAACCTCGACGGCGGGGGTTCCACAACCATGGTTGTCAGACCCCTTGGGGAATTTTCTACAGTAAGGGCCTTTGACCCGGAGCAGGGAACTGAAAGATATGTTCCCAACGCCATAGGCATATTTACAAAGGCTCCTGCTTCTGCATTAAAGGGAATTATTTTAGAAGTTAAAAATAAAAACAACCTACTTGTGGGGGAAAAGATTGAATACAAAATAAAAGGGTACGACGGATATTATAACCCTGTAAATGTTGGGGATGCTGAAATTTTAGGAGACGAAGAGGTTATAAAGGTTGAAAAAGGGGTAGCCATCGCGTCAAATCCTGGGCAAGGAAGGATTAAAGCTGTAAAAGGAGGCATAGAGGGGGAAGCAGCGGTCCAAGTGGTCGGCAAAGATGATATTGAGCGTATGGTGCTAAAAGGCCCTGAAGGTATCATAGTCCCTAATCAGAACTATGATCTAAAGCTTACTATAACTGCTTTAGGTTCCCACAGAGAGGTTCCCTTTGATCTGGTTCAATGGGAGTTTTACGGTTTTAAGGGAGAAGTATCTTCAGAGGGGCTTAAGGTAAAAGAATATCATCAGCCCTGGGGATATTTGGTTGCCCGTTATCAGCAGTTCAGCGCTCCCCTGTTGCTGAAATTTTCCCAGGAGAGCCCGGGGGACGAAGGGAAAACCCAGGTAAAGCTGGCCATAGGGGATAAGAATGCCAAAGTGAACGGTACTACAATACAAATGGATGTGGCTCCCCAGATAATAAACGGCCGCACCATGGTTCCTATGCGCTTTGTCTCCCAGGCTTGTGGGGCTGATGTTTTCTGGGATCAAGAGGCTCGCAGGGCCACCGTTGTCGGTTTAGAAAATTTCATTGATCTTTGGCCGGAGTATCCCAAAATGGCAGTGGGGGGACAGTCTGTCACCCTGGATCAGCCTGGGGTAATAGTCTCAGGAAGAATTCTTTTACCACTCAGGGCCGTGGGTGAAGCTTTAAACTTAACGATTCATTGGGATGAAGGGACTAAAAGCATTACACTTAATAAGGAATAAAATAATCAGCTTGCCAAAAGCAGTTAGTCGGTATTGTTTAAGTCGTTTCGCAAACCGCAACAGAGACCTATTAAAATTAAGATTATTAGGGGCGGCTGTTTCAGTCCAGCCCCTAATTATTTATTTAAAAACGTTGAGTAATAAAGAGAGCGCCTTTTAAGGCAGAGTGATATAATAAGAAATGTGCAGATTATTTTATCAGGGGATAGCTATGGACAGGATTGTATTTTTGGGAACCGGTGGAGCAAGAAATGTTATGACCAGCCAGGTTTTGTCAACCGGTGGCTTTATCCTGGAAATAAAAAAAACACTGCTGAGCGTTGATCCAGGACCTGGAGCCGTTCTTCGTGCTGCTCAGGAAAAAATTGATATCAGCAGGCTTGATGGTGTATTGATTTCCCACCGCCATCTGGATCACTGCGGCGATGTCAATGTTATGATAGAAGCTATGACCAGAGGAGGTTTCAAAAAAAAGGGAATGGTTTTTGCTCCCCGGCAAGCATTAAAGGATGATCCCGTGGTATTGAATTATCTCAGGAATTACGTGGGAAATATTCAACCCATTGAAGGATTGAAATTGTACCGCTGCAGCGATTTGGAATTTAAAACTTCCATGCCCCATAAGCACGGTGACGCTGAGACCTACGGGTTTATTTTTTACGGTGATGATTACACCCTTTCATACATCCCCGATACCGGATATTTTAATAAGCTGTCGGAATTTTACAGAAGCGACATAAGCATAATATCCACACTGATGCTGCGAAGGAATAAAAATGTTGATCATCTATCCGTGCCCGATGTTATCAGCCTTATTAAGGAACATAAACCCCGAGCGGCCATACTAACCCATTTTGGCATGCAGATTTATAAAGCTGGTGTGGATATTGTGGCAGACAAAATATCCCAGGCCACAGGTATAAAGGCAATAGCTGCTAAGGACGGGTTGGTCATTAACCTTAAGGAGCTTTTAACCAGTGATAGTTAGTAAATTTCAAACTCCGGCAAAAGGTGTGCATTTTTTAAGGTTTGTTTGCAGTCTTGGCCGTTCGTGAAAGGGCGGCCTTATTAATTTGCACCGCCGGTGCAGATATAATACAATTAATACGGGCAAAGGAGGTAATTTACAGCTCAATGAAAAGGAATTTTAATATAAAGTTAATTGCCGTGGACCTTGACGGTACCCTTTTGGATAACGACGGAAAAATATCTCCTAGGGTGAAGGACGCTGTAGCCAAGGTCCGGGAAAAGGGAGTGGAAGTTACCCTGGCCACGGGAAGAACTTTTCTTTCAGCAAAACCCTTTGCTGCGGAACTGGGGATTAATTTGCCTTTAATAACCTACATGGGTGCTTTGGTAAGATATTCTGATTCCGACAGGGTGCTCTATGAGCGCTGCGTTCCATCGGACCTTGCCCAGGAAGTTATTAAAGTTGCAGAGGAACGGGGATATCCCATTAATTTTTACCTTGATGATTGTGTCCTTGTGAAAGAGCTTACTCCCGAGAATGTGGAATATTCCAGAAAGTACAATGTAGTGGTTAAGGAAGTGGGGGATCTTTCAAAGGTTTCCCATATTTCTCCCATTAAACTTCTGATAATTAATGAGGATGAAGAAGAAATGAATGAGTTTGAAAGGAAATGTAGGGAAACCTTTGGGAAATATCTCCATATTACAAAATCAATGCCCGAATTTCTGGAATTTTCTCATCCGGAGGCAACCAAAGAAAAGGGATTGGAAGCGGTGGCGGAACATTTGGGATTAAAACGGGAGGAAATAATGGCCATCGGCGACAGCAATAATGATCTGGAAATGCTTCAGTATGCCGGTTTTTCAGTGGTAATGGGCAATGCCCGGGAAGAAATTAAGAAATATGCGGATTATGTCACCACTTCCAATGAAGATGACGGTGTTGCCGAGGCTTTGGAAAAATTTATTCTGGGTAGGGAAGCGGGGATTTAGATGCGTTTGGTGGCGGAGCTTCATTTACATACAGTGGCCAGCGGTCATGGTTACAGTACCATTAATGAATATGTCAGGGCTGCAAAAAAGAAAGGTATAAAAATGATTGCCATAACTGATCACGGACCTGCCCTTCCCGGGGGTCCCCATCTTTCCTATTTTGGGTATCTTTATATTCTCCCCAAAATAGAAGAGGATGTTCAAATTTTAGTGGGTGTGGAAGCCAATATTTTGGATACCAAGGGAAGCCTGGATTTGCCTGAACGTTATCTTGAAAGGCTTGACATCGTGCTTGCGGGCTTCCATCCTCCGTGTTATGAGGATAGAGGGGTTGTAGAAAATACCAAAGCCATGATCAATGTTATCAAAAATCCCCTGGTTGATATTATTGTACATCCCGGGAATCCTGCTTTTCCCATTGATATAAAAGATGTCGTTGCTGCGGCTAAGGAGTACGGCTGCCTTTTGGAAATTAATAATACTTCTTTGTCCGGAGGAGCCAGAAAAGGGAGCAGAAGCAACTGTTTTGCTATTGCCAAGGCACTGGCGGAAGAAAAAATGCTCCTTGCTGCCGGAAGTGATGCCCATTATGTGGATCGGATGGGATGCTTTGATGATGTGATAAAGCTCTTTAAAGAGACCGGCATTTCAGAGGAGCAGGTGCTTAATACCTCAACGGATAAGGTGATGGGCTACCTGAAGAGCAGGGGAAAACTTAGGAGATTTCAACAGTAATGAGTAAGATAAAATAAAAGTCATCTTTAGAGATGAGGGTCTTAAGAGTTAATATTTGGAATACTGCGGTGGTGAGAACAAATGAACTCCAAAGGGGATTTTAAACTGATCATTATAACAGGGCTTTCCGGTGCGGGTAAAACCTTGGCCTTAAGGTGCCTTGAAGATTTGGGCTACTTCTGTGTGGACAATTTACCCCCAAACCTCGTGTCTAAATTTGCTGAACTTTTCGCTAATTCGGAACAGACGATAAAAAAAATTGCCCTCGTTATGGACGTGCGCGGAGGGCATTTTTTTAGCACTTTTTTTGACTCTTTAAAGTATCTTGAACAGGAAGGATATAATTATGAGATACTATTTTTTGAAGCATCCGATGAAACACTGATCAGGCGGTTTAAGCAAACGAGAAGAAAGCACCCCCTTTCCCGGGAGGGCAGTATTGTAGAAGGAATAGTGGAGGAAAGGAAGCTTTTATATGATATAAGGGGTATAGCCACTAAAATTATAGATACCACTGATTTGACCCCTGTACAACTTAGGGAACAGCTTCGGGAGCTCGTTGGTGAAAAAGACGGTCGTTCCCTTTTAATCACTGTAATGTCCTTTGGGTTTAAATACGGTCTTCCCCTAGATTCCGACCTTGTGTTGGATGTGCGTTTTTTGCCCAATCCCCATTATAGCGATGATTTAAGACCTAAAACCGGGGAAGATGCAGATGTTGAAAATTTTGTGATGCGGTTTCCTGAAACCAGGAGTTTTATCAATAAGCTAAGCGACCTGCTTTTATTCCTCCTTCCCTATTATGTTAAGGAAGGTAAAAGCCATCTGGTGGTGTCAATTGGCTGTACTGGGGGGAAGCACCGTTCCGTCGCCCTTTCAAGGAAAATGGGGGAGATATTAAGCAGTGAAGGATACAAAGTTTCCGTAAGACACAGGGATATCAACAGAGAATAGGAAAATGGGAGAAAACGGAGGAATTCATAATGAAAGGACTGCGCTGGCTGACGCCGGGTCTTGGGATTAAACGCTGGCTATTTCTAGCAGCGGTAGGTTCTGTTTTAGCCTTTGAGGGATTGGGATTATTACTGCCCTTTGAAGAAACCCTTAATGTTCAAAGGTATGGTTTTTTTAAACAGCTGGACGGCAACATAGATGTATTGGTTGGAATTTTGATGGTGGGGGCAGGTTTGGGTATTTTTTTATGGGGCTTTAGCAGAAGCACCCGTTCAATTTTAGCTGCCTTGGCACCCAATGAAAAAGAAGATGACATTGAAGATTACCTTTTGGAAAGGGTTTATAACAGGAGATATTTAGAAAAGGGCCCTAAAATTATCGCCATCGGCGGGGGGACAGGGCTTTCCGTTCTCTTGAGGGGACTCAAAGAACACACTTCAAATATTACTGCCGTCGTAACGGTTACCGATGATGGTGGAAGTTCCGGAAGACTGAGGGGAGATTTTGATATTCTGCCCCCTGGGGACATACGGAACTGCCTTGTGGCACTGGCGGATACGGAAAGCAGCATGCGCAGGCTTTTTGATTACCGTTTTGATAAGGGTAAGGGGCTCAAAGGGCACAGCCTGGGCAACCTTCTTATAACTGCCATGAGTGAGATGGAAGGGGATTTTTACAGTGCAGTGCAGGAAATAGCAAAGGTTTTAGCCGTTAGGGGACGGGTTGTTCCTTCCACTCTGTCCAAGGTAACTTTGGGTGCGGTTATGGAAAAGGGCGGCATAATCAAGGGGCAAACGAATATTGTCAGTCAAAGGGAAAAGATAGATCATGTTTTTTTAATTCCCAAAGAGTGCAGTGCTTTAGAGGAGACCGTGGATGCCATATTAAATGCCGATGCCGTTATTCTTGGCCCTGGAAGTCTGTATACCAGCGTTATTCCAAATCTTTTGGTTAAAGGTATACCTGAAGCCCTTATCAAGACAAAGGCTGTGGTTTTTTATGTATGCAACATTATGACCCAACCGGGAGAAACGGACGGGTATGATGCTGCTGATCACCTTGAAGCCATTCTAGAGCATGTGGGTGCAAATATAGTTGACTATGTGGTATTGAACAATCAAGGGGTGCCCAATGATTTGCTGAAAAAATATCTTGAAGATAGTTCGGTGCCGGTGGCTCCTGCCAGGGACAAACTGGAAAAAATGGGGGTAGAAATTATTGAAGAAGCCCTTGTGGATAACTGTCATTACGTCCGCCATGATCCCCATAAATTGGCCCGAATAATTATGGAATATGTTCCCCATTCCAATGGGGTAAATATCAATATTCCATCTTCGGCAGATACTAATAACGGGTGATAAACATCAGCTGTAACTTTTACCCTGTTCCTGTTGATTGTTAAAGCTGTGATCCTTAAAGGGGAAGACCCCCTAGTAAGCCTTGGGGACATCTATAAGAAAATATGCGGTGAGGTATAAAAAAAGAGTATAAGGATATATTGACACTTTATAGAACTTTTTTATCATTAGGTTTTAGCAGGTTTTTTCCTAAATTTGGAGGGGAGGGAATAGAAACATGGAAAAAAGTCCTCAAAGGGAGACTAGGGATTTTGGAGCTGAAGTTAAACAGCTTTTAAATATTGTGGTTAATTCCCTGTATTCCGATAGGGAAGTTTTTGTTAGGGAGCTGATATCAAACTCTTCCGATGCGCTGGAGAAAATGCGGTATCTAAAATTAACCAAAAAAGAAATAGCTGATGAAGAACTTCCTTTGGAAATAAAAATAGAGCTTGATAAAGAAAATGGCACCTTTGTGATAGTTGATACAGGAGTTGGGATGACCAGGGATGAGCTTATAGAAAATTTAGGAACCATCGCTTATTCTGGGTCAAAAAAATTTATTGAGCACCTGTCCCAGGGGAATGAAAGGGATATAAATTTAATAGGTCAGTTTGGAGTTGGTTTTTATTCTGCCTTTATGGCAGCAGATAAAGTTGAAGTATATACCCGTTCTTATAAACGGGAAGAAGAGGGCTGGAAATGGGTTTCCTGCGGAAGTGAAACTTATACCATTGAAAAGTCAGAAGGAATTACGAGGGGAACGAGAATTGTTCTTTATCTTAAAGATGATGCTAAAGAGTTTTCTGATCCTCACCGAATTAAAGAGATCATTAAAAAATATTCCGGTTTTGTTCCCTTTCCCATTTTTGTTAACGGAGAAAGGGTTAACACAATAAAGGCACTCTGGACAAAAAATAAAAAAGACATAACCAAAGAGGAATATACGGAGTTTTATAAATACATAGCCAATGCTTATGACGAGCCCATGATGACCTTTCATTTTGCGGCTGATGCTCCCATTGCCATTAATGCAGTGCTTTTTGTACCGGAAGAAAACTATGAGCGATTTGGTCTGGGTAAATTTGAACCCGGTGTTAACCTATACAGTCAAAAAGTACTTATCCAGCAAAAATGTGAAGATCTACTGCCAAAGTGGCTTCGGTTCTTAAAGGGTGTGGTGGACAGCGAAGAAATTCCATTAAACATTTCCCGGGAAAGTTTTCAGGGAAGTGCCCTTGCTTCGCGTCTTAGAAAGGTTCTTAGCGGTAGGTTCTTGAAATTTCTCAGGGAACAGGCGGAAAAAGAAGAAAATAAGTACATTGAATTTTGGAAGAAGTTTGGAAATTTTATTAGGGAAGGGGTTGCAACGGATTCTGATTTTAGAGACGATCTTTTGCAGCTCATGCGCTTTGAATCTTCAAAGTTAGACCCGGGTAAACTAACTTCTTTGGACGATTATATCAGCAGAATGAAAAAGGACCAAAATTCTATATATTATATCAATGCTCCTTCAAGGGAATTAGCTGATGCCGGTCCTTATATGGAGGCCTTCCGCGGAAAAGATCTGGAGGTATTGTATACTGAAGACGCTGCGGATGATTATATTTTTAATCTCATAGGAGAATATAAGGGCAAAAAGCTTGTTTCCGTTGATCAGGAAAATCTTGAACTTCCTGAGCTCCGTGGGGAAACCCCTGAAGAGGAAATGCTCCCAGAAGATGAGATTGAAGAGTTCAAAAATTGGCTGAAAGGTGTATTAGGGGAAAGGGTTTCTATAATACGTGAATCCAAGAGACTTGTAGAAAGCCCGGCAGTGGTGCTTAATCCCGAAGGTTTTACCGGAGGACTGCAAAGAGCGGTGCAGGCCATTAATCGGGAATTGGGCATTAAAAGCCCTAAAATACTTGAAATTAATTTCAGGCATGGACTTATAAAAAAATTGAACACTTTAAGAAAGAAAGATGAGCGGTTTGCAAAAATAGCGGCTGAGCAAATATTTGACAACGCTCTACTAGCTGCTGGGTATTTAATAGATACTTCTGTAATGGTCAGTCGCATATATGAAATCCTTGAAAGGGCAATGGCTTTTCAGATTCAGTAGTCCGTTTGAGCTGATTTAAACTACAGATTGCCGGCAGAGTTGTTTCTGCTGGCAATATCTTTTATGGCCTATTCTTTATATTTCATGTTTTTCAGTGCTTTCCTAAACTGAGAGGTCTGGGTCAGAAAAATTAGTATATTGGAGACGGAGGAGTTTTAAAATGGGGGATTTCTTAGTTTTTGCTTTAATTTTATGTGTATATGCTTTCCTGGGTGCAGCTGTACTTAAAAGAAAGACTGCTTCCAAAAAATTATGTGTATACCTTTTGGTTTTGTTGTTATTAACTGCATCAGTTTTACTGAGTTCCTGCGGAACTTCCCCGGAAGATGCCGCAAAGGAAAGGGAAGATGTTCAGGAAAGTACTATAAAGGAAGAACCTTCCGACAGCAGGGACAGTTCTGCCGATGCCCAAAAAAAGAAGCATACGCATGATGAAGGGGAAGAGGTTCCCGGGTTTGTTAAAGCCTACGTTGCCAAAGTAATTGACGGAGATACCATAGTGGCTGTGTTTGAGGGCAAAGAGGAAAAAGTAAGGCTCATAGGGGTGGATACCCCTGAGAGTACCATTAGGCATGAGCCCTATGGCAAAGAGGCTTCTTCCTACACCAAATCAAAGCTTTTGGGCAAAACCATTTATTTGGAAAAGGATGTTAGCGAAAGGGATAAATATGGACGCCTTCTCCGATATGTCTGGTTGGAGGTTCCCAAGAGTAAAAGCGAAAACGAGATTAGGAGTAAAATGTTTAACGCAATTTTGCTTTTGGGAGGATATGCCCAGGTAGCCACTTATCCTCCAGATGTTAAGTACACGGATTATTTTGTTAAATTTCAGCAGGAAGCTCGGAAGAGCGGAAAAGGTTTTTGGGGGATTGATTCCCAAAATTCATGCGACAGGGAAACGACATATATCGGGAATCTGAATTCAAAAAAATTTCACCGTCTTGACTGCAAGTGGGCGGAAAAAATCAGCTCCTCCAATAGGGTAAGCTTTAAAAGCAGAGAGGCAGCCCTGAAATCGGGATACGATCCCTGCAAAGTATGCCGTCCATGAAAAATTGTTTTCAGAAACAAACATTGTTAACAATGAATATTTAATATATGGTAGAATAAAATAGACTGCTGGGAAGGGGAGGCTTTTTATTTTCTTAATCTTTACACAATTTTAACGGAGGGAGGCTCAATTTATGAGAAAAAGATGGATATGGATCGGGATTTTCCTTGCTGCTTTTATGCTGCTGGCAATTCCCGTCGTAGAGGTACACGCCGAGGAGGCCCCAAAGGCTGACGCAGAGCTGACCAGAGGGGAATTTGCCGCAATGCTGGTGGAAAGGAGCGGCATGCAGGGTGAAAACGTTTCCCCGGCGGAGCTTCTTAAGCAGAAGGGGATAATAAAGGGCTATCCCGGAGGGGAGCTTTTTTTAGACCACAGCATCACCCGTGCGGAAGCTGCTGCCATGGTGGTAAGGGCTTTGGGACTTGATGATGAAGTTCTATTTTCCCTGACTTCAAAGGATCAGAAAGAATGGGCCAATGCCTTTGTCTCCTGGCTAAAAATCTATGGTTTGATTGAAGGAGAACCCTTTGGTTTGTTGACCAGGGAAGAGGGAAGCCTCCTTTTGGACAGAGCATTTAAGTCGGATTCCGAGGCTCTTGAAATATATGAAAAGTACAGGGAAAAATCAAAAGAACTCAACGATATGAGTGCCACGGCTACCGCAAATATTAAGGTTATACCCCGTCCCGGAGTTGAAGGGGAAGAAATGCTGCCAGACAATATGGAAATGAACATGAAACTGCAGCAGAAAATTGTAATGCCCGATAAAATATATCAGAAAATAACAGCAGAAATGAACATACCAGGTACCGATAAAATTCAGTATACATCAGAAATGTATTATGTGGGAGATAAGGTGTATCAGCAGCTTCCCGACCCAGAGAGCGGAGAAATGAAGTGGTATCGCTATCCTGACGGGATGTATCCGGATTTAGGAGAGATTTTTGAACAAAGTTACTATACCGCCATTCCTCCCGAGCTGGAGAAGTACGTCCGCTATAGACTTGCAGGGAAAGCAGCCGTAGATGATGAGGAATATTATTTGCTGGCAAGTTACGGCTCCATTGATGATTTTGGCAAATTTGTGGACGCGGTTATTTCGCAGATGGATATGGATCAACAGATGACGATGTTACTGAAATACACTGCAGGACTGCTGGATCGCATTTCCATCTGGGGTATTCAAAGGATAGGAGTTAAGGACTTTTCCGATAACGGTGGGGAAATGGTATTTGTGGTTACCCTGGTACCTGAATTTGAGGGCCAATCCATTCCCATAAAGGGAATCCAAATGAAAATAAGGATGGATGAAGTGAAATACAATCAACAACTAACCATTGATCTTCCTCCCGAGGTTGAAAATGCTCCTGTTTTGGATTTCAATGCAGTCCCACAGCAATAAAAAATTTGCAAGAAACCCTTCAGTCAACTTGGCTGACTGAAGGGTTTTTTGTTGACCGGTATTTTAACGGGCTTTTTATCAAATATTTTTCTGAAATGGAAGCCGTAAATGGCAAAGGTTACTGCATTGGGTAAAAAGTGGGGGTATCTTATTAGGGTTTTTAAAAGCAGTTTCCAATAGTATTTTCTCCCCTTTTCCATTATCCCCAGGTATATGATGGATTTTATGAAGGCTTTTATATAGCAGAAACGCAACATGGGTGGTCTTTTTTTCTTAAGAGGCTTAAATTCTTTAAAAAATTCTATTACCCGCTCGTAATACGCCTTTGGTGAATATATGGCTGTTACAAGTTTTTTGTAACCCTCCAGCAGTCTATGGGGATTCATTTTGGGAATAAAATTCATTGAAAAGTCAGTATTATTTCCTGAAAAATGGGGAAGTAATCGGTTTTCTTTTTTAAGTTTTTCATAAAGCTTTGTCCCCTTAGGGGCATTAAGAAGGCCCACCATGGCAGTGACAATGCCGCTTTTTTGAATAAATTTTATCTGTTTTTCGAAAATTGACGGGGGATCGCTGTCAAAACCGATAATGAATCCTCCGCTTACCTGCATGCCGTAATTTTGTATTTTTTTTATGGAATCTAAAAGGTTTCTTTTTAAATTTGTGTACTTGTTACATTCCTTGAGGCTTTCTAAAACAGGGCTTTCAATGCCCACGAAAAGGTGTACAAAGCCGGCCCTGCGCATTAGGTCCAGCAGCTCGTTATCGTCTGCCACGTCAATGGATGCCTCGGTAATGAACCAGAAGGGATTGTTTCGTTTTTCTATCCAATGGATTATTGCAGGTAAAAGCTCCCTTTTCAATATTCTTTTATTTCCGATGAAATTGTCATCCACAAAGAAAACGCTGCCCCTCCAGCCGTGGTTAAATAAGGTTTCCAGTTCTTTTATAACCTGCTCCACGCTTTTTAATCGCTGTTTTCTGCCGTAGAGATTGGTTATATCGCAGAATTCGCAGTTATGGGGACAGCCCCGGGAATACTGGAGGCTCATGGATGCATATTTATTCATATCTATTAGTTCCCACATGGGGATAGGGGTGCTTTGGAGATGGGGTTTTTCCGTTGTGGTGTACACTTTTTGTGGCTTCCCCTGTTCCAAGTCCCGAAGAAACCGGGGCAGGGTTATTTCAGCTTCATTCAGTACGAAATGGTCGATGTCCTTGAACTCTTGATATTCCGTGGTAAACAGGGGACCCCCTGCTACGGTCTTAACCCCTAAGGACTTGCAACGGGCTGCAACTTTCTTAACGGATTCCCTTTGAACTGCCATGGCGCTAATAAAAACCATATCTGCCCAAAGAAGGTTTTTGTCTTGAAGTTTGTCCACGTTCATGTCAATTAATTTCTTTTCCCATTCTTCGGGAAGCATTGCTGCCACTGTAAGGAGTCCTAAAGGGGGGTAAGCTGATTTCTTATCGATGAAATCCAAAGCATATTTAAAACTCCAAAAACTTTCGGGACATTCAGGATAAATAAGAAGTGCTTTCATTGTTTTAAGCTCCTTTATCCATTACCGTTATTGGTTTCCTGGTTTGTTTAGTAATTATTGTTTCCACATAATGGGGAAGTTTATTTAAAATTATTTTTAAAAAAATAACCCCGCTGTTGCTGCGGGGTTAGAAAGTTTTATCTATTAACCCACTGTAATGCTGGATGTTGCCTCCCATAAGCCGTGGATATTGCAGTAAGCAATGACATAAACTTTTACCGATCTTTGTAACCTTAATGAAAAGGTAACATGGGGTTCTGCGATGGTGGGACCCATATCATAAGTCATTACATGAACGGGTTCTGCGTTTTCTTCCTTGACGAATACTTGAATCCACTTAATATGATGTTCCCATGTATTGGGGTGAGGTACTTTTTCTCCTATGGTAATTTTTATTTCGAAAAGTTTTCCGGGGGAAACTTTTTCGGGGCAGTATATTACAGGTGCGTGCTTTTCGTTATATTCATCCTTTTCAGTAAGAAAGAAGTTTCCCAGGCTATCTCTATTTTTTTCACACATTTAAATCACACCCTCCCTTTTTGAGTCAGTAATTAACACTCCGGCTTTTTGCAAATTATATCACTATCTTAAAAATAAAAAAAGGCTTATTGATTTTTATTATTAATTTTTATTAAGTCTTACGCATTTAGTTTTTTATATTATGTGACTTGTGGGCAAATTAAAAGGCACCCCGGAATGGGGTGCCCCAGGCTGTCGACAAACCGTCTCAGTAAATTCTATGGGGTATCTGCTGCAGTTTGGACTTAACGAACGCCGGCTAACAGCTCTTGGTAAAGCGTAAGGCAAAACCGGAAAGCGCGAGCATGTACGGTCGCGCCAGCCAGTCTCTCGCACGGACGCCGAATTTGGGGCGGTCCGGTTTTGTCTTTAAGCTTTGCCTAGAGCTGTCCGGCGTGAGTTCCAGAGTGAGAAAACTGCAGCAGATACCCTTTGTCAACAGTCTAATGTACCCCGGGACGGGATGCACGCTTTTTTTATCTCACGGCATATACAAAGGCCTGATGGGTGCAGTCGGCAATATCACCGGCTTTTACGCAGTCACCTATGGGGATCACCTGGGGTGCAGTTCCCATTAAACTTTCCACAACCTCTTTATTGGGTTGTCTTCCAATGGCTACCACCAGGTTGTCCATGGGAAGAATTCTTTTGTTCAATTCTTTGTCTATTATTACGGCTCCTTCATCCACCACGCTGTCCAATGCAGTACCGGTTAAAATTTTAACATTGTGTTCGGCCATCATTTCTTGCAACGTCATTTGAGTTAGGGGTTCAACGTCATAGGCTATGGTATCCAGTTTCTCAACCACGGTAACTTCCTTGCCCTGTTTTGCCAGCATAATGGCCGTTTCGCAGCCTAAAATTCCTCCCCCTGCTATCACTATTTTTTGTCCCACTTCCTGTCTCCCTGCATAAACTTCAATTCCTGAAACCACATTGGGCCGTTCAGAGCCTGGGAAAGGTGGTATAAATTCCCTGGATCCCGCTGCCACAAAAACTACATCTGGGGAGATTTCTTTAACCAATTCAGGGGTAACTTCGGTGTTAAGCCTTATTTCAATATTATCCATGTTTTGGACCATGTATATCCAATGATTCAACAGGCGTTTAATATCGTATTTATATTCCGGAACCACCACATCCCTGAGCAAACCGCCCAGCTCTCCTTCTTTTTCACAGAGAATAACTTTGTGCCCCCTTTTAGCGGAAACAATGGCAGATTCCATGCCGCTCGGTCCTCCCCCGACAATGAGAACCTTAGAGGGTTTTTCAGCCGGAGGTATTTCGGCATAATGCAATTCCCTTCCGCATTGGGGGTTTGTGGCGCAACGCATGGTCCAGCCTTTGAAAAAGCGGTTAATGCACCCTTCATTGCAGCGGATGCACGGGCGTATTTCTTCTAGCCTTCCGGACCTTGCTTTGCTGGGCAGATGGGGATCCGCTATCAGCGCCCTTCCCATGGCTACGAAGTCGGCTTTACCCTGTTCTATAAGCCAGTTTGCGTGTTCAGGTTCGGAAATGGCTCCAACGGCAATAACAGGAATATTAACGGCTTTTTTAATTTCCTCTGCTAGGTATGTAAAGTACCCGTGTTTGAAATAGATGGGAGGAACAAATCTATGAATGCTGGCAAAGTTTCCGCAGGAAACGTGGAGGCAATCTACCCCTGCTTCTTCAAGCATCTGGGCAAAGCGTACAGTTTCTTCAAGGGTTAGCCCACCTCCAACATATTCATCGGCACTTAGACGATATAGTATAGGGTAGTCCTTTCCAACTTTGGAACGCACCCGATCCACCGTTTCCAGGGGCATTCTTGCCCTACCCTCAAGGTCGCCGCCGTACATATCATTGCGGCGGTTGCTGAAGGGGGATAAAAATTGACACAATAGGTAGCCGTGTGCCCCGTGAAGCTCAACACCGTCAAAACCGGCCATTTTTGTTCTTCTTGCTGCTTCTGCAAAGGATTCAATGATTTCCTGAATTTCTTCCTGATCCAGTTCCCTTACCCAATTGGGTCTTCCCATGGCTGCGCTGGTCAAGGGATCAGGAATTGCTGAAGGTCCTACGGGATCCATGCCCATTTTGCCGGGATCCGTTTGCCTTCCTCCATGGGCTAGCTGAAGCACAGCCTTTGCACCATAACTTTGAATAGCTTCTGCCAGTTCATTTAATCCCGTAATATGATGATCGCTCTGTACCCCCAGCTGACAAATTGCGGCCTTGCTTTCAAATTCATCTATGTAGGAATACTCTACGATTATTGTTCCTACTCCTCCCTTTGCCCTTTCTGCATAGTAAGCAATGAGTTCCTTTGTTACTTCCCCATTTACAGAGGCCAACCTGGTACTCATAGGGGGCATAACCAGACGATTTTTAACCTCCATGGTTCCAATTCTTCCGGGCTGAAAAAGAGAATCAAATGCCATCGGCCTTCCTCCCTTTAATAGTTTTGACTTAATTTTATTTTATCCCAAAAATTGTTTTTTTGCGCAAATATCCTTTTAATATTAAATTTGGGAGTAAAAAACAAATTATTTATGATGAGATTATTATTGGCAGAATTGTTCTATAATGTAAGAAGACCTTAATGAGGGGGAGAAAAAAGTAAAAGGGGTGCTGAGCTGTTGAAAGATATGGAGATTGAACTGAAATTGCGGTTGTGTGATCCTTCTTTGGGGGAAAAGATTATTTCTGATCCCATCATTGAGAAAATCCGAGTGGGGGAGCCGTTTCAGGTGAATTTTGAAACCAGGCATTATGATACCCGTCGGGGCAACCTCATGGACGTGGGTTTGGCCTACAGGATACGTAAAGAAGGGGAAAGGTACATAGCCTGTGTAAAAGGTGGAGGGGCTTCCTTTGAAGGACTTCACAGGCGTTTTGAATACTCCGTACCCGTTGAGGGATTTATCCCTGATATTAATGTTTTTGCTGGCACTCCAATTTTTAGTATTTTATGGCAGGTTGCTGGAGAGGAAGAGCTAATTACCCTTTTTTCCATGGTGTTTACAAGGATATCCACAGAGCTCCATGTTGATGGAACTATTATGGAGATGTCCCTGGATAGGGGGGGAATAACTGCCGGTAATAAAAAGGAGGAAATTTGTGAGCTGGAGCTGGAGCTAAAATCCGGAGACACCGCCCATATTTTAAAATTGGGAGAAGAACTGGCAGAAAAATACCCCCTCGTGGCGGAAACCCGAAGCAAGTTTCAGCGGGGTCTTGCCCTTTTGGGGGTTGAAAACAAATGGAATGAAAAGAATTGCAAAACTTAAATTAGGGGCAGCATATCAAACATAACCACCCTTTATACACCAAATCTCCGGTGCACTTTGTGTAGATAGGGGTTTAAGGTTTTTGTGCCGCTTAACCTTCTCTTTTCCATCAGCATATTAAAGCGGAGCATCTTTTCGTTGAGCTTTTTCTTTAATTGGGAGCTTTCTTCATTATCGGTGCAAAATTTTAAAAGGTCCTTAATGTTGGCGATTTCCTTTTTCAGCTGTATTTCTTCCGGAAGTACTCCCGCATTCTTTAAAATTAAATAAGCAGGTCTTAACTCTTCGGGAATGCGGGAAAGATCCTCCAGTTTAATGGGTTTTCCTTTTCCCGCCAGATTATCAAATTCGCCGTTTTTTATCGCTTCACGGATTTTGTTTTCCGCTATAATTTCCACAATATCCAAATCAGAAAGCCTCCTTTTGATCAACACTTATTTTCGCTGACCGGTTTTTATTTTCCTTCGGCAGGAACAGTATTTGCGTAATTACCTTCCCGTTAAATGGAAGTGATTATCATGAAGGTGTAATGCCGACTTTGGAGACAAACTACTAAATTGACAGTCCATAGATTAGTTCCAAAATCCCAATAATCCACTCCCAAAAATATTTAGAAGTTCAATGCAAGGCTTTCTGCTCTATGGAATGCCTGGCTCATTATTTCCTCCACGTTTTCCCCCACAATATCCAAACCTTCGGCATCCAAACAATGGTACTCGTTGATACCAAACATGACGCACATCGCCTGCATAAACTTTGAGCCTAACTCTAACTCGCGAGTTTCCTCAAAAGAATAGAAGCCGCCCCGAGTAGTGATAAACAAAAGTTTTTCTGCCTTGCACAAACCGATTATTCCAGTTTCAGTATAATCGAATGTAATCCCGGGGATAAAAATGTTTTCCAGGTAAATCTTTAACAGGGCGGGGAAATTCAAATCCCAAAACGGGGCAGCGATGATAATCCTATCAGCTTCGGCAAATTGTTTCGCTAGGTGAAAAACAGGATTGTCCAATTCTTGTTTACTTAAGAGCTCTTCTCTTTCGTTTAAGAGGTCATTTGATAAAGGTGTTAAGTTCATTTCCTTTAGATTTAATTGGGTAATTAAGGATTCCTTGTGATGTTTCTTATACTCTGATACAAAGTGTTGTGCCAGTTTGTAGGTCCTTGAAACAGTATTGCCTCGAATACAAGCATTAATAAACAAAATCTTCGTCATAAAATTATCCTCCCGTTATTCTTCAATTATTGTGATTATTGTGTTTTTCAATAAAGGCAAATTTGACCTGTAAAGCAATATATTTTGGGATTATTTCAACCAATCTATTTTTTGCGAAGCGCTTCCGGAAAATTGTGGAGGGAAGTTTATTTAATTTTTGGGGTTTTCCCCGTACAAAAATATTATAACAATGTGTAATGCCTTTTTGTAAATAATTCCTGAAAGATTTATACTGATACTCACAGAGCGGCAACACAGTTATGGTAGAACCCAGATAGGGGAGGAGAATTACCATGTTTCAGCTGCCGGAAGTATGCTTTGTTAAAGCAGGTGGAGGGCTCAAAGTTGGACGCTATTGCCAGGATTTTTTGTAGTGTGATGTGTGCTTTTAGTAGTGAAAAAAAGATCAAATTATATAAATTTTTTTAACATATCAGCAACAATTTTGCTATAATCTTTAATAAAATCAATATAAATGGGAAATCATAAATATTGAAAATATCCTTTCCCTTCGTGGGCTGGAGCAGCACAACCAGGATTGAGGCGGTTTTTTTATCCGCCTCTCTTTCTTTTTGAGGATTAGTATCTTTGGAGGGTAATATGCTGCCTCAACTGCTTTGTTGGAAAAAATCCCTAAAAAATTTAAAAGGGGATGCCTTGAGATTTGAGAAATGGTTTTTTTTATCTTCTTCAAAGGTTTTGTTTTCCGATAAACCCGCTGAGCTGGTTCTGTTTAAGGAGAATCCTTTTAAAATAAGCTTAAATGTTCAGCTTAAAAGGGCCCGTAGCCTGGGGCTTCATTGGGGACTGGGCATTTTTGAAGTGTACAGGGATAATCGGGGTGTTAGGGTAATCATTTATAACCACAGCAGGGTAAATGGGGTTTTGAAGAAAATTAAGAACACGCCCTTATTTATAAACCTTGGTTATGCGGGAAATTTGACTGCGGAGCAGTTTTTTGGGAAACTGAAAGAGAAGTGGGAAAAAACGGGGAAGATACCCCATGAAATTGCCGTGGTTTTTGGATATCCCCTGAAAGATGTTGTGGGCTATCTTAAAATGACGCCCTTAAAATACAGGGGCACTTACGGCTGGAAAATGTACGGTGATTTGGAACAGTCTATGAAGATTAAAAGAAAATACGACCGAGCAAGGGAGATCGCCCTGAAATTCCTGCAGGATATTTAAGCGTCCTGTAGCGGCATGCTGGTTTTGTAAAATTTCCGAAGGAGTTAGAGACCTTTGAAGAATTATTTTCAAAAAATATTAAACAGCAAAATCCCCCTGACAAAGCATATGGGAGTAAAAGTTAAAAAGATTGATTCCACGGAAACCGTTCTGGAGATGCCCCTTCATCTCAATAAAAATCATCAGGAAACCGCTTTTGGGGGATCCCTTGCTTCCGCTGCCATGCTCTGCGGGTGGTGTACCCTGATGTTTTTTCTTTTGCAAAGGGATTTGGATTCTCCCAGGGTGGTTCTCGCGGATGCCCGTAATCAGTTTCTTGCCCCCGTTGAAGGAGACTTTGAGGCTGTCTGCAGACCTTCGGAAGAAGAATTAATAAATTTTTATTATAAATTAATCGCCAGGGGAAAGGCATCCATTGCCCTGGATATTTCCATTTTCTGTGGCGGAAAAGAAGCGGTTAAAATGTCAGGGGTTTATGTGGCTTTTTTGGGCGGTTTTGGGCCGTAATACTGGTAATAGTCCACCCGAATGTCTCCGTTGTAAAGTTTTCTTTTCTTTGTGGCTTTTTTGCCGAAAAATTTTTCAAAATTCCTGTGGGAAGTTAAAATGTAATAGGACCAGGTGTCAAGGTTCTTGAATACTTTCCCCATTTCCCTATAAAGTTTTTCTACTTCCCTTTTATTTCCCAGGCGTTCTCCGTAAGGGGGATTGCAGATAATTTTGCTGTATTTTTTCTTTGATCTCAGCTGACTTAAGGGACGCTGCTTAAAAATTATTTTGCCTTTTACCTGGGCTTTTGAAGCATTTAATTTGGCCAGTTTCAAAGCTTCGGGATCGATATCGCTGCCTTCTATGTCCAGTTCCCTTTTGAAATCAATTTTTTCCTTTGCCTCTTGACGGCATTTTTCCCACAGCTTTTTAGGTATCTGGGGCCAGCCTTCGGAGACAAAACTTCTATTTATCCCGGGGGCAATGTTTAAGCCTATCAATGCTGCTTCAATGGGTATGGTTCCTGAGCCGCAGAAAGGGTCGATCAAAGGAATTTCGGGCTCCCATCTGGATAAAAGCACAAGGCCTGCGGCAAGGGTTTCCTTGAGGGGTGCATGGGTGTTTAATGCTCTGTAACCCCTTTTGTGCAGCCCAGGCCCGCTTGTATCAATGGTAAGGGTGGCCGTGTCCTTTAAGATAGCAACTTCTATTTTATACAGCGGTCCTTTTTCTTCAAACCATATGCGCCTGTACCTTTTTTTCATGCTTTCCACCACGGCTTTTTTCACTATGGCCTGGCAGTCAGGAACACTGAAAAGGGTGGATTTAACGGATTTTCCTTCCACCGGAAAGGCAGCATTTTCAGGGAGTATATCGGCCCAGGGAAGGGCTTTGGTTTTTTCAAATAATTCCTCAAAAGTTCTTGCCTCAAATTCTCCCATCAATAAACGCACCCTATCGGCGGTGCGAAGCCAAAGGTTTAATCG
>JAAYIF010000017.1 GCA_012523575.1 Clostridia bacterium
AAAATCTAAATTTATACAAAAAACACGCGCCTTATCGACAAATATAACGCGCAGGTTATCCCTCATTTTCCCATAAAGAATGAGGATGTAATGAGAAGCCGCCGCAGACACCGCGGCTTCTCATTACCCTCTTTAAATATACTCTCCGGGATTTCTTTATACCCTCACACACTTATATAAATCCTTTAACATTTCTCATATTTATATTGACATATTTTACTTTGTATCCTATATTAAGAATATAATATATGAATGATTATTCAAGTGTTCATTTATGCACATAAAGAGGTGAAAAAATGACCAAAAGAAACCAATGGGACAGATGCGATTGTAAGGTTATCCATGAAGATGTGGTAAATACCGTAAAGGAAAAAATGCCGCCGGAAGAAACACTGTACGACCTTGCAGAGCTGTTTAAAGTCTTTGGCGATACCACCAGGGTTAAGATTCTCTGGGCTTTGGATAAATCGGAAATGTGTGTTTGTGATTTAGCAGTGCTCCTTAACATGACTCAATCCGCCGTATCCCATCAGCTGCGGATACTAAGGCAGGCAAGACTGGTAAAGTACAGAAAGGAAGGCAAAATAGTCTATTACTCCCTGGATGATGAGCACGTTAAGCAAATCTTCGAACAGGGATTAGTCCATATAAGCGAAAGGCTTTGAGAGGAATGGTTATTAAATGAGTAATGAGCAAACAAAAGAGCTAATCCTAGAAGGATTGGAATGTACAAACTGCGCCATGAAAATTGAAGATGAAACGAAAAAAATTGCAGGGGTGAGGTGGGCAAGCCTTGATCTAATGTCAAAAAAACTGACCTTGGAAGCTGATAACAAAGATGGGTTAGACAGCATCATAAGCCAGGTAAAAAGGCTTGTCAGGGAAATTGAGCCCCAGGTTGCGGTTACAGACAGCGGGGAACGGGAAATAACACATATTGGCAATAAAAACAGCATCGACACAGTTTCAATAATCAAAGCATATAACAGAAAAAAGGTTTTACAATTGGGAATATCGGCAGCAATCTTTGCCGCTGCTCTCCTAACTGACTTTCCTCACAGAATAAACCTGTCCCTCTTTTTAATTAGCTATATCCTCGCGGGGGGCGAAGTGATACTAAAAGCCGTTAAAAACATTACAAAGGGCCGGGTGTTCGACGAAAATTTCTTAATGACCATCGCCACTGTGGGGGCCTTTACTATTCGGGAATTCCCCGAAGGGGTAGCGGTTATGCTGTTCTACCAGATAGGCATATATTTTCAAAATATGGCTGTAAACCGTTCCAGAAAATCCATTGTGGCACTTTTGGATATTCGCCCCGATTTTGCCAACCTAAAGGTGGGCGACGAAATTAAGAAAGTATCACCTCAAAACGTTAAAGTGGGCGACATTATCCTGGTTAAGCCCGGTGAAAAAATACCTTTAGACGGTAAAATCGTTGACGGTCAATCAATGGTGGATACCTCCTCATTAACGGGAGAGTCCGTACCCAGGGAAGTTGGAGTGGGAGATGTTGTGTTAAGCGGCTTTATCAATCAAAACGGTCTTCTTACCGTTGAAGTTTCCAAAGAATTTGCTGAATCCACCGTATCCAAAATACTTTATTTAGTACAGAACGCAAGCAGCAGGAAAGCCCCTACGGAAAACTTCATTACCAAATTTGCAAGGCATTATACCCCAGTTGTAACAACAGCAGCAGCCCTTATAGCCGTCATTCCCCCCCTAGCGGTCCCGGGAGCTGTCTTTTCAGATTGGCTTTACAGGGCCCTGGTGTTTTTGGTAATCTCCTGCCCCTGTGAGCTGGTGGTTTCAATCCCCCTGGGCTTCTTCGGCGGTATCGGCGGAGCATCTAAAAACGGTGTGCTTGTAAAGGGCAGTAATTATCTTGAAGCGTTAAATGATGTGGATACGGTTGTATTTGATAAAACAGGTACTTTGACCAATGGTGTGTTTAAGGTAACACAGATAAACCCGCAAGGCAATGTTTCAAAGGACGAACTATTGGAA
>JAAYIF010000001.1 GCA_012523575.1 Clostridia bacterium
AGAGGCCCCTTATCTGGATTTCCCTCTGTTTTGCAGCGGGAATAATACTGGAGAAGATCTTTAATTTTGAACCTTTTTATTATTATGCTGCTGCGGCAGCTTTAGCTTCCTGCGCCCTTTTTCTCATTAAATTGAACAGAAACGCTGTTTTTGTGATTCTTGCTCTGGCTGTGGCTGCAGGAGGTCTCCGCCTTGATCTAGCTGGCTGAGAAAAGGTTTCCCATTTGGCTTCCTTTGCAGGGGAAAGGGTCCAGATTGAGGGCACCATTATAGGAACCCCTGAACTTAGTGAAGACAGGACCCTTTGGCATCTTAAGGTTGACAGGCTTAAAAGAAAAAATGGAGATTGGCTTATAATTCCCGGAGAAACTGTTATGGTTTATTATTTTTTTAACGATGGTGGGAAAAAGGACCTTTCCTTAGAGCCGGGCGCAAGAATCCGCCTCCAGGGGAACCTTAACCTTCCCCGGGAGAGAAGAAATCCCGGTGAGTTTGATTACAGAGAATACCTTGCCCGTAGGGGAATCCATGTCCTTTTATACATGGGAGAAAGGGATGAGCTGCTGCCATTGGGCAAAAAAGAAGGGGGCCTTTATTCTTATGTAGCGGGCATTAAGGCTAACTTTAAAAATTTTGTAAGATCAGAAATCCCTGACCGGGAGGCCGGGCTCCTTTTGGCCATGCTTTTTGGAGATAAGGAAGGGGTATCCCAGGAAGACAGGGAAATGTTCAGCAGCATTGGGGTTGCCCATACCTTTGCTGTGTCCGGCCTTCATGTGGGTTTTGTTCTTCTTTTTGTTATGTCCCTGGCAAAAATTTTTCGCCTAAGGGATTCCCTTTTCATTCCCCTGGCTTTGGGGAGTTTGTTTTTCTACTGTGTGCTTTCGGAATTTACCGTTACCGTAGTAAGGGCTTCCATTATGGGAAGTCTGGCACTCCTGGGGACATATTACGGACGGGAGCATGATTCCCATTTGGGCCTTGCCCTGTCTGCCCTAATTATCCTTATCTGGAACCCCTTTTTTCTTTTTGAACCGGGTTTCCAGCTTTCCTATGCCGCCGTAATTTCTCTGCTCTATTTTACTTCCTTTATAAAAAATTTGCTTTCCTTTTTACCCTCGCATTTAAGCACCGCAGCTGCGGTACCCCTTGCGGCTCAGCTGGGTACGGCACCCTTTACTGCCCTTCACTTTAATTATTTTTCTCTGGTTTCCATTTTTGCCAATATTTTTTTAATTGCCGTCATGGGAGCGGCAGTTTTGATCGGCTTTTTGGCCTTTGTTCTGTTTTTGTGCTTCAGACCTCTGGCGGGGGTACTGCTGCAGGGGGAAGGACCCCTCCTTGGCCTTTTTTACTCCCTGTCGGGAATTATTAATTCCGTACCCTATGCATCAGTTAATGTGGCATCTCCTTCTTTTTTTCATATAACGGCATATTTTCTTATTCTTGTGGGGATAAAGGAGCTGTGGGAGAACAGAGAGATCTTAAAGCAGAACAGCTTCAATGTCTGGAAGGCAGCGGTCTTGGGGGGAATTTTTATTCTCTTTATTTCCGCTGCTTCTCATCTATTTTCCCGGGACCCCCTGGAGATAATTTTTCTGGACGTGGGACAAGGTGATGCCATTTTTATTGAGACGCCGTCGGGGCAAAGAATCCTTATTGACGGAGGAGGGAAGCCGCAATATTATCAAAATCAAAGGAACAGTAGTCCCGGTAGATATGAGGTGGTGCCCTTTTTAAAAAGCAGAGGGATAAACAGGCTGGATTATATTATAAACACCCATCCTGACGAGGATCATGCAGAGGGGCTTTTACATGTAATTTCCGCCGTAAAGGCTAAATACCTTGCCACACCCCCAGTTGAGCCCATGAAGGAGGAATATGATGAGCTGTTGAAAAGGGCAGCAGGGGAAGGCATTCCCCACAGGGAACTATACAGGGGGATGGTAATGGATTTGGGAGATGGGGTAAGGATTGAAGTTTTGGCTCCTGAAAAGGACAGGGCCTATGGGGGGACCAATGAAAATTCCCTGGTACTGAAGGTGATTTATGGAGAGGTTTCCTTTCTGCTCACCGGGGATATAGAAGGGGAGGGACTGAATGACCTTACGGTTTCCCCTTCGGACTTAAATTCCACGGTTTTAAAGATTCCCCATCATGGAAGCGCAAATTCCTTTGATGAGGCTTTTTACAGCAGAACTGCTCCCCAGGCGGTGGTTGTATCGGTGGGAGCAAATAACAGGTTTGGGCATCCTTCGGAAAAGATTGTGGATTATTGGGAAGCTCTTAAGGTTCCCCTTTTTAGAACGGATCTCAATGGAGCCGTTATAGTGAAAAGTGACGGGAAAAGGTGCATTATTAATACCATAATAAATAATGAAGATAATAGGATTCAGGGAAAGGGGGCACGGTGAGCCGTGCCGGAAATCACGGGCTTTGATGAATTCATAAAATCCCTTGATAAGGGAACAATCTACCCCTTTTATCTTTTCTGCGGCGGGGAGAAATATCTTCTTACCGAGGCTGTGAGCCGATTGAAGGACGTCCTCCTTTCGGAAAAGGAATTACAGTGGAATTATAGGGAGCTGGACGGGGAAAAAATAGATGATAAGGAACTCTTTTCGGAGCTTTATACCCTTCCCTTTTTGGGAGGGAAAAGGCTACTAGTGGTTAAAAACTCCCAGAAATATTTTGGAACGGAAAGTAAAGGGCTTAAAAAGGAAAGAGAGGTTATTGAAGATTATCTTGATTCCATAAATCCGTCCGTTACAGTTATATTTGTTATGGAAGGGAAAGCGGATAAGCGTAAAAAAATCTATAGAAAGATATTGGAAAAAGGTGCGGTGGTAGAATTTTTGCCCTTAAAGGGCAGAAATTTAAAAAAATGGCTCGGGGACCGGTTTAATGATTGGGGAAAAGAGATAGACAGGAATGCCCTGGAATACATGGCAGCAGTCTTCGATAACAATTTGGAAATGCTTAAAAATGAAGTTGAAAAAATTGTTCTGTACAGTGAAGAAGGGGATAATGCCGTAACCCTGGATGAAGTTAAAGCGGTTTTAAGCAGGACAAAGAATTTTAATATTTTTGATATTGTGGATGCCGTGGGAAATAAAAACCTTTCCCTGGCTATTGAACTGGTTAGGGATATGCTGGCAGCGGGTGAGTCTCCGGTATTTATTCTATATATGATTTCAAAGCATTTGAGGACCATTCTCAGAGTAAAAAGTTTTTTGGAAGACGGTTATTCGGAGAAACAGATTATATCAAAGCTTCAGCTTCACCCTTACGTTTTTCGTAAAATGGTTGATCAGTCAAAAAATTTCAGTACCAAAAAACTAAAAAGCTCTCTGGAATTATTGTTAAAAATTGACCTTATGTTAAAGACATCATCTGTTAATTCAAGGCTTCTGCTGGAGATAGGTGTGGTGGGATTATGTTTGTAGACCTGCTGTAATTTAAACAGCAGGTCTACTGTTTTTAAATCTAGTACTGCTGTTGCTGGTTATTCTGCTGGGTTTGCTGTTGGGTTTGCTGCTGAGCTTGCTGCTGTGCCTGTTGCTGGGCCTGCTGTATTTGTTGTTGCTGCTGTTGCTCCCTTTGGATTTCCGATTGGGATTTTGCTCCGCCGGGATTCTGTTTGGCTATCTGGGAAAACTGTTGTGCTTGTTGCTTGTTTTTTTGCTGCCTCTGCTGGTAAGGCATTAAATTTATCCCTCCTTTCTCTTTTAATATTATTTGTTAGGCAGCAAAAAAGATAAGCGTTTATTTTTGGAACAAAAAAACCCTGCTGATATCAGCAGAGTTTTTAGCCCGCAAGTATTTTATTTAATTTTTTATGCAGTCTTGACTTTCTTCTCGCCGCTGCATTCTTATGAATGATGCCCTTTGAAGCCACTTTGTCAATAAATTTATAGGCTTCCATAAACCTTGCTTGAATTTCTTCTGTATTTCCAGTTTCCAGAGCCGCTTCAAATTTTTTGATTTTTGTTTTCATGGCTGATTTAAAGGATTTATTGCGCAGTCTTCTTTTTTCCGCAATGCGAATTCTTTTCTTGGCGGATTTTGTATTGGCCAATCCCGTTTCACCTCCTGAATCCCATATTGGGAAATTTTCAAACGGCAATAGGACAGCGTTTATTTTACCATGAAAAACTGGAAAACGCAATATTTTGCATTTATCCTGATGAGCTTCTTCCCTTTAATATCCCAAAAGTTTTTTATTTGTTTAGGCTTCATAAACAGTTAAAACTTGTTGATAAAGGCCTCTGCTGTAGTTTGCGAAACCACTTAATGAACGCCGATTAAAACCGGGAGGCGCGGGCAGAAGGTGAGCGCCAGCCATTCTCTCGCACGGACGCCGAATTGGGGCGGCCTGGTTTTGCCCATAACCCTGCGCTTAGAGCAGTTCGGCGTGGGTTCGCAAGTAGAGCAGACTGTGGTAGGGATCAATGAAAATTTATTAAGCAGGTTTGTTGACAGTCTTTAGGGCTGTATAAACATCCATTTTTTTGGTCATTATAGAAAATGAAACTTTTTAAGGAGGTGACAGGAATTGATTATGGGAAGTATTATTCGCTTCATCGTTTCCGCACTGGTTTTATTTTTAGTTGCCTGGCTGCTGCCGGGGATCAGCGTCAGTGGCTTTACGGGGGCAATACTGGCTGCCCTGGTTATTGCAGTACTGGGTTATATCGTTGAAGCACTGCTTGGTGAAAAAATTTCGCCCCAGAGAAGGGGACTCATTGGTTTTGCTACATCGGCGGTGGTTATTTATCTGGCACAATTTATTGTTCCCAATTTTTTATCTGTGAACATAATAGGTGCCCTTCTTGCAGCCTTGGTAATCGGAATAATTGATGCCTTTGTCCCAACGGAACTGAGGTAACTGCCAAATTTAACTAAAATTTTAAAATATAAAATATATAAAGGAGAGCGGTTAAAAAGCCGCTCTTTTATTTTTCCTCAGGATGTATTTTTTGCATATTGGAATGCTTTAGTTAATAAAAATACAGTATCAACGGAAAGGGATAAATTGGCGGTGATTTTTTTGCGCAAAAGAACTTTTATAGTGGGAATAAAGGCCGGGAAAAGGGCGGGCTTAATTTGTGCTGCTTTACTCTTTGCAGGGATGGCTCTAGCGGCATTTTACCTTGATAAAGGTTTTGATGGGGGAAAATTCATAGAAAATTATTTTTCAAAAAAGAAGGTTCATAATCTAAGACATATACCCCAAAGGGTTCTGTTTTCAGAGGCTTTTTTAGGATGGGTTTTGAAACAGGGTTTTCCCGTGCTGATATACCAGGAGGAGGGCAAAGCATTATCTCCCGGGGAGGTTTTTAAAAAAATCGTACTGGGTTTGACGGAAATAGATGTGGAAGATCCAAGAACTTTAATTGGTTCTCAGTTAAACTTCTTGATTGACATGGAAAAGGGAGATTGGGATACTCAGGGAATGACCCCTTATCCGGAGGAAAACAATGAAACTACGGCAAAAAATGGAGAAAGCGCTGCTGTTTCCAATAGCAGTCCTGAGAATGCAACGGATACTGCCGGGGAGGTTCTGTCAGTGGGGGACAACCCTTTGGTAGGCATATATAATACCCATAATTCTGAAACCTATATGGCCACCGACGGGGTAAAGCATAAAAAGGGGAAAAACGGAGGGGTTGTCAGGGTTGCTGAGGTGCTTGAAAGCTGCCTGAAAAATAAGTACGGTATTACTGTAATAAGGAGCGCAAAAATCCATGATTATCCCGACTGGAGCCTTTCCTACAGCAAATCAAAGGAAACGGCCAAGAATATGCTTGCCCAGCATCCTTCAATACAGATTCTTTTGGACATACATAGGGATGCCGGTTTAAAGGAGAAAAAAATTGTGAATATAAAGGGAAAGGATGCTGCCCAGATTCTGCTGATAGTTGGGAGCAATAAAAGGCTTCCCCATCCCAACTGGGAGAAAAATAAGGAGTTTGCTCAGATTATCAACAAAAAAATGAATGAAATGTATCCGGGCCTCAGCAGAGGAGTGCGGGTTCAAAACGGTAGATACAATCAGCATCTTCACCCCCATGCCATACTTGTGGAAATCGGGAGTGTAAAGAATTCATTGCAAGAAGCGGAATATTCCGCTGAGCTCTTTGCCGGGGTAATACATGAAGTGCTTAAGGATTTAACGAAAAAAACATTATAAAAAGTATTAAAGCGCCTTACATTGGAGCAGATTTAAGAATAGGAATTTTGCTACAAAAGGAGGATTAAAAAGAAGAAGATGTTTAGGAAGGCGCTTATTTTTATTCTGACCTTAATGCTTTTTTTAACCTGGGGACTTTTTGTTGCCTCCATTGGGGTTAACCGCTTGATGGAAAGGGAAGTGGCGGAAATTTTTGATTTTGAAAGGGATCAGCAGTGCATTACCCTTACTTTTTTAAATAAAAGCTATACCGTGGATCTGGGGGCAATTAAGGGAGAAACCTTAAGAAATATAGAAAATATTAAAAATTTAACAAATTCGTGGTTGCATAGAGTAAGCTTGGAGGCTTGGGATTTGTACGAAAAGGCCTGGGAGTTTAAAGAGCGTTTTAAAAGGAATATGGAGGAAAAGATGCTGCCCACCTATGAAAGGATTTTTTAATTTTAGTAAAAATTGATATATGATATAATTGTTTGAACGTTTTTGAAAGGAGCCTGCCCATGGGTAGGAATAGTGTTGTAAGGGCTGCGGGTATTGTAATGATTGCCATGGTTCTTTCCCGTATACTGGGATATATTCGGGATGTGGTAATATACTACGAATTTGGACAGAACCAGCTTACCGATGCCTACAATGCAGCCTTTTCCATTCCTGATTTTTTGTATATGCTCCTGGTGGGAGGAGCTTTAAGTTCTGCTTTTATACCTGTTTTTTCCAGCTATTTAGCTAAAGATAGGGAAGAAGATGCCTGGCGTGTGGCCAGCATCATATTCAACCTGGTCATTTCGCTGATGCTTCTGGGTATTGCCGTGGGCATGGTTTTTACTCCCCAGCTGATAAAACTGCTGGTTCCAGGGTTTTCTCCCCAAACAGCCGCCCTAACGGTGAAGCTTACGCGCATTATGTTCATTCAGGCCCTGTTTATGGGGCTTGCGGGTATTACCATGGGCATACTGCACTCATATAAGCATTTTTTAATGCCCGCGGTGGGTTCCGTTCTTTATAATCTGAGCATTGTTCTGCTGGGCTGGGCTTTATCCAAGTTCTACGGCATAGCGGGATTTTCCCTGGGAGTGGTTGCGGGGGCCGTGCTGAATTTTGCCGTTCAGGTTCCAAAGCTGCGTAGCCTGGGCCTCAGATATTCTTTTTCCTTTAATGTTTTCCATCCCGGGGTGCGGAAAATCTTTGAGCTTATGGTTCCGGTTCTTGTAGGCCTGTCGGTGACACAATTAAACCTTTTCGTTAACCAAAACCTGGCTTCCAGGTTGACCCCGGGTATTGTTGCGGCTTTAAGGACGGGACAACGGTTGATGCAGCTTCCCATTGGGGTTTTTGCCGTGGCGGTGGCCGTAGCGGTGTTTCCCACCCTTACGGAATATGCTGCCAAGGGAGAAATGAACCAGTTTAAGAAAACCATGTCCCTGGGGGTCAGGTCCATAATTTTTTTAACCCTTCCTGCGGCTGTAGGTCTTATTGCTCTTAGGGTTCCCATAATCCGCCTCCTTTTTGAGCAAGGGAAGTTCACCCGGGAGGCTACCCTTGCAACTTCCTATGCCCTTTTATTTTACAGCATCGGCCTTTTTGGGTATTCAGCCCAGCAAGTGCTTAACCGAACCTTTTATGCCATACAGGATACTTTAACCCCCGTTAAAGTGGGGGTAATCACCATTCTTCTCAATATTGCCCTGAACTTTATTCTTATAGAATTTCTATCTTACGGAGGATTGGCCCTGGCATATTCATTGGCGGGTATTTTCAACATGGCTGCCCTTTTGTATTATTTAAGAAAAAAGATAGGATCCATAAACGGCCGGGCGTTGATGACTTCTTTTTTTCAAACCTTAACTTCTTCTGTAATAATGGGAATTATGGCATATTATACCGCCTGGTATCTGGAAAAGGTCTTGGATATGTCTTATAAAATAAACCAGCTTATCCAGGTGTCCGTTTCCATTACCGTGGGCGTTATAGTTTTTGCCATCCTTGCCCTATATTTTCGAGCCGAGGAAATGTATCTTGTGTGGAACATTTTATCCCGGCGTTTTCGGGGAAACAACAGGATGTCTTGATACATTTTATATTGGGGTGCTATAATTAGGCAGGCGTTCAAAAATTAAACCGGTTTTAATCCTATTCTAAGGTGATGGTTATGGAACTGCAGTATGATCAGAACAGAATCCGTAATTTCTGCATAATCGCTCACATAGACCACGGAAAGTCCACCCTGGCAGACCGCTTCCTTGAGTTTGCCGGAGTATTGTCGGAAAGGGAGTTAAGGGAGCAGTTTCTAGATCAAATGGATATTGAACGGGAGCGGGGTATAACTATCAAGATGCAGGCTGTGCGGCTGCCGTACCGCGCCAGGGACGGAAAATTATATATTCTAAACCTCATAGACACTCCGGGCCATGTTGATTTTTCCTATGAGGTTTCCAGAAGTCTTGCAGCCTGCGAAGGGGCCGTCCTTGTGGTGGATGCGTCCCAGGGCATAGAGGCCCAGACCCTTGCCAATGTTTATCTGGCCCTGGAGCATGATCTGGAAATTATACCGGTGATAAACAAAATAGATCTTCCCAATGCTGACCCCGATAGGGTTCAGAGGGAAATTGAAGACGTACTGGGCATTGACGGTGGGGAGGTTATCAGGGCTTCGGCCAAAAAGGGTTGGGGAATAGAAGAGATTCTTGAGGCTCTGGTTGAACGGGTTCCGCCCCCCCGGGGCAATGTTGACAGTCCTTTACGGGCACTGATTTTTGACTCAATGTTCGACAGCTACAGGGGAGCTATACCCTTTATAAGGGTTATGGAAGGCGTTGTGGAAAAGGGAATGAAAATAAAGATGATGTCTTCCGGCAAAGTGTTTGAGGTTAACGAGGTGGGAGTATTTACGCCGGAGCAGAAAAGTACGGGCAAGCTGCATGCCGGGGAAGTGGGCTATCTCACTGCCAGTATCAGAAATGTGCGGGATACCAGGGTCGGGGATACCATAACCGGTGCTGAGGAGCCTGCGGAAAAGCCCCTCCCGGGGTATAAGAAGGCAACGCCCATGGTTTACTGCGGGCTCTTCCCCGTGGACACCAATGATTATGAGGACCTGAAGGAAGCGCTGGAAAAGCTTCAGCTCAATGATGCTTCTTTGGTTTTTGAAAAGGAAAATTCTGCGGCTTTGGGATTTGGCTTCAGGTGCGGTTTTCTTGGGCTTCTTCACATGGAAATTATTCAGGAAAGATTGGAGAGGGAGTACGGCTTGAACTTGATAACCACGGCTCCCAGTGTGATTTACAAAGTCGTAAAAACCGATGGAGAAGTGCTTTACATTGACAATCCCACAAAGCTGCCTCCGGCCAATGAAATAGAAAAAATAGAAGAGCCCTATGTTAAGGCTACCATAATGGTGCCCAGCGACTACGTGGGGCCGGCCATGGAACTGGCCGAAGAACGGCGGGGTACCTTTATAAATATGGAATATCTCACTGAAACCAGGGTTGTCCTCACTTACGAACTTCCCATGGCAGAAATAGTCTATGACTTCTTTGATCTGCTGAAATCGGGCACCAGGGGCTACGCATCCCTTGATTACACCTTTGAGGGTTATAAAGAGTCCGACCTTGTAAAGGTGGATATTTTAATTGCCGGGGAACCTGTGGATGCTCTGTCCTTTATCGTTCACCGGGATAGAGCCTATACCCGGGGCAAAAGCCTTGTGGAAAAACTCAGAGAGCTGATACCAAGACAGCTTTTTGAAGTACCCATTCAGGCAGCCATTGGGAACAAAATCATTGCCCGGGAAACCATCAGAGCCATACGTAAAAATGTATTGGATAAGTGCTACGGCGGGGATGTTACCAGAAAGCGCAAACTGCTGGAAAAGCAGAAGAAGGGTAAGAAACGAATGAAGCAGGTGGGGAATGTGGAAATACCCCAGGAAGCATTTATGGCGGTTTTGAGCATAGATGATTAAGGGCGGATGAATTAAGTATGGGTATAGGTTTATATCTTCACATCCCCTTTTGCTGGAAAAAATGCCACTACTGCGATTTTCTTTCCTTTCCCCTTTCCTCAAGGGAGACCCTGCATCACTATGTGCAGTATTTAAAGAAGGAAATCAAACTTTGGACTTTAACCGCCGCTGAAAAAAATATAGAAACCCTTTATTTTGGAGGAGGAACCCCTTCCCTTCTTACTCCCAAGCTTTTGGGAGAGATCCTGGCCACAATCTCCCAGCACTTTCCCCTGGAAGAAAATTTTGAGTTCACTGTGGAAGCCAATCCCGGAACCCTTTCCTATGATTTCCTCAAAGAATACATAAATGAAGGTGTAAACCGCATTTCCCTTGGAGTGCAGTCCTTTGATGAACCAATGCTTAAAAGAATGGGCAGAACCCACAGCGTTAGGGAAGTGGAAGAAAGCGTTGTTCTTGCCCGCAGAGCAGGCATAAAAAACATTGGCTTTGATTTAATATACGGCCTTCCGGAACAGTCCCTTTCCCAATGGGAAAACACCCTTAAAATAGCAGTGGAACTTGCCCCTGAACACCTTTCTGTGTACGGCCTTTCTCTGGAAAACAGCTCCCATTGGGCATTGAAAAGAAAAAGGGGAGAGCTTTTTTTGCCGGATCAGGATGCCCTAGCCGATATGTATTTTTTAAGCAGAGAAATCCTTCTTTCCCACGGCTATGAACATTATGAAATATCAAATTTTGCAAAACCGGGATTCCGCTGCTGGCATAATCTTAAATACTGGAAACTGGAACCTTATATAGGAATGGGTTTGGGGGCTTCTTCTTATATAAATAATCGCAGGATAAAGAACGCAAGTAAAATGGAGGATTATACCGGATCCCTTGACGGGGGAAAACTGCCCTTTGAGACCGTGGAAAAGTTGTCCTTAAAAGAAGAAATGTCGGAATTCATGTTTTTGGGATTGAGAACCGCTGAGGGAGTAAACACCAGAGATTTTTTTGAAAAATTCGGAACCCATGTTCAACAGGTTTATGGGAAAGAGGTGGAATTTTTACTAAGGCACGGAATATTATGGGAAAAGAACGGTAGGTTAATACTTAATCCCCGCTACTACCCCGTGGCCAATGAAGTTTTCCTTAGATTCATATGAATTTTGAAAAGGCACGCTGCCACAGGATGGGGCCTGCCCTGTATTTTTGTGGTGCCATTGATTTTTTGGGGCGATTTTCCCTTGAGCTTCTCTTCAAGCTTTCCGGAGTGAGCAAACTGCAGCACATATTTCATAGGATATACCAATATAATTTGTATACAGTCTGTTTATATTTGTTTTGGTGCATAACGAACCTTTAACCCCTAGAATGTTTCTTGACAAAATAATGGATGTGATGGTATGTTTAAAATGAAGTTCTAGCACTCTTCGGACGAGAGTGCTAACAAAAGGGTTGATTGTTATGCTTGATGAAAGAAAACAGAAGATACTCCTTGCCATTATTCAGGATTATATAGCCACGGCGGAGCCCGTGGGGTCCAGGACCATTTCAAAGAAATATGAGCTGGGTATTAGCCCTGCCACCATACGCAATGAAATGGCAGATCTCGGCGAAATGGGGCTCATTGAGCAGCCCTACACTTCTGCGGGGCGCATACCCTCTGATAAGGGCTACCGTTATTATGTGGACTTTCTTATGGAAAAATATCCTCTCAGTGCGGAAGTTCAGCAGACCGTTAGGGAAAGGTTTAAGCGCAAGCTCTCGGACTTGGAGGAAGTAATCCGCACCACGGGGGAGCTCCTTTCCAATATGACGGATTATATAGCCATAACCTTGGGGCCTCAGGTTGGGCAGAGTGCCCTCAGGCATATTGAGCTTAGCAGGATAAGCTCCAACCGCGGCCTTCTTGTGGTTGTTACGGATTCAGGAGCAGTGGAACACAGGTTTTTTGATCTCCCGGAATCCGTGACCTCGGAAGAATTAAAGGCCATTTCCGAGGTTTTGACCGATAAGCTGCGGGGAAAAACCTTTGACATGGTGACAAAAACCATCCTTGAGGAAATATACATCAATCTGGCGGTAAAACGGAGGCTTTTGGATGCCATTCTCAGTCTAATAGAAAGCATCCTTTCGGAAAGCGACGACACAAAGGTGTTCTTCTGCGGCACCCGCAATATCTTAAAACAGCCGGAATTTAAGAACATTGAAAAACTGCAGTTTTTACTGAGCTTCCTTGAAGAGGAGCGGCTGGTAAAGGATCTGATAAGCCAGCAGCTGTTTTCGGAAGGTCTAACCATTAAAATAGGTGGAGAGAATAGTTATGAAGGGGTCCATGACTGCAGTTTGATTACCGCCACCTACCGTGTGGGGGGCGAATTGGTGGGGGCCGTAAGCGTTTTAGGCCCCACGAGGATGGATTACTCAAGAGCTGTGACGGTGGTGGAATTTGTGACGGAAGCTCTTTCGGAGGCCCTAACAAAATACTACGGATAGGATAGGGGTGAGGGCTTTGCTCGGAAAAATGCACGAAGATCTGGACAGCACCATAGCTGAAAAAAACAATGGAGATGAAAACAACTGTGCCGGGGGGGAAACCCCCGTTATTGGTGATGTTGGGGAAAGTGCTGATGGGGCCGGTAAGCCTGAGGGAGCTACTTCCCCAAAGGAAGACAGTAAAAAGGAAGAAGACGGTGAAATAGATGAAAAAACCCGGCTGGAAGAAGAAATCCAGGATGAACCGGTGGAAGATTCAGATGCAGAAAAAGAAAATATAGAGGAATTGAAGCTTAAGATTGCGGAGCTGGAACAGGAGGTAAATTTAAAGAATAACCAGATTAACGAGCTCATGAACAGGTTAAAGCGCCTGCAGGCAGATTTTGATAATTACAGAAAAAGGACTCAGAGGGAAAAGAAAGAAATGGCCCAAATGGCGGGCGTTGAATTGGTTGAAAAGCTGCTGCCGGTGCTGGACAACTTTGAAAGGGCGCTAAAGGTTGATGATGATTTCCAGGGAGAGAACTCCTTTAAACAGGGTATGGCAATGATCTATGAGCAGTTTTGCAATATTTTAAATGAAGCTGGACTTGAACCCATTGAAGCGGTGGGAGAACAGTTTGATCCCACCAAGCATGAAGCTGTAATGCGCGTAGAATCTTCCGAGCACGATGACAACACTGTGGTTGGGGAGATTCGTAAAGGTTACAGGATGAAGGGTAAAGTAATCCGCCCGGCAATGGTTCAAGTTGCCTACAAAAAGGATGCAGAGGAATAGTTAAAGTTAAAATATCTGTCTTATAAAATCCATTAAATCCAATGGCACAGGGAGGTGGCTTATATGGCAAAAGCAATTGGAATAGACCTTGGAACCACAAACTCCTGTGTGGCGGTAATGGAAGGGGGAGAAGCCGTTATAATCCCCAACGCGGAAGGGAATAGGGTAACCCCTTCTGTTGTGGCTTTTACCAAGGACGGAGAACGCTTGGTGGGTGAAGTTGCTTAAAGGCAGGCCATAACCAATCCCGAAAAAACCGTAATGTCCATAAAGCGCCATATGGGAACGGATTATAGGGTTAATATAGACGGCAAAGACTATACTCCCCAGGAGATTTCGGCAATGATCCTCCAGAAGTTGAAAAGGGATGCCGAAGCTTACCTGGGAGAACCTGTGAAAGAAGCCGTAATTACGGTTCCAGCATATTTTACGGACAGCCAGCGTCAGGCTACCAAGGATGCCGGCCGCATTGCGGGTCTGGAAGTTAAAAGAATAATCAACGAACCTACGGCTGCGGCCCTTGCCTACGGCCTGGATAAAGGGGAAGACCAGACCATCCTTGTATATGATCTGGGCGGAGGAACCTTTGACGTTTCCATATTAGAGCTGGGCGACGGCGTATTTGAGGTTAAAGCCACAAGCGGGAACAACCGCCTGGGGGGAGACGATTTTGATCAAAGAATAATTGATTGGATGATAGAGGAGTTTAAGAAAGCCCACGGCGTTGATTTGAGTCAGGACAAAATGGCTCTCCAAAGGTTAAAAGAAGCTGCTGAAAAGGCAAAGAAAGAGCTTTCTTCCACCACCACTACAAATATAAACCTGCCCTTTATCACGGCAACCAGTGAAGGACCGCTGCATCTTGACCTGACTCTGACCAGGGCTCAATTTGAAAAGATGATTGAGGATCTCATAGAAAAAACCATGGGACCTACCCGTCAGGCCCTTGCCGATGCCGGGTTGGAGCCCGCGGACATAGATAAGGTTATCCTGGTGGGAGGTTCAACCAGAGTTCCTGCGGTTCAGGAAGCTATCAAAAGGGTGATTGGGAAAGAACCTCATAAAGGAATTAATCCCGATGAATGTGTGGCCCTGGGCGCAGCCATTCAGGCGGGGGTATTAACCGGTGAAGTTAAGGATGTTCTCCTGCTTGACGTTACTCCCCTGTCCCTTGGCATTGAAACCCTGGGAGGAATTTTTACCCGCATTATTGACAGGAATACCACAATTCCCTGCTCCAAAAGCAAAATGTTTACTACTGCCACTGACAACCAGACCAGTGTGGATATACACGTACTGCAGGGAGAAAGGGAGTTGGCCAAGGATAACAAAACCCTTGGCAGATTTGAATTGACGGGAATCCCCCCTGCCCCCAGAGGGGTGCCCCAAATAGAGGTTACCTTTGACATTGATGTCAACGGAATCGTTCATGTTTCTGCAAAGGATAAGGCTACGGGAAAGGAACAGGATATAACGATCCATGCTTCCAGCGGCCTTAGCGAAGAAGAAATCCAACGCATGGTCAATGAAGCCGAAAAGTATGCTGAAGAAGATAAGAAGAGAAAAGAACAAATAGAAACGAGAAACCAGGCGGATTCCCTCATTTACCAGGCTGAAAAAACCATGAAGGAATTTGAAGGCAAAGTTGACCCCGACGACGTTGAAAGGGTAAACAAGGCCAAGGAAGAGCTTAGGGATGCCTTAAATAAAGATGACACTGAGCTCATTAAAAAGAAAACCGAAGAGCTGTCCCAGGCTATCTTTGCAGTGACTACGAAGGTTTATCAGAAGGCATCGTCCTCGGAAAACACTCAGCAGCAGGACAGTACCAGCGGTTCCCAGGGGGATGAAAATGTGGTTGACGCTGATTATAAAGTTGATAAAGATGAAAATGAATAGTTATAATAAATCTATAGAACGGTGTCCGGCTGTATAATGCAGCCGGGCTGACTGTTTTAAAATTCAGCTTGTTGACAAAGGGCATCTGCTGCGGTTTTCTCACTCCGGAACTCACGCCGGACAGCTCTAAACGAAGCTTAAAGGCAAAACCGGGCCGCCCCAAATTCGGCGTCCATGACTCAGTTGGGGCTGGCGTTGACGTCCTGTCAACGCCTTCCGGTTTTTTGCCGGCGTTCATTAAGTCGTTTCGCAAACCGCAGCAGGTATCTCATGAGATTTAATAAGATGGTTTGCCTACAATCTGTTTTTGAATTATCCCTTCTCGGCAAAGAAGGTGATTTTTGTGAGCAAAAGGGATTATTACGAAGTCCTGGGAGTACCCAGAAATGCCAGCAAGGAAGAAATAAAAAAAGCCTACAGAAAACTTGCGCGGAAGTACCATCCCGACGTTAATCCGGGAGATAAAAATGCCGAGGAAAAGTTCAAGGAAATCCAGGAAGCTTATGAAGTACTCTCCGACGACAACCTCCGTGCCCGCTATGACCAATTTGGCCATCAGGGTGTAAACGATGAAGGGGGCTTCGGAGGTTTTGGTGATTTCGGCGGTTTTGGTGGTTTTGGCGAAAGCACTTCCGGTTTTGGCGGATTCAGCGATATATTTGATATTTTCTTTGGTGATGATTTCGGTATAAAGAACCAGCGAAAAAAAGGGCCCCGCAGGGGTCGGGATCTTGTAACCGAGCTGGAGCTTTCCTTTGAAGAAGCTGCCTTTGGGGTAAAAAAGGATCTAAAAATAACCCGTTACGAAAAATGCAGTTCCTGTGACGGCAAAGGAGCCGAACCCGGCACCCATCCCTCCCCATGCTCTACCTGCGGCGGTACCGGACAGATAAGGATAACCCAGAAGACGCCCTTCGGCCATTTTCAGTCTATAAGGACCTGTCAGCAATGCGGCGGCGAGGGAACCGTTATTTTGACCCCCTGCAGCAAATGCCAGGGTAAGGGACAGGTTAAGAAGCAGAGGACAATCCGTGTGGAAGTTCCCCCGGGAGTGGATGACGGTACCCGCTTACGGATGACTTCTGAAGGGGACTGTGGCACCCACGGCGGTCCTCCGGGGGATTTATATGTGCACGTTCGGGTTAAGCCCCATCCCCACTTTAAACGGCAGGGTTATGATGTGATATATGAGCTGCCCCTGTCCTTTGTCAAAGCTGCTGTGGGCTGTGAGGTTAAAGTCCCCACCCTTGAGGGTGAGGTTGACCTGAAGATTCCCGAGGGGACTCAGCCGGATACGGTTTTCAAAATACGGGGAAAGGGTATACCTCGCCTTAGGGGTGGAAGCAGAGGGGACCAGCTGGTGAGGGTAAAGCTCTTTACACCCACCAATCTTACCGAGGAACAAAAAGAAATTTTAAGGGAATTCGATAACACCTGCGGTGAGTTTAATTATAAGGTAAAGGATAAGGGGTTTTTCAGGCGGGTAAAAGATGCCTTTATGAGCTAAAGATAAGGGGCAGGATAACCTATGAAATGGCAGGAAATAAAGCTTACAACTTCTAAAGAGGCCAGTGAGGCAGCAGCCAATATTTTTTTTGAAATTGGGGTTCAAGGAGTGGTAATTGAGGACGAGGATTCTTTAAACCTCCTTAACAGCGATGGTACCTTATGCGGTGGTGGGGATGACCCTTTGGAAACTCAAAATCTATTAATTTCCAATGATTTTGTGGTTATAAAGGGTTATCTGCCCGTGGATGAAAACCTTGGGGAGCGGATGAAAAATTTTTACAGAAAAGTGGAATCCCTCAAGGATTACTTTCCCTCCGGCATTAAGGATTTGGAAATGGAAAAAATTGATGAAGAGGATTGGTCTTCCTCATGGAAAAAATTTTTTAAGACCCATAAAGTGGGGGAAAGGATAGTAGTTAAACCGAGATGGAAGGATTATCAGGCGGAGAACGGGGAAGTTGTTGTGGAGATAGACCCCGGCGCTGCCTTTGGAACGGGAACCCATCCCACCACCATTGCTAGCCTTGAAATGATTGAAAAATATCTTAAAAGGGGCCAGATAGTTTTTGATGTGGGCTGCGGTTCAGGAATACTTTCCATAGCAGCCGCAAAACTAGGGGCCTACTTTGTTTATGCCCGGGACATTGATTCCATAGCCGTAAAAACTGCCAGGGAAAACTTTATTTATAACGACGTTCAAGATCTTACTGAAGCTGAAGAAGGAAATTATCTTGAAGGGATTAAAGGGCGGGCCCATTTGATCGTTGCCAACCTCATTGCCGATTCCATTATAGAATTTTCTCCCCAGGCCTTTGAAAGGCTTCTTTTGGGGGGTATATTTATTTCTTCGGGGGTTATCAATAAAAAGAGCGAAGAAGTAAAAAGAAAATTGGAGCAGTGCGGCTTCAATATAATAGAGACATGCATTTACGATGAGTGGGTTACTATTGCGGCGGAGAAGCCAAAGGATTGATTTTAAGGAGAGTTGGTGAAAATTTTTAATGAACAGGTTTTTTGTGAACCCTGAGCAGATTGTGGGGACCCGTGTGGTTATTACCGACGGGGATGCCCACCATATCATTAATGTGCTTCGTTTAAAATTGGGCAGCAGAATTGCGCTCAGCGATGGAGACAATTACGAATATGAGGGCATCATTGACCAGTTAAAAAAGGATTCCGTGGTCATTAAAATTGATTCTATGAGAAGATCCCAGGCCGAGCCCCCGGTGGATATAATTTTAGCCCAGGGAATAACAAAAAAGATGGATAAGTTTGAGCTGGTGGTTCAGAAAGCTACTGAGCTGGGGGCTGTAAGAATAGTTCCCCTGGTTACAGAAAGAACCGTGGTGGAGCTGGCTGTGGAAAAAGGGGAAAAGCGCAGGGACAGATGGCAGAGAATTGCCCTTGAAGCGGCAAAGCAGTCCCAACGGGCAAGGATACCCAAAGTTGATACCCCCACTGATATGGATTCCTTTCTTAAGTCCATTCCCCGGGATATTCTCTGCATCATACCCTGGGAAGGGGAAAGGGCCATGGGGATAAAGGAAGTACTTAACCTGGAAAGGGAAAAAAGGGATATAAGGGAAGCTGTATTGATAATAGGGCCCGAAGGGGGTTTTTCCCAGGAGGAAGTGGAAAGGGCCAGGAAAGCAGGGGCAGTGCCCGCTTCCTTAGGCCCAAGGATTCTTCGAAGCGAAACCGCAGGTATTGTGGCTCTGGGAATACTCATGTACGAGCTGGGAGACCTTGGGGGTTAAAAAAATGAATAATAAGGGAAAAGCAGCAGTATATGTCCTTGGATGTAAGGTCAATCAGGCTGAAGCCGAAGCCATTGCCCAGATATTTGATTCTGCAGGTTATGAAATCGTGGATTTTTCCCAGAAAGCCGATGTATACGTGATTCATACCTGCACCGTTACAAAGGAGAGCGAGCGTAAGTGCAGGCAGGCCATCAGACGGGCTGTAAAGTTAAATCCCGAGGCGGTGATAGCGGTTACGGGATGTTATGCCCAGACATCCTTTGAGGACGTTCTTTCCATTGAAGGCGTAGATGTTGTGGTGGGTACCAGCGGTAGAAGCAGGATAGTGGAGCTGGTGGAAGAAGCCCTTAATAAAAGTAAAACCGTGGTAGCCGTGGAAGATATTTCTCAGGAAGGGTTTAAATCCTTTGAGGAGCTTCCCCTTTATTATTCCAAAAGGATTCGGGCTTTTCTTAAGATTCAGGAGGGCTGTGAGGAGTTCTGTACCTACTGCATTGTACCCTATGCCAGGGGTCCCATAAGGAGCATGCCCCGGGAAGAAGTCCTGAAGAGAGTTGGGGAAATGGTTGACCGCGGGTACAAAGAAGTGGTTATTTCAGGGATACGCTTAGGGGCTTACGGTAAGGATTTCAATCCGTCATATTCCCTTGCGGAACTTTTGACGGAAATATTGGATAAAACCGATGTAAAAAGATTGAGGGTAAGCTCCATTGATCCTCAGGATTTTACCCACCAGTTAATGGAAGTGCTTACAGAAAATAATACCATCTGTCCTCACTTCCACATTCCCTTGCAGAGCGGCGATGATTATATATTGAAAAGAATGGGTCGGAAATACACCATCGGGGAATATGCCCGGATAATTGAAAGGATAAGGGCTAAAAGGCCGGAAGTGTCTATTACCACCGATGTTATGGTGGGCTTCCCCGGAGAAAGGGAAGAAAATTTTTTAAATACTGTGAATTTTATTAGGGAAATGGGCTTTATGGACATTCATGTGTTTAAATTTTCACCGAGAAAGGGGACCCCTGCCTATTCCTTTCCGGATCAGGTGCCCGGTAATGTAAAGAAAAATAGAAGTGAAGAAGTTCAGAAACTTGCGGCGGAGCTCTATGGTAAATTTGCTTCAGGCTGTTTGGGGAAGACTCTGGATGTTCTGGTTGAGCAGCAAAAGGATGAATTGTGGGTGTGACATGCCCCCAATTATCTTCTGGTTAAATTTCCTTCCCCCAAGGACCTTCAGGGTGAAATTGTGAAGGTAAAGATCAGCGGTGTGGGAGACAAATTTGTCCTGGGTGAAGGAATATTTTGACATAATGTTGTATCTATCTTTCAGGAGGTGCTAAATATGGTGGAAAAAGACTGCGTCTTTTGTAAAATTGTTGCGGGGGAGCTCCCTTCGGAAATCGTATATGAGGATGATGATATTTTGGCCTTTAAGGATATCAACCCCGTAGCTCCCGTTCACATTCTGCTCATTCCCAAAAAACATATTCCCACAATAACCGACATAGAGGAAGAGGATGCAGCGTTGATGGGCAAGCTTCTTTTAGCAGCCGGGAAAGTGGCGGATAAGATGGGTATTTTTGATAGGGGCTTCCGCTTGGTGAACAACTGTCGTGAGGAAGGGGGCCAGATGGTCTATCATCTTCATTTCCACCTTTTGGGAGGAAAACAATTTGGATCCGTGGGTTAGTTTCATATAAGGGCTGATGTCCATGGATAGAAACATGAATTGTAAAAATTACCATTATTTAAGGAATAAATATTCTATTCTCTATGAAAAACTGGATCTTGGAGTAATTTTTGCCGATGCCCGGGGAAGGATTATTTCAGCAAATCCTGCGGCGGTAAAAATTTTGGGGTTTGCCGAAGAAGAGCTGATTGGAAGTACCCTAAGGGATCTTCCCATTAAAGTAATTGGGGAGCACGGTTTGGATATTCCATGTGGGCTTTTTTTAGGTCCCGAGGCTTATAAAAAGGAAAAGGCAAAAGTTAAATCCGGAGAAGTGGGCTTTTTAAATTTTCAAAAGGGGAATTGGGTATGGGTTAAGGCAAAGGTTGAACCAATCCTATGGCAGGGAGAGGAAAAGCCCCATGCCTTTTGCATCTTTTTGGAAGATATAACGGAGCGGAAAAGGATTGAACAGGAATTAAGGAAAAATCTCCATGCCGTTCAACAGGAAAGGGAAAACCTGGAATTCCTATTCAACGTTGTTCCCGTGGCTATGTTTCTCCTGGATGAAAAGGCTCTAGTGGTCACATCCAATCGTACGGCAAAGGAGCTTGTGGGCGGTCATGACGAAGATGAAAATTCCCCCTGTCCCCGACCAGGAGAACTTCTCTGCTGTATACATCACGTTCGAGGAGAAGAAGGCTGCGGCGAAGAAGAAGAGTGCTCCCGGTGTCCTTTAAGGCAGGCTCTGGAAAGGGTTTTATTGTTTGGAGAAACCGTAAGCAGCCTTGAAGTGGAGCGGCAGCTGATGCTTGGGGGGCGGGAAAGATCTTACTGGTTTTCCGTTTCCATTTCTCCCTTTTATTTAAAGGGGAAAAAGCACGTTCTCCTTACCTTAGTGGATATTACCCAGAGAAAAAAGATGGAGGAGGAAATTGTAAAGGAGAAGGAAAAAGCCCTAGCAGCCAATAAGGCAAAGGATGAATTTTTATCCAACATAAGCCATGAAATCCGCACTCCCATGAATGTTATAGTGGGAATGGCCGGCCTCCTGGCCGAGGCCAATCTCTCTCCGAAGCACAGGGAATATGCCCTTCTGATCAAAGATTCCGCAGTTTCCCTTTTGAGAATTTTAAATGATATTTTGGACTTTTCCAAAATAGAAACGGGCAAGATTGAACTGGAAAAGGCAGCCTTTAGCCTGCGGGACTTAGTGTCAAAAACCGTTTCAGCCTTTGCACT
>JAAYIF010000058.1 GCA_012523575.1 Clostridia bacterium
ATCATCAATGACGGAATACGTAATATTCTTGATAGTTTCAGGTTTGACCTTTAAATCGTTGATTTCAAAGCATCTCAGCGACTCTTCTTGGATTGACAAAATCGCTTTTGGCGGCTGGTTCCATTCCTTCAATGCCGCTTCAATTGTTTCTTTCCCATGGTTTCAAGTTTTCCCAATAGGACCCTTGCCATTTACATCGCCTCATCCGTCCCCCTTCAACTATGCCACAATTCCCCTCGTGTTCGTTCGTGTGATATCGATTCCGATGAAAGCCTTTTGCTCATATGAAGCTTTTTATCGCATTGAATGGATGATGATTGACACTTTCATTACCGTTTTCTTAAAACGGCAAAATCAACGCTTCTCTTTGTTGCAAAATATCCGTTTCGTTCCGTTTTCCGAATCAATCGTTGATCGATTTCGTTTTTCCAACTTGCAAGTTTACGAATTCTCTTTCGGATTGATTCCCCCGTCTAATCACCAAGTTTTTTGATCCGATGCGCCCGATGCCAAAATATTCATCCCCTTTTATAATGGAGGCAATTGGCGCCTTATGTGCTTCATCGTATAAGTTGACTGAATCGACGATGCCGCCGGCCTTATCAAAAATAGCGGCTTTGAGCAATTTACCGGTATCTGATTGTATACGTCATATTCCGTTCTACGCAAAATCATCCGATACATGGCACCTTTTTTTAAATGATGCCCCTCCAAACCGTGTCGTCACTTTTCGATGAAACTTGTTCTTGATTGTGAAAAATTTACACTTTTGGTATCATTTAAATATACCATTCATCATCTTTTTTCTTTTGGGGGAGTTTGAATGATTCAGAAGTTTTTTCGTTTCAAGAAAAGAAATCCGTTAGAACAAATTACGCTAAACAACATCGAAAACAAGATGAAGGAAATTGGTTTCAGCAAGGAATTGACCGATGAAATCTTGATCATCTTGGAAAAACGTTTTCATGACCTTGGTGAAAAGGCATTCCAAAAATGGTTCAACGAGCTGAACTTCAGCGTGCCGGAAGAATGTAAAGACGAAAGTTTTGCGACAAATTTATACGAAAAACATTCATTGATCATTGAAGAACAAGTGAAAGAATTGAAAAAAGAAACGGATTTATCTTGGGAAACGCAAACAGAGGATTTAAAGCATTTGAATGAAAAAGCCAGGAAAGTTCAGTTGGTCATCCGTCACCGGCTTACCGAAATCGCTTTTGATTTGATTGGTTAATCCGTCCGCTTCTATTTTCAAAAGGGGCGATTCATGATGATTGAAATCGATGAAAATATCAAAGGAAAACGATATAAGCGACTCATTGATTGGTTGCAGAAACATTGTGATTATTTTGCGTTTGTCGTAAATGGGCAATTGATGGATCTTGAAGAACGGTATGCTTTCATCGAAACAATAGATGAACACTTGATGGAACGAAAAGTACAAACAGAATGGGAAACAACCATACTTTCCGGTGGAGATATTGTTCATGTCTATTATTTTCAGTTGAATAACGTAACGAAAGACTTTTTGAAAGAAAGCGCCACTTCGCTTTTTGAATGGCTGCATCCCGACTTGCCGGAAGACTTGATGTTTTATCAAAATGGAAAATGCGTTTTGGCCGTCTGTTCACACGAGAAGTATTTTATTGTCGATGAAGATTTTTGGAACAATTTTCAACGAAATAGATGAAAAAAAGTCCAAATAATATGTTTGAAGATACGAGCCATTATACTTGTCAATTTCAAAATCTAAGAAAGACAAATAAAGACGTCAATGACGGACAAAGGCGGGAAACTTTTCAACCATGTTTGATGAGCATCAAACTAATTTGGTCAAGATCAGCTAAAAGAAATAGTTATAAACCATTTAAGGCGTTTTATTTGATGACGACCGGAATCGTTCTAGGAATATTGACGATTGTTTTCGGCTGATACAAATACTTACACTATTTCACCTTTCTTGTTCGAGGCAGACAAACATTCACGTTCTTGCTTCATTTTAAAGTCTTGTCGGCGAAACTTCCATATGATAAGGATTTTGTAAGGCTTCGTGCGTCCGCATAATCCTTCCGAAAATAGTTGAGTTCTCCTTTGAATAGGTGTATGATTTTAGATGTTAATCATAAAATGGCCATGTCATGCATATGAGTGGTACATGTACATCTTGCCTGGAGGTTTCAAATGGGTGCCATAAATGACGTCATCACGTTATTGAAATATTTGATTTTAGGACTGGTCCAAGGTGTCACCGAACCGATCCCCATTTCATCAAGCGGGCATTTGATCATCGTTCGTGAACTTTTTGGCATTGAAGCGAAAGGCTTGTCGGTTGAGATTTTCGTGAATTTCGCTTCGTTGCTGGCGGTGTTGATCATTTATCGGCATGATATCATC
>JAAYIF010000018.1 GCA_012523575.1 Clostridia bacterium
GTGCTGGATAACGTCCAGTGGGGGCGACCCTAAGGAAAGTGCCACAGAAAAAGACCGCCTGGCTCTTATCTGCTTTTTGCAGTGGGCTGGGTAAGGGTGGAAAGGTGAGGTAAGAGCTCACCAGCAGGTTAGGCGACTAACCTGGCTCGGTAAACCCCACCTGGAGCAAGGCCAAATAGGGGAACACATGAAGTGGCCCGCTTCGTTCCCGGGTAGTGCCGCTTGAGGTGTCAGGCAACTGGCATCCCAGATAGATGACCACCAAAACAGAATTCGGCTTATGATTTGCTCAACAGCTATATTTTTTTATTAAAATAAAACTGCCTAATGGGGCAATAAGCTGCAATAAGCTACCCAATGAAAACATCCTCTTTAAACCCGGGGTCCCCTGGGCTCCCACGACTTCTTCCCGTTGATATTGGAGGGCTTATGTTGATGCTTATTGAGAGCCAGTGTTGTACTGCTCAAGCCAGTGAATAATTTCATCGCAATCCTTATAAGGCCCGGAAAATTTCCCCCTATCCAGCCGCCAGTACAGCGCCTGTCCACAGGTTTCCTTTAAATCTTCCAGTAGTTCGGGGTGGCATGTGAGTACGAAAACCTGATTGGTCTTGACCAGTTCCAATATAATGTTCACAGCCTGCCTGCGGTGAATAGGATCAAAGTTTACAAGGCTGTCATCAAAAATTACGGGCAGGGGCGGTTTGATTCCTTTAATTCTACTAAGCCTTATGGTAAGAAAGAGCTGTTCCTTTGTAGCCCTGCTGAGGATGTCTGCAGTCATTTCGCTGCCGCTTCCTGACGGGATAACCAGGAAATCAATATCTCCTTCCTTTTCGTCAATGATAATTTTTTCATATTCCCCTGCGGTCAACCGGTGGAATATACTACTTGCGGTATCCAAAAACTCAGATTTGGTTTTTTCGATCAAAGCTTCCTGCACACCCTGGATCATCATTGCAGCCAGTCTATAAACTGCGTACGATTCAGCCAGCCTTTCCAGTGAATTCCTGGCGCTGTATATTTTGTTGTATGCCCTATGGAGTTTTTTGTCCGAGGACAAATCCTGCATTTCTATTTCCAGGGCGGTTTTTTTCTCCTTTGCCCTTTCCAGTTCTTCTTCAAGGGAGTGAATTTTACGTTCAAGGACGGCTATTTCATTCTCCACTTCATTTTTAGTAGCATATTTTTCATATAAAGATCCCAGCAGGGCCAGGGGAGAAATTTCCTTCTCACCGTTGCCCTCCGGGATAAGATCCTGTAAAAGGTACCTGCGTTTTTCTACGTTTAAAGCGGTAAGAAGGGCTTGTTGAAGTTCCCTGCACGATCCTTCATCTTCCTTTAGTTTTTCAAAGAGGGTTCCCCTTTCCATAAAAGAAGCGAGGTCCTCTTTGATTTTTTGAGCCTCTGAAGGGGGCGAGTAAAGGGGATTTTCTTCCCAGAGAAGGGCGGTTATTTCCTCTTCCAGCTGCTTTTTCTTTTCTATAACTCCATGGAGTTTTTTTGCCTTTTCCATTTCATTTACGGCTTTTTCAATTAATGCAAATATTTCAATTGAGTAACCTGCGGCATCCTGCTCGTTTTTTGAAACATTGTATTTTAAAGCTGAAAGAGTTTCATGCCCCCTGCGCAGCAGTGAAATAAGCTGGTTGCGCATTTCTTTCAGTTCTTTTTGTTCTTGGAGCCAGTTTTCATATTGTTCCTTAAGACTTTTTATTTCCCGGCTGAGGTCCCATAGGTGGTGGAAGGGTATATTGGTGTCTAAACCCAGATTATTTTTGATTTCTGTGAGCTGGGACGACAGATTGGTGAGACTATTCTGCAGTTTATTTTCTTCTGCACAGAGTTCGGACAGTTCGTCTTTTAAATGTTTAATTTCATTTTCAAGGGCGTCATATTTGCTTTTAATTCGGGCACTTTGTGCCTGGAAGAAAAAATAATAGATCAGTATGCCGGAGGAAAGGACCAATCCCAGAGCCGCTGCAGTTAAAGGGTTAAAAAAGTAAGCCGCAGATATGCAGAAAAGGATTCCCGCCAGCACTATTCCCGGAAGACTTTTGGGCAATTTATTTGTTTCTTCCAGTTCCTTTTTACTGTTCTCTCTTGTTGTTATTTTCAGTTCCAGCTGTTTTTTTCTTTCTATTATATCCTTAAGCCTTCTTTTGCTGCTGCTGTAGTCCTCAGCTGTCTTCCGCAGTAATTCTTCTGTGCTGCTGTCAAAATTCAATTGAGCAAGTATTTCCAGCTTTTCTCCCCAGCGGGAATTTATTTCTTTTAACTTTTTTTTCAGTTCCCTTTCCGTTTTTTTATGTAAGATGTCCCTTTCAATATAATTGTTGAGCTTTTCTTTCCATCCCGAAAGCTCTCTGCTGTAAGTTTCCAACACATCGGCGTGCATAAGCAGTTGATCGAATTTATCCTTATTGTCCGGGTAGTTGTATTCCCTTAAACACTGCTCATATTCCTCCACACATGCGGAATATCTTCGGCTTAAGTCCTCTGCCCATTCAAGCTTTCCCCGGGGATAGGTGTCAAGGAGGTGTCGGTTTTGGGGACGGTTTATTTTTTCCTTGAGGATAAGCCATTGCCCGTATCTTTCGTACAGATCCCTTAGGAGAACAAGGCGTTCCAGCTGCCTTCGGTTTTCGTCAAGCTCCCTTGAAATTTCCGGTATTTCCCTTTGGCTTAGCCGGGCAAGCTCCTCCTTTTTTTGAAAGTATAGGTCCCTTTGCTTATTGGCTTCATTAAGCTCTTCCATTCCTTCCTTTATGGTTAACCAGTAGCTTCTGAACTGCCCGGTGTTTTTGGAACCCCTTTTTCTCCCAATGCTGTATGCCTTTTTCTTTAACTCTTCCCTGATTTTGGTCAGGCGCAGGGCATTGTAAAAACCACTTTCCAGAAGAGCCATATTAAGGTACTGCTGTTCGCCGCTCTCAAGGCCTTCGGGTATCTTCTTTAATTCATCCAGGCTGATGGTAAATACCTGCCTGTAGGTGAAGCCCTCCAATACATATAAATCTTCCAAATCCATAGGGGGGCTCCCCTTAAGGGGGGAAACCCTAGGTCTGGCATAGCCCTGGATTTCAATGTTGTACATGCTGCCTTCATCGGTTTCTACATCGGCATTAAATTCCGGCTGTCCCCTTTGGGCCGGAGGAATAAACCATTTTTTGGGAAGTCCGTATCCCAGGTATCTAAGGGCCGTCATAAAGGTTGTTTTTCCTGCCCTGTTGGGCCCCGATATCACAACCAGGTCGGGTATTTCCTCAAGCCCCTGGTCCCTGAAAATTCCGAAGTCTTTAAAATAAATCCTGCGAATTTTCAATTCTTTCACGCTCCTTGAGGATGCATTCAACGGCCATGTTTTGAGCCAGCTCAAGAAGATATCGGAATTTTTCTTCCCCAAGGGGAACGGCATCCAGGGGAATACTTCCTTCCGGCGTGGGCCTTTGCCATATATTGCCTAAAAGAGAAAGAGCTTTTTCTCTTAGTTCCGGTTCCCGTTCCATTTGGCTGCAAATATCATTAAGTATGCGGATGATTTCATCCTTTTCAATGAGGTCATCCATATCCGGCATGGGGCTTCGGGTATTTATCCTAACGGATTCTGTCCAAACAAAGGGTTTATTCATGTCCATATTTTCCCGCAGCACCTGTTCCAGGTGAGCGGCTATTTCTTCTTCTTTGCCTTCAATAACCCGTTCATGGATTGTCCCTCTGCCCGTAATTACCCAGCGCACAATATACCCGTCGGGGGTAAAACCAAAGCCCTTTGGTTCAAGGCTGCTGTGGGGTAGAGGAAGGGGGCTTTCTTTTAATTCATTTCCCGCAGTGAGGATAAGCTCCTCGATATTATCAATGTCCTCAAGTCCATGGGAGGATTCTATAGAAACTTCCTTTTCAATCCAGATTATTGGAGAAGTGGGGATGAAATACACTCCAGGGGTGTCGGGGTGTTGGGCTTCCACCAGGAAAAAGCCCCTTAATCCCTGTTCCCCCATGTCCCTTCCCTGGGGAATTCCGGGAAAGGCTATCACGGGATGGGATTTATGGATAATTTGGGGTTTATGTATATGCCCCAAAGCCCAGTAGTGGATGCCGGAAATCCCCTTTAATTCCCCCAAAGAGCAGGGAACGTGAATATTTGCCGAGGTGCTTAGTGATGTGTGAAGCATTCCTATGTTCAGCACACCGTCGTTGGGAAAGGAATAGTTTAGGTGCATTTTTCGGGTTTCGCCGGGGATTCTGTAGGACTGCCCTATTATTCGAGCAGTTTTTCCCCTTTTATCGGCAACTTCGAAGGTTTCCGGGACTTCGGCATCGAATACCTCTACATTGTCAGGTAGCTTGAAAAGCTCTATATTTTCCGAAATGGGGTCATGGTTGCCGTAGATTATGAATACGGGGATATTTTTTTCCTTAAGCCGTTCCATCTGCTCCACAAAAAAACTGTTGGCAGCTACGGAGCGGGAATCATCATCATAAATATCCCCGGAGATGAGCATAAAATCCACGTCATATTCCAGGGCGGTATGTACTATGCGTTCAAAGGCGGTGTAAGCTGCCCTTTGCAGCATTTCCTGAAGTTGTGGTGATAAATTCCCTGCGGTTTTAAGGGGGCTTCCCAGATGGAGATCCGCTGTGTGAATAAATAAAATTTTAATAACCTCCTTTGTTTAGTGATACCTTAACTCTTTTATTATGGTGAAAGTTCTTCTGTCTTTTGGGGTTTTCCTGCAATGTTTTTAAGAAGAATGGGGGCTGTCTGGGATTTTTAAGCATATTGACCCTAAATTTAATTTTAGATTATAATAGCTCTAACAAAAAAGGGTTGTCAGCAGGAAAGCAGCACGGTAGGGGGGTGTTGGAAGGAAGCGGCAGTTAACGGGGAACTTTTTATTTTAGAAATTTGGGGGAGGTCTGATTTATGTTAAGGGGAAGTACAGCTAGGATGGTTGGTTTTTTTATGCTTATTGTTTTAACGGCTTTGGCAGGCTTTGGATGCGGAGGGCAGGGGGCACAAGCACCCGAAGAACAGGTAAAAATCGGCATTACCCAAATCGTAGAGCATGCCGCGCTGGATGCAGCCAGGGAAGGGTTTATTGATGCTTTAAAGGAAGAAGGCTACGAAGAGGGGAAGAATGTTGTTTACTACATAGAAAATGCCCAAAACGATAAATCCAATGCCATGACCATAGCTCAGAAATTTGTAAGTGATAAAGTGGATTTAATTCTGGCCATTTCCACTCCCAGTGCCCAGGCTTGTGCCCAGGCAACAAAGGATATTCCCATTCTCATTACAGCAGTTACGGATCCCGTTGCCGCAGGACTGGTTAAAAGTATGGATAACCCCGGCACCAATGTAACGGGGACCACAGATATGAACCCCATTTATGAACAGCTTGAACTTATTAAGAAATTTGTGCCCGATGCCAAAAAGGTGGGGGTAATTTACAATGCCGGGGAAGTAAATTCCGAAGTGCAGGTGAATATGGCTGAGGAAGCCGCCGGCAAGCTGGGATTGGAAGCTGTTAAGGTTACTGCCTCCACCACCGCTGAGGTAAGCCAGGCTGCGGAATCCCTGGCGGGAAGAGTGGATGCAATTTATATTCCCACGGATAATACCGTTGTTGCAGCCTTAGACTCTGTGATTAAAGTAGGAGAGAAGAACAAAATACCCGTAATTTCAGGGGAAGGGGATTCAGTGAAAAACGGTGCCATGGCCACCTATGGCATTAACTATTACGAATTGGGCAAGCAGACGGGGAAAATGGCTGTAAAAATTCTAAAGGGAGAAGATCCCAGCACCATGCCTGTGGAAAAGCAGAAGAATCTGAAGCTCTATATTAACAAAAAGGCTGCTGAAGCCATGGGCGTTGAAATTCCCTCTGACCTTTTAGAACAGGCCGATGAAATTTATGAATAAAAGATTGATAAATAAAATTATGGAAGGTTGAGTGTACGTGACAGTTGGATTTTTTATAGCTTCCGTTGAACAGGGTTTAGTATATGCAATAATGGCTTTGGGGGTCTACCTGACATTTCGTATTTTGGATTTTCCCGATCTTACGGTGGACGGCAGCTTCCCCTTAGGGGCTGCCGTCGCCGCAAAAATGATTGTAGACGGTTACAGCCCGGTGGCTGCAACCCTTGTTCCCCTGCTCTGCGGAGCATGTGCTGGAATCATAACCGGTGTCCTTCATACAAAGGGCAGAATTGCCGGGCTTTTGGCGGGAATACTTACCATGACAGCCCTTTATTCCATTAACCTTCGAATAATGGGAAGACCTAACATACCGCTGCTCAGGGAAGAAACTCTAATTTCCCAGTTCAGCAGTGCTATTCCTCAGCCCTTTGCCAATATTCTTCTTTTTTCCCTTGCTGTTATTATCATTGTCCTTTTCCTGGATTGGTTTTTATATACGGAAATTGGGTTGGCCCTCAGGGCAACGGGGGACAACCCCTATATGATCCGAAGCCTTGGCGCAAATACCGATGCCATGAAAATATTGGGCCTTGCCATGTCCAATGCCCTTGTTTCTTTGTCCGGCGCCCTGGTGGCCCAGCATCAGGGTTTTGCCGATGCCCAGATGGGTATTGGGATGATAGTAGCGGGGTTGGCATCGGTGATAATAGGGGAAGTTGTATGCGGAGCCAAATCCATACCCTTTGCCACTGTGGCGGTTGTGGTGGGTTCGGTGATTTACAGATTGGCCATTTCTGTAGCTTTGCTGGTGGGATTCAGAGCTTCCGATTTAAAGCTCATTACTGCCATACTGGTGATTATTGCCCTCACCACACCACAGATGAAATCCATTCTTAAAGTCAACAAAGTTAAATCGAGCAGCTAGTTTAAAATAAGGGGCAAAAAGCCTCGCGGGGGAGGAATATTATTGCTGGCAATAAAAAACGTAACTAAAATTTTTAATAAAAACAGCGTAAATCAAAAGACAGCCCTTGATAACGTGAGTTTGACCTTAGAAGAAGGGGATTTTGTCACTGTTATCGGAAGTAACGGTGCCGGAAAATCCACCCTTTTAAATGTTATAGCCGGTGTTTACCCCATTGATACCGGCTCCATTAAACTGGAGGGAAATGAAATAAGTACCCTTCCCGAACACAAAAGAGCGGCATTTATTGGCCGGGTTTTTCAGGACCCCATGAAAGGGACGGCCCCTTCCATGACGGTGGAGGAGAATCTGGCGCTGGCTTTGGCCCGGGGAAAAAGACGGAGCTTAAGATGGGGTATTTCTAAAAAGGATAGAAAGCTGTTTAAGGAAAAGCTTGAGGTTTTGGGGCTGGGACTGGAGAACCAGCTTACCAATAAAGTGGAGCTTCTGTCCGGAGGACAGCGTCAGGCCATGACCGTTCTTATGGCAGCCCTTGTGAAACCGAAAGTTCTTCTTTTGGACGAACACACCGCTGCTCTGGATCCCAAAACCGCCGATAAAGTCATTGAATTAACCAACATAATAGTAAAAGAGCACAATTTAACCACATTCATGGTTACCCACAATATGGAGCAGGCCCTTACCATGGGAAACAGGCTAATAATGCTCCACGAAGGGCAGATAATTCTTGAGCTGAATGAAAGTCAGAAAAGAAACATGACCGTCAAGGACCTTATCCGGGAATTTGAAAAGGTACGGGGCGTAAAATTTGTTGAAGACAGGGTGGTTCTTGCTAATTAATGACAAATGTTATAAAAATTTAATAAAAGGGTTTTTTAAGGAGTGAAGGGTATGGAATCACCGGGGGCATTAAAGGATGTTCAATCTGTGGATAGCGGTTTTATAAAAGAAATTTTTAAAGCTATGGCTTACTGTCTCTTTTCTGCTTCTTATTTCAGACTTTCCAGTTTTAAAACGGAAAACAGGGTGGATTTAATGAGCGAGGAGACCTCAGCTCAGGCTTCCGCCACGCAGGAGCTGTCCGCTTCCATTGAAGAAACGGCCAGTTCCATGCAGTTTGCCAACGAGAATCAGCAGATGGTGAATGCATATGTTGCAGAAGGAAAAAGCGTCCTGGAAAAGGCTATAAAAAAATTAGAATTTTCCGGCAAATCCATAGCCAAACTAGAAACAATAATAGAAGAACTTCAGGAATGTGTAAACCGCATTGGTTATGCTGCAGATGTCATTGCCCGGATAACCAGCCAGACCCATATTTTGTCCCTCAATGCTTCCATTGAAGCAGAAAGGGCAGGGGAGAATGGCAAGGGTTTTGCAGTAATTGCCGGTGAAGTGAGAAAATTGGCAGATAATACGAAAAAATCTGCGGATCAAATAAGGGAGGATTTACAAACCCTTGACGAAGGCATGAAAAAAACCGCAGAGGCCATGGAAGAAAGCATTAAATCCATCTCTGAGGGAATTGAGGCTTCCAGGGACATACTTAACCCCTTTGGGAAAATAGAAGAGAGTACATCGGAAATGGCAGAGCTCATAGAAAGGCTCAGCGCCGTTGCCCAGGAGCAGACAGCGGTGGTTGAAGAAATTGCCTCTAAATCAACGGAAATTGCCCAGGCCGCTGAGTTTGCAGATTCGGTTGCCAGTGATACCGAGGCTTCCGTTGAATTGACCAGGGAAGTGGTGGGGAAAGTATGGGAGCAGCTGTTTACCATGGCCGTGGAAAAAGCGGGCCTTGGCATTTTCCTGGCCCAAAGGGTGGTGGATCATGCCAATTGGATTGATAGGGTTATAAGCATTTTAAAGGGAGAAATGGGAGAAGAAGCGGACCTGGCCGATCACACCCAGTGCAATCTTGGTAAATGGTATTACTCCCAGGGAAAAGATGCTATTAAGGACTATTCCCCAGAGGCCCAAAGGCTTTTCAAGGAAATTGAAGAGCCCCACCGTCTTGTTCACGTGTACGGCAAAGAAGCCGTTGATAAGCACAGAGACGGGGACAGAAACGGTACCTATACCGCCGTTTCCAATTTAACCGAAGCCTCAAAGAAAGTTATAAATAAGTTTATGCAGCTCATAGATGCGGTGAATGAATAGGCTTTAAAAGGTGCTAAATAACGGGGAAAAATCCCAATAGGGGAGAGATAATGGGTGGAATACATCAAGCCTCCATGGACCCAGCAGAGGGAAAAGGTGCTTCTTGACAGATACGCCCGCAAGGATGAGAAGGGTGAACCCCTGGAAACAACTTGGGATGAAGTTGCATATAGGGTTGCTGCTGCGCTGGCCGGCGCAGAGAAAGAAATTGAGAGGGAAAGATATGCTGTAGAGTTTTTTGATGCTCTGAAAAATTTTAGGGTTGTGCCGGGAGGAAGGGTTCTTGCCGCTGCAGGGACAAACACTAATTTAACTTTTTTCAACTGCACAGTTATTCCGGTGGAATGCGATGATCCAGCCTTTGGGAACGACAGCCGCCAGGGAATTATGGATACCATAAAGAAAATGGTGGAAATAACCAGCCGGGGTGGGGGAGTGGGCATTAACTGGAGCGTTTTGAGGCCTAGGGGTTCCTATGTAAGGGGAGTTAATGGAAGAAGCAGCGGTTCCGTCAGCTGGATGGAAGCAGCCGGCGCCGTTGCCCAGCAGGTGGAGCAGGGGGGCAGCAGAAGAGCTGCTTTGATGTTCATGCTCTGGGACTGGCATCCCGATTTACTGGAGTTTATAAAGGCCAAGAGCACGGAAGAAGCAAAGCTTGAAAACGCCAATCTTTCCGTCGCCCTTTCAGATAAATTTATGGAGGCCGTGGAAAGGGACGGGGATTGGATCTGGAAGTTTCCCGATTATACCCATCCTGACTACAACGGAAAATGGAACGGCAATATAGGTACATGGGAAAGGGCGGGTCTCCCCGTAGTGAAGTATGGCATTGATTCCCGGGGCAGGGTGGTTCCCGGGGGTAAGCCCGTAAAGGCTCGCTGGATTTGGGAAAAAATCGTTAAAGCTGCCCATGCTTCCGGTGAACCCGGCATTGTTTTTTTAGAAAGGTATAATGAGCAGTCCAATCTCAAATACAAAGAAGAAATTATATCCGTCAACCCATGCGGGGAGCAGGGTTTGGGTCCCTATGGGGTGTGCAATCTCTGCTCCATTAATCTTGTTTCCCATGCAATAAAAAATGGCAGCCGGGTGGAAGTGAACTACGATCTTCTTAGAAAAAGCGTACATACCGCCGTAAGACTTTCGGACAATGTGATAGAGCTGGACAGTTATTTTCTGCCCCAATTTGAACGATCCCAGCGTTTAGGCGCTCGAAGGATAGGCATTGGTACCATGGGACTTGCCGATCTTCTAATTTTAAAGGAGATCCGCTATGGAAGCAGAGAATCTCTGGAATTTATCGACACCCTGTATCGGTTTATCGCAGTGGAAGCATACAGGGCATCCATAGAGCTTGCTGCCGAGAGGGGTAGCTTTCCGTGGTTTAACGAGGAAGCTTATTTACAGGGTTATTTTATAAAAAGGCTTCCTCGGGAGATTCAAAGGGATATTGAAAAAAGGGGTATCAGGAATTCCGTTCTGTTAACCCAGGCCCCCACAGGGACCACCTCCATACTGGCGGGGGTAAGCAGTGGGATTGAGCCGGTTTTCAGTTTTTCCTATGTTAGGGAGGACAGAACCGGTACCTACCATGTGCGTCACTGGTTGGCTGAAAGATTTATAAAGGAAAACCCCGGGAGGGAACTTCCCCCTTATTTCGTTTCAGCATTGGAGCTTACTCCAAAGGAGCATGTTTTGGTTCAGGCTGCGGTCCAAAGGCACACGGACAGCAGCATAAGCAAAACCGTTAATGCTCCCTTTGAACATCCTGTGGGTAAAGTTGACAAACTTTTTAAGTCAGCATATGACCTAGGTTGCAAAGGCATCACCTACTTCAGAATCGGCACCAGAAAAGGTGTCCTTAACAAAGAAAGAGATTGTCCATGTTGTCCAGTCTAAACGGACATTTGTAGTATTTCTAAACTATAGCGGTTACAGTTTGCATTTGACAAGGCAGCGGAGATAAATATATAATCGTGCTTGTATATTGCGAAAAATTGGTTAAACAAGGGGAAAAAAGGAGGGGATAAAGGGAAAAATAAGGGAATTTATATTTTTTTTGGCGTGCTGAGTAAAAAAAGGGAGTGAAAGGAGGAGAGTTATGAAAAAGTGGGTAAAGGTGGCCGCACTGCTGGTAGTTGTGCTGGCCCTGGGACTTGCTGCGGGCTGCGGTGGAAATGCCCAGAAGTCTGCTGAGGGGGACACCATCAAGGTCGGTGTCAACTTTGAGCTGTCCGGCGATGTGGCTACTTATGGAACAAGCTGTAAGAATGGAATTTTGCTTGCCTTTGAAGAGATCAATGCCAATGGTGGGGTCCTGGGTAAAAAGATTGAACCACTGGTGCAGGATAATAAGTCTCAGAATAGAGAAGCCCGCAACATCGCTGAAAGGTTTGTGTCTGAAGGTGTTGTAGCTGTACTGGGGCCTGCTGTATCAGGGGCTGTGCAGACAGAAGAACCTGTACTTACCGCTGCCAAAATCCCGGTTTTGGCTCCTGCGGCAACCGCTCCTGAGGTTACCTATGATGAGAAGACCAAAAAGGTGAAAGACTTTATCTTCCGCGTCTGCATCATCGACCCGGACCAGTCTCAGGTCATGGCTAATTATATCTATGATGTGTTGGGGCTGAAAAATGGCGCCATCATGGTTGATAAAAACAATGATTACAGTGTGGGCTTAGGTGAAACCTTCAAAGAATATTTCACCAAAAAGGGCGGAAAGATCGTTGCTGAAGAGGGCTTTGTCTCCACAGATACAGCATTCAAACCGCAGTTAACCAGTATTTATTCCAAAAAACCTGATTTTATTTATGTACCAGCTTACTATAACCAAGTTGGGCTGATCATTAAACAGGCCCGGGAAATGGGTATTGATCTGCCTATCATGGGTGCTGATGGTTGGGATTCCCCGAAATTAGTGGAGCTTGCCGGTGCAGATAATCTTAATAATTGCTATTTCACCAACCACTACTCTGTAGAAGATCCATCGGATCTTATTCAGAACTTTATCAAGGCATATGAGAAGAAATATAATACCACACCTGATGCCTTTGCAGCTCTAGGGTATGATACTGCTTACCTACTGGCTAAGGCTATTGAACAAGCTGGATCAGCCGAACCTGAAAAGATCCAGCAGGCATTGGAAAATATTGAGGACTTCGAAGGGGTAACAGGAAAACTGTCCTATGATGAAAAACATAATCCCATCAAAGAGGTTTCTATCATTAAGTTAGAGAATGGCAAACAGAAGCTGATCAAAAAGATGCAGCCCAAACATTAAATAAGAAAATTCGAACATAAGGGAGGGATTTTACCCTTCCCTTTTTCCTGCTCTTGGAGGTGCGGAAACGCGCATCGCCTGACGACGATGCGCGTGCGAACAACTTTTTCTTGCTCTTGGAGGTGCGGAAACTGGAGGTGATGAGAAATGCCCGATCTGCTACAACAGCTGCTCAACGGACTATCACAGGGAAGCATTTATGCCCTAATCGCTGTGGGCTATACCATGATTTATGGAATTATCCAATTGATCAATTTTGCCCACGGTGATGTAATTATGGTAGGAGCTTATGTAGCCCTAGGATGTGCTTTGAAGGGGCTCGGTTTTATTCCTAGTTTGGCAGTTGCGATGCTTACTTGTGCCATCCTCGGGGTTTTGATCGAGAGGGTGGCTTACCGCAGAGTGCGCCCTGTGAGCAGGCTTGCTGCCTTGACCAGTGCTATAGGTGTGTCCCTCTTTCTGGAGTATATTATGATGTATTTTCTAGGGGCAGATTTACGAACCTATCCAGCGGGGTTCTTTCCAGAGCGCACCTATTCTTTGTGGGGGATTACCATTAACAATAAGGACCTGTTGGTTTTGGGCACCACATTGGTCCTGGTATTAATTTTACAGTACGTTATCTATAGAACGCGGACCGGAAAAGCTATGCGAGCGGTATCATTTGATGGACAGGCGTCTCAATTGATGGGGATTAATGTGAACTCCACTGTTGCCATAACCTTTTTTATCAGTTCCGCAATGGCTGCTGCCGCTGGTTTGCTTTATGGTATTTATTTTAACTCTGTTCAACCTTTGATGGGTCTTATGCCCGGTTTGAAGGCGTTTATTGCTGCAGTTCTTGGCGGTATCGGCAGTGTTCCCGGGGCTATGCTCGGGGGGATATTGTTGGGAATGACCGAAGCGCTGGTCGCTGGATTTGGTGGTTCTATGTACCGTGATGCTGTTGCCTTTATCATCTTAATTCTTGTTCTCTTGATTCGACCTACTGGGCTGCTTGGCAAAGGCGTTCAGGAGAAAGTGTAGGTGGATAAGCAGGTGGATAATTTGAAAAAATATCTTTCAACAATAATTATTTGTTTGGTTCTGGCAACGTTTTTTGTTGCTGTTCAATGGGGGATCAGTAGCGGTTTTATTTCCGGGTACTGGGTAACAAACCTTTATTTGGTCGGGATCAATATCATTTTGGCCGCCAGCTTAAACCTGATCAACGGCTTTACAGGGGAATTTTCCCTTGGGCATGCTGGTTTTATGGCTGTAGGCGCTTATTCCAGCGCTGTTATTACAGCAAATCTTGGGCTTCCCTTTCCTCTGGCTGTTATAGTAGGCATGCTGGCAGCAGCATTAACAGGGCTGCTGGTAGGCCTGCCCACTTTGAGGTTGCGGGGTGACTATCTGGCTATCGCCACTCTGGGCTTTGGGGAGATTGTCCGGGTGGTCCTGATGAATATCGATTATGTGGGAGGCGCCTCCGGACTGATGGGTATTCCAGCTCTGGTGAACTGGCCGATCATCTTTTTCAGCGTTGTGCTGTCACTGCTGCTGATCAGGAACTTTATCTGTTCCTCCCATGGTCGTGCCTGTTTATCGGTGCGGGAAAATGACCTGGCTGCCCAGATGATGGGTGTTAATATCACCTATTACAGAGTACTGGCCTTTGTCATTGGTGCTGCTCTGGCAGGGCTGGCCGGGGTTCTCTATGCTCACTATTACACAATTCTTCAGCCCAGAGAGTTCAGCTTTATGCTCACCTTTGATGTACTGGTAATGGTCATGGTGGGTGGCCTGGGAAGCCTGACTGGTTCCGTGGTGGGTGCTGTAATCATTACCATAGCCTCTGCTTTTCTGCAGGCAATCCCAGAACTGCGTATGGTCATTTATGCAGTACTATTGATCCTTTCAGCTATTTTCCGACCCCAGGGATTGTTAGGGGAAAAAGAGGTCACCTTAAACAACCTGCAGAAGTTGGGGGGTGTCTTTAATGGCACTGTTGGCAGTAAACAAGCTCACTAAAGCCTTCGGCGGGCTTGTGGCTCTCAACAACTTCGTTCTGGAAGTGGAACAGGGAGAACTTGTCGGTTTAATCGGGCCCAATGGTGCAGGAAAGACAACAGTTTTCAATCTGTTGACAGGTCTGTATCAGCCTACAAGCGGAAATATTGTATTTGAAGGCAAAGATCTCAGGGGCAGGCACCCCCATCAGATCACCAAAATGGGTATTGCCCGCACCTTTCAAAATATTCGGCTGTTTGGCAATCTATCAGTTTTGGATAATGTAAAGATTGCGTACCAGGTGGTAGCAAACTATGGCTTAAC
>JAAYIF010000019.1 GCA_012523575.1 Clostridia bacterium
TGGCATTGGGTGCCGATGCGGTTTACCTGGGTACAGCCGTTCTAATAGCCGCCACCCATGATCAGATTGCAAAGGTTACTCCCTTTTTCCCCCCAACGCAGCTTGCCTACGAAACGGGAAAATATAAAAATAAGTTTAATATTGAGAAAGGAGCCCAAAGCTTGACAAATTTTTTTAATGCCACCATTTACGAAATAAAGGCAGGGATCCGGGCTCTGGGCAAAACCTCTGTAAAGGAGCTGTCCAAGGAAGATCTTTTCACCATCGACAGAGACGTGGCGGAAATAACGGGAATTGATCTGGCCTTCAAGGAGCTTCACAGAAAGAACAAATTTCTCAATATCCAATCAAAGAGCCCATAAATACAACACCATTTCTTAGGTAAATTGCACAAAGGGGCTAAAAAAGGAGAGGCACTGCTTTAGCTGCGCCTCATTACTGTGGGTGGATTTATGGAGAGCTCTTTGAAGGGCTTTTTCGACAGTATAGGTTTAATTTAAATTTCTCTCTTCACCTTGGGTCAAGATCCTATAAAAATGATTTGCTTCCCGCAGTACATGGTCAGCAAGCAACGGGATAATGACCGATCTAACCTCACAGGCAAGAATCAGATCCTTTGCAGTGTTTTTAAATTCTCTGATTCCCCTAGTAGCCCTTATTTCATCCCTTAAAAGCTGCCTTGGCAAAACTGTGTCCTTCTTCACGCGTTTGGCTCGACTTTCTAATTTGAAAAATTCCCGGGCAAAATCCTCTGCAGTATTTATTAGATCGGTTTCGCTGGGATCCAGCAAATGGGCTATGAATAAAGAATGTTCGGCCATGATGCGATCCCAAAATATTTTCTCCTCAAGAAGCTCATCAGCAGGATCCAGAGATGCTCGTTTCTGCAACCTCTGCAAGTGGTCGATGAAAAATTTTGCCTCGCGTCTGATATGCTCTATTAAAAGGGGAAAGTTCCAAGTAAACAGGCGGCAGTCAAGCATACCCTCAAGGACTCTGGTTTTAAACTCCACCAAGTCTTCTGTCTCCTCAATTACCCGGTTGTTAAAATTAGCCACCCTGTCTTCCAATTTAGGGTCCCCTGCCCCCGGCTTTAGCTCGGCTTCCTTTCGGGTAAGGCCGGTATCAAAAGGAACTCCCGACAATAATTGAGTCCTTTTCTCTGCCCGAACTGTATTATCGGTAACCACTTCGCCCGATTTAAGAACAGCACGGCTAACCCTGCCGTCTGCCAAATCAACCGCTTCCTCGAGCAGTTTCTCAAAGTTTACTCTGAATCGACCTGCCCGCTTAGCCAGTTTGTTATCCTTTGGCAAAAACCCGGCTTCAAGAAAAAAAGAGTGTTCCTTCATGATGCGCAGGAAAAAGAGATTGAGTTCAAGGGATTCACGGACAAACTCTGCGGGTGTTATTTTATGCATAAACATCTCTCCTTTAAAAATTTTTCAATATATTATATGGATTGCCAAATTTTGGTGTGTATTATTTTTTTGTCTTAATACAAAGGCGTATTAACCTAGTCAAAAGTAAAAAGGCACGGCCCATGCCATGCCTTAAACGCATCAAACTTTTTTGCTTTTTTGTTCTTGCCGCCTCGATTTTAGGTTGTTTTATACTGATTCACTAGAAAGCATGAAAAAACCACTAATCTTTGAAACTAGCGGTTTCAGACTGCCGACAAAGTCTAGGTCGACAGTCTGGCCAATAGTCTCTGATAGACTATTAGTTTAGAACTGATATTTAAGTCCCTATTTGTACTTATAGTTTAAATAGGTGAGAAAAATTGCTATCAAGATGGCAATCCAAAATAACAACTCGGATAGACTACCGGACAGTAAGCCTGCAGCAACAATTAATAAAAAGGCAATTTTATTTAAATCCTTTTTTAGCGATATTACATTAGAGTTTACTGATAGCCATTTCATAATTCTCACTTTAAAGAACTAATCACTATATTTTATTACTTACTTTATCATACTCTTGATTATGGAACAAATTGAATATCTTGCGGATTTCCTTTCAACGGCACTTCTTTCACCCCACACTATATCTATTGTTTTCCTAACGAATACAAAAGCTTTAAGGGTGATTATGATGGCTAGAACACCTATTGAATTGTATTCAAACAATTTGTATTAGCAATACAAAAAGAGCTGTGCGTAAACTTTTATTGCACAGCTCCTATATGTTATCAACGCCAATTATTTATCCGTGACCACTGCATATACCAATGTCTGGTTTAAAAGTTGATAGGCAATTTCGCCGAAAGTTACAGGCCCGGCGAACGGCGGTGTGGCCTTGCCTTCAAGCTCTCCGTAAAGGTAGTTGAGAATACAGTTGCAGGAAAAAATGGGTTTAAGGTCTTTAAACTCCTTTAATTGCTCTGCGAAGCTTACCGCATAATCGCTTACGGGGCTTGAAAAACGATATACTTTCCCTGAAAATACGGGCGCGTAGAGGTCCACTGTCTTGTCTTCTTCGGAGACAGATTTAATAGATACATTTATGTATGTGCCGTTGTAATCTGCGACCAACGGCAGCTGCGTGTTAATTTTATTTTCCAGTATATAATCGTACAAAAACATCTCTTTTCCGTTAATTAAACACTTTTTAACAGACAATGTGTCTTCTGTAAATTCGATTTTTGTGTCGCCCTCATCTATATTGAAAATGTTTACAATGCCTAGGTTTGCTATTTTATCATCGGGTAGGCAAATATGTAATGCAACCGCTTTGTCTCCGTAGGACTTGCCGGAACTGCCGTCGAATACCTTCGCGGATGCGTCGGTGGAGAGATCAAAACCTGTTATCCAGCCAACCGTGGGATTCATTAACAGGTCGCCCGAATTAGGCGCTTCTTTTGCAAAATAGACTGCAACGTCGCTTGCAAAAGGCATGACCAGAAAGGTAATTCCGTTAGAATATGAATCTTTTGTTATATCGAATATATTGTCCTTGTCATATACACTTATTTTATGCTCCACCGCACAGTCCATTTCGTTTACAAACAGCTTATCCTTACAGGTGATACCGCCTTGCTCTGTTATAAAATAAGGGGTGGTTCCCGCAATCCAATTCCCTTTCGGCAGCTGCTCTAACAAAGACTCGTCAGCCGCTATGTGCAACACTTTTCCTTTCTCGATTAATTTTTTCGCATCTTCAAGAGTGACTAACATATCTTTACCCCCTTATAGCCTTTTAAGCATTTCTATATCTTTTTGAAGTATTGAGCTGTATTTTGAGAAAAACGCTTTCATTTCCTGCAAACAGTTTTCCAGTTCATCAGGCGTCGGTTTTTTTGCATATTTGCTCCTCAATCTGGTGATTAACAGATTCAAGCCCAAGTTATCCGATTGATAATTTACCTGTTTCTTAATCAATTTTTTGAATACAAGATCAAGATCCATTCTTTGCCCACGCCCCTTTAATTCTATCTATTTGTTCCATATTTTTTATAGTTAGGTCGTTAAAGTAAATACAAAACAAATACTTCCGATTTTGCAATATTGTAATCTAAAATAATAACCGTAAAAAATGTATTAAATTTATTGAAATTGCAGCAAAAGAATTGAAATGGTAAACTCTTCTAAGAAAAACGAACAAGGGATGCAGACTTTGTAAAGCCTGTATCCCTTGCTGCTGCTGTAACAAACATTAATTCAGATAAAAAATAAATCCGAACCCTTCTCCAATGGGAGAAAAGTTCGGATTTTGCTGCTTTGGTGGACCTAGGGGGATTCGAACCCCCGACCTCTTGAATGCCATTCAAGCGCGCTCCCAGCTGCGCCATAGGCCCACATTTGTATTTAGCTTTTAAATTAAAAAATTAATCCCATTTCTACTTGCAAGCTATATTATGACATATATCTTCGCCCCATGTCAAGTTTCACCGGCACTAAAAATCCAAAGCTAATTTACTGAACTCTCAACTCCTTTAAATTTCAAAATCTATTCCACAAATTGACCAGTACCCATGCGCCGATTCCTGCAGCCACAAGGAACCAGCCAATCGCTTTAGCCCATACGCTTTCTCTGTAAAGCCCCAAGCGTGCCATGAGCCTTCCTTCCATAAATACAGTGACCAGGCCGGAGATGACTATAACCAGCATCCTGTCAAAGGTTAAAAATGAGTATCCAACAACAATCACCCGGAAGATTCCTGCCGCCACCTTTACCCTCCCCCTTTAGGCCGCTTTTTATGAGTGCCGCGGATATAGGATATCAATATCAAAAGGGGAGGAATGACATAAACAAGAGCACCAAAGATGAAAGAAGTATAGTAAGAAAACTGATCCGTTTCTAAGATGTTTTTTGGAACCAAACTCAGCAAAAATATGACCGGGAAAAGAGGGAATACCATTATTGAATGCTCCCTGAACTTCAACAGGTGTGATAGGGTAAGGCTTGCCAGGTAGTAATAAATAATAACAGAAGAAAAAGTAACAGTAACCCATAGGCCAATCAATAGGGCATCTAACCTTCCGAAAAACTGCCCCGGAGCAGCAACTATCCGGCCCAGCTCCTCCGCAGGCCAGATAAATATTTTCGTTATATCAACACCGAATACAGCTATGGTCGCTATAAATATCATTAACCTTAGCACAAGGTTGAGCCCTATGGCCGCATAGCCGACTTTAAAGGCATTGACCTGTACTATCATAAATGGAATGAGCATGGAGAAAATCTCCTTTCCCTCAAGGCCCAAAGCAGTATTAATAATGGAATAGGAAAGGCTTTTGAAATCTGAACTTAACACAGGCTGGAAGTTGGAAAAATCCATCTCGGGAACAGCCACCATAGTCAATACAAAAATCAGGCAAATAAAAAGGGGAAAAAGAATTTCACAAATCCTGGCTATGACCTCAACCCCATATCTGACAATAAAGGCTGCCAACACAAGTTTTGATAATATAAGTATTTCAATGGGGGTCCTGTCCAAAATAAGAATGATGAAGTCACCGAACTGCCTTAATATCCTGGCGGTAATCAAAATCCAATAAGAAGCCGCCAACAAAACAAAAAAAGTGCCAAAAATATTTCCGGCTATCCTCGGCGTATATTCCGCAAAGGTCTCATTGGGAAACAAAAGCCCCAATTTAATTATGAAAAAAAGGCTAATGGCAGCCAAAAGATGCCCGCCAATAAGGGAAATCCACCCGTCTGGACCAACTTCCGTAGCCAGCTGGCGCGGGAAGATTAAGACTTCAATGGCATTTATTGCACTTATTAGCAATATAAACATCTGCCACGTTGTTATGCGGTCATTACTCCTGATCATTCCGTAACCCCCTGATTATCTTACGGTCCCCATCCTCCTAACTTTCACATCAACATTTATAATAACCTCCGCTTCGGCAAAGTATTTCCCGTCCCACTCCTTTTTAATTTTGTTCCAGTATCGGGGAAATTTTTTAGCAACCATTTGATCAAAACCAAAGATATCAGCCTTATATTCCCTCTGAAGCTTGTCAATGGCAGCAAAGGCTCTTCGCTGTATTTCTAATTCAGCTCGCCTTTCCACCTGATCAAGGAGGCTTTTATTGAATAAGATGTTGATGCTAGATTTTTCCACAATGCCCCCTTCCGCAAAAATGTTCAAGGTAAAAACCGGCTTATTTCCTTTAATTTCAACCGCCCTTTGGGTTCCTAAATTAACTATTCTTACTACTATTAACCCCTCTTCCCTTTGGGGGTCGACAACGGTTATACTTCCTCCCATCACTTCATCATTAACAATGTTAACGCCGCTTGTTTCCAGCTCACTAAGCCAACCTGCTAATTTCCAGTCCTTTATTACAGCCGCTCCCCCAACAATAATTTGCGTATTTGAACTGGCCCTCACTCTGGGAAGCACAGCATTCCCGGAGCTGATCAGCGAAGTGTATGCTTTTAAAAAATCCCCCTCTATCTTGACCTGTGAGCGCTGCGCCTCACTAAGAAGCCTTTCCAAATAGAGGGATGAAAAATTTTCTTCCAAGGGCGTAACTTCAAGTACTTTTTTAGCTTTTTCCCTTGCAATGACTAGGCTTATTCTCCCGTGAATCTCCCTACGGCGGACAAAGAAATCAAGTATTTCCCTTATCCCTTCCCTGGCTAAATCTTCCCCTATTACAATTACCTTCATATGGCCGTAAAAATTTTCCCGGCCCAAACGCTTGCTCAAGGTCCTTTCAATGCCCCAAACTTCGTTTCCCGTTGAAGTAATAATAAAACTGTTGCCCCTCTGCTGCCCGCCGCCTCCGCCCCCAGCACCATCTCCACCACCCCCGCCTCCGCCCCCTACTCCTTGTAGGTTTCGGATTATAGGGATTTCCAATGACATGGCGTACCTGGGTATCTGTTCTTTAGGAATTTCAGCCTTTCCTTTTTCAGAAAGCGCAGGCTTATCAAAGGCCACCCCCAAAA
>JAAYIF010000020.1 GCA_012523575.1 Clostridia bacterium
GGCCTCGGGTGGTCATATCGGTTCCTTCAGGGGTAACTGCCGTGGAAGAAAGGGCCGTTAGGGAAGCTGCCCTTCAGGCGGGAGCAAAGGAAGCATTTCTCATCGAAGAACCCATGGCTGCTGCCATAGGGGCAGGTATGCCCGTACACGAGCCCACGGGCAACATGATCGTGGATATTGGTGGAGGAACAACTGAAGTGGCGGTGATTTCCCTGGGAGGAATTGTTACAAGTAAATCCATAAGGGTTGCCGGAGATGAAATGGATGAAGCCATTTCCCACTATATTAAAAACAAATATAACCTTGCCATAGGAGAAAGAACTGCTGAGGAGATAAAAATTAATCTGGGAGCGGCATATTTTGATGATTCAGAAGAGGGAAGGGAAAGGCAGAAAAAAACCTTTGAGGTAAGGGGAAGGGATTTGGTATCGGGACTTCCCAAAACATTGGAAATAACCGCAGAAGAAATTCATCAAGCCTTAAAGGATCCTGTGGATAATATCATCGGAGCGATAAAAGCTTGCCTGGAACAGACACCACCGGAACTGGCGGCTGATATTATGGACAGGGGAATTGTTATGGCAGGCGGCGGTTCCTTGCTTTTTGGCCTTGATAAACTGGTAAGCGAAAAAACAGGAATGCCCGTGCACTTAGCCGATGATCCCTTAACTGCCATTGTTATTGGTGCAGGGAAAGTGCTTGAAAATATAAATTTGCTACAGAGGGTTCTCATTCCAAATAAGAAGTAAAGTACTGTTTGATAAAGGTTGTGGTATGCTTGCGGAGGTTAAGTAAATCCAAGGTATTTTTTTTAGCCATAGTGGTGGTACTGGCTCTGGTTTTATTAATAAAATTTACTGGTTTTGAAAGGCCTGGTTTAAATTTTGCTGAAGTTTTTTTAAGAGAAGCTTTGGCACCGGCTCAAGGCGCTGTAACGACGGCAGCTTCAAAGGTTGACAGCTTTTTTAATGCTGCTTTTTCTTTTATAAAAATACGTTCGGAGAATGAAGAGCTGAAGAAAACCATTGAAAAACTTAAGGAAGAAAATGCAGTATTAAAGGAATACCGCGAGGAAAATATTCGCTTAAAAAAACTTTTGGGGCTTATGGAAACTATAGACGGGCATTATGATTTAACGGCAGCGAGGGTAATTGGCAGAAACCCTGAGAATTGGCACAGCACTTTAACCATTGACAAAGGTTATAGGCATGGCATAGAGAAGAATATGCCCGTCATCAGCGAAAGAGGAGTGGTGGGACGCATAACAAATGTTTCAGCCAATACTTCTGAGGTTCTTCTGATCACTGACCGGGAAGGGGCTGTGGCAGCGTTGGTACAGCAAACCCGGACCCCGGGAGTAGTTGAAGGGCTGGGCCCTAATACAGATGAACTTCAGCTTATACATCTGCCCTATGATGCCCCTGTGGGCAAAAACCACGTGGTGATTACCTCCGGCCTTGGGGGCATTTTCCCCAAGGGACTAAGGATCGGCTATGTCAAAGGGGTTTATCCCGAGGCCAATGGATTAATGAAGCGGGCCATTGTCGAACCCTTTGTGGATTTTGACAGGCTGGAGGAAGTTTTGATTGTAACTGGAGTGAAAAACCAGTGATCCTTCAAGGAGTTATATTTGGGGCTTTGTTTTTAGCTTCCGTTGTTCTGCAGTCCACTTTATTTCACTTTTTTAAAATTGGTGGGGTAAAACCTGATCTTATCCTTGTAATCGTCTTACTTTCGGCCTTTTTCAAAGGAGAAAGGTTAGGAGCTGTACTGGGCTTTATTTATGGTATTTTGGAAGATTTAATTGTGGGCAGATATATAGGAATTCAGGCTTTGACTAAGATGACTGCGGGGTATGCCGTGGGAGTACTGGGAAAAAAATTGTTTCAAGACAATTTGATTTCTCCCCTTATTGGCGTTTTTATAGGTTCTATTATCCATGGGTGTCTATATACCGTTGTTCTCTTCTGCCTTGGTTTTTATTCCGGAAATCCCATTCACAATTTTATACCTATTATACATATTACTTTTTACAACTTGCTTATTTCCCTTGTTTTTTGTTGGGGGCAGTTTTACTCCTCGAAAAAAAGATTATTAAGAACATTGGGAAGGTAATGGGCTGTGGAATTTTTGAAAGTAGGAAAATTATTGAAAAAAAGGGAACAGGACTTACGCCTCACCGTATATTTTGTGTTGGTTGTCCTGGTTTTTTTTCTGTTGGTTTCACGCCTCTTTTACCTCCAGATAATCCAAAATCAACAGTTTATGCAGCTTTCGGAAAGCAACCGCCTGCGTTTAATCCAGATACCTGCCAGACGGGGCGATATCCTGGATTCCAAAGGGAATATTGTAGCCACCAGCGTGCCCGTATTTTCCGTTTTCATCACACCCTCGGAGGATCTTGATTTAGAAAGCATTGCCCATAAATTGTCTAATATTATAGATGATCCCGATATAACTGCTGAAAATATCATTGAAACGGTAGAAAAACAGACCAGAAAATATGAACCCGTGGAAATTGCCCGTCTCCATTGGGGTGAAAAGGCGTGGGAGATTATGGCAAAGCTCGAAGAAAACAGACAGGAACTTCCCGGTGTCAGTATTGAAGAGCGGCCCATGCGCTACTATCCCCATGGCGAGCTATTGGGAAATATTCTTGGCTATGTGGGCAAAATTAGCGAAGATGAGCTAGAAAAGTATTCCATGTATAAGTACAGTATGCAGGACTGGATTGGGAAAACGGGTATTGAGCGTTTTGCTGAACTTATCCGCTACGAAGATGGTCGGGTTATAGGTCTTAAGGGGCAGGACGGAGTCCATCAGATAGAAGTTGATGCCAATAACCGAAAGATTCAAGAGCTTGTGGCCATTTCTCCAACACCGGGTTACAATGTGGTGCTTACCATTGATTTGGAGCTGCAGCGGGCGCTGGAAGAGGCAATGGACGAAGTAATTGCCGATGTAAAAAAGAAGAACCCCAAGGCAATGGCGGGGGGTGCAGTGGTCCTGGATGTTAAGACGGGCAAGATACTGGCGGCTGCCAGCAGGCCTACTGTTAATCCCAATGACTTTGTTGATGGTTCCTTTGCTGAAAAAAAGGATTATTATAACGATCCCAAAAAAAGGCCTCTGTATAATAGGGTATTCCAGGCGCAATACCCTCCAGGGTCTACATTTAAATTGGTCACAGCCATGGCTGCTCTGGAAAAGGGCGTAAACCCCAAGGAGAGTTTAACATGCAAAGGGGCTTACTGGAAGCCCCCTTACATTAAATGCTGGAATGTGCATGGACGGGTCAATCTGTACAGCGCCATTGGGGAATCATGCAACACTTATTTTCAGGAAGCGGGGCGCAGGGCAGGCATAGATAAGATGGTTGAGATAGCTAAGGAATTTGGCCTGGGGGAAAAGACCAATGCCCTGGGAATTATAAATGAAAGCAGCGGTCTTCTCCCTAGCCCCCAGCGTAAAAAGGAGCAGTACCAACCAATAATTGAAAATAAATATAGAACCGAACTGGAGGCTTTGGAAGAGGAATATAAAAATATGCTGGAGAAAGCGGAGAGTGCCGAAGAGCAGGAAAAAATTAAGCGAAACTACGAAAACAGAAAGAGAATTTTAGAGGCGCAGTATAAAATAGATCTTAATTTTTATACCAAATGGCAACCCTTTGATACTTATAACACTTCCATTGGACAGGGCTCCAACAATTATACCATTATACAGCTGGCCAACTATGTAGCCACCATTGCCAATGGGGGCAAAAGATATCGGCCATATCTTATTGATAAGGTACTTTCCCCTGACGGTAAGGTGGTGCAGGAATACAAACCGGAACTGATAAAGGAAGTAAGTGTATCGGATACAACCCTTGCCCATGTAAGACGGGGGATGAAGGCAGTTACAGAACCGGGAGGAACGGCTTATTTCCTGTTTAAGGATTTTCCGTCCCATATTGGAGTAGGAGCAAAATCGGGAACGGCTCAGACAGGAAGGAGTGGAGACCGTAAGAATAAGGATTTTCATGGCGTATTCGTTGCTTTTGCGCCCTATGACAATCCCCAGATAGCCTTTGCATGCATCATTGAATATGGGGAAAGCGGTGGCGGCTCAGCGGGGCGAGTGGCCAAGGCAGTTTTTGAAGAATATTTTGGTTTAAAGGAAAAAGAAAAGGAGGAAAGAGAAGATATGTCATAAAAAAACGAAGTTTGGTGGAAAATTCTAACTTATTTTTATATTTAATCGGAAGGAATTGGTGTTTCTTCGTAGAATTGTGAAAACCATAGGCTGCACCCACTGAGCTTGTAAAAGAAGGAGAAGGGGATATGAAAAGGGATATTGATAGAATACATATGCTTATGCAGCTAACACCTCCCAGTGAGATTCTGCGGCATGATAAACCTCCGGAAATCTACCCCCATTTATATAACAAAGGTTCCCAATCCAAGGATTTTGGAAAGAAAGATCCACAAAAGGCTGATAAAGCTTCGCATATTAATGATGACATCGGTGAAGTGGAAATACCCTCGGATATGACCATTTTAATTCAGCGCACTTTACGTTCCGGACAGAGCATTCGGTATCCAGGACATGTGGTAATTTTAGGTGATGTTAATCCGGGTGCCGAAGTGGTAGCCGGGGGAAATATATTGGTTTTTGGAACCTTACGGGGGATAGCCCATGCAGGGGCTCATGGGAATACTAAGGCAATTGTAGCAGCCTTTAAATTAAACCCGACGCAGGTTAGAATTGCCGGCTATATAACAAGGGCACCTGATAATGCTGAGGATGATTGTGTCTTCCAGCACCCGGAGGTTGCGAGAGTCTATGACGGTAAAGTGGTTATTGAAAAATTAAGCATGGGGGGTAATAAGGTATCAACTCAATAGTTCAGGTATAAACAGCTAAGGGGAGGCATTGGAATGGGAGAGGTTATTGTTATTACTTCAGGAAAAGGCGGGGTTGGAAAAACAACAACGGTGGCCAACATCGGGACAGGTCTGGCCAAAGAAGGCTACAGCGTAGTTTTAGTGGATACGGATATAGGGCTGCGCAATCTTGATGTGGTTCTGGGGTTGGAAAACCGCATTGTATACGATATAGTGGACGTCGCCAACGGCCACTGCCGACTAAAACAGGCACTTATAAGGGACAAGCGTTTAGAAAGCTTATATCTTTTGCCTGCAGCCCAAACCAAGGATAAAACGGCGGTAACCGAGGAACAGATGAAGGAACTGTGCCAGAAATTAAAGGAAGATTTTGATTATGTTATTATTGACTGTCCCGCAGGGATAGAACAGGGATTTAAAAATGCCATTGCCGGTGCTGACCGGGCGGTGGTGGTAACAACCCCCGAAGTTGCTGCGGTAAGGGATGCTGATCGGGTTATCGGCCTTCTTGAGGCAGCAGGCCTAAATGAGCCTGATTTAATCATTAACCGCCTCAGGCCTGATATGGTTAAACAGGGTAATATGATGGATATAGATGATATTATAGATATCTTAGCAGTTGACTTATTGGGAGTTGTTCCTGAAGATGAAATGATTGTTATTTCCACCAATAAAGGTGAGCCCGCTGTGCTGGATTCCCGATCCAATGCAGGGGAAGCCTATAGAAATATTGCTAAGAGGATTACGGGTGAAGACATTCCCATCATGCTCCTTGAAGCTAATGAGGGGATAATGGCGTTATTCAAACGGTTGATTGGCAGGAAAAAGTAGGAGAAGGGGGAGAAGCTGTTGTTAGAATTATTACAGAGGCTTTTTGGTAGAGACGAAGCGGATAAAAGTAAGAATGTTGCTAAGGAGAGGCTGCGGCTTGTGCTGGTACAGGACCGCTGCAGTATTTCCCCCCATATTTTGGAAGCCCTGAAAGAGGATATGATCGGTGTGATTTCAAAATATTTGGAAATTGATGAAAAGGGGCTTGAGGTAAATTTCAATAATGAGGATAACTGTCTAGCCCTGGTGGCCAGTATACCCATTGTAAGGATGAAAAGGACGTATAATGAAAATAAATAAACTGAAATAACAAACTGCTTCTTAGGAAGCAGCTTTTTTTTGTTTTCATTTGTTCATAGATAACCCCCCTGTCATGTTGTATAATTTAAAGATGAGCATAAAGCACTGGAAAACTGCACCCCATCCAATTTCCGGAGGGATAGCCGTGGAAAGAAAGGTATACATAAAGAATCTTGACTATGTTTTTTTGGCATGTGTTCTGGGCATTTTAGTTATGAGTGGCTTTGTCCTCAGCAGCGCCACCCTCAACGTGACCAGTGATCCTTTTTTTTATGTCAAACGTCAGGTGGTTTGGATAATTTTAGGAATTATTTCCGCGATATTGGTTAATCTGATTGATTACAACAGCCTTCGCAATTATGCAAAGTTTCTCTATGTTTTTAATATACTCATTTTGCTTTTTGTTATAGCAGTGGGAAAGCAGAGGAGTTGGATACCCATAGGCCCTTTTCTCCTGCAACCTTCGGAGTTTGCCAAGGTTATTGTCATCATTACCTTTGCCAAATATCTTACAGACCGCCAGGGAAAACTCAATACATTGAAGGATCTCATTCCCTGTTTCATTCATGTGGGTATCCCCATGGTTTTGGTTATGTTTGGGGATTTGGGAACTTCCCTTGTTTTTGCGGCAATTTTGTTCGGCATGCTTTTTGTGGGGGGAGCTAACCCTAAGCTCCTTCTTTATATAATTTTTTCAGCAATTTTGATAATTGTTATGCTGCTGGTGGCTCATTTTAATTTTGGTCTTCCCCTTCCTTTGGAGGAATATCAGCTGATGCGGCTGGTGGTTTTTTTGGACCCCTATAATGATGGGGCCAACGGGCAGGGGGCTGGATACCATATAATTCAGTCCCAGGTTGCCATTGGTTCCGGAGGGCTTTTAGGAAAGGGTCTATATCAAGGCTCTCAGGTTCAGCTTAATTTTCTCCCGGAACACCATACGGACTTTATTTTTTCCGTGGTGGGAGAGGAACTGGGATTTCTAGGGGCCTGTGCACTACTGACTCTGTATTTTGGGCTGATATACCGGGGTTTAAATATTGCTTCCAGGGCAAAGGATATGTTCGGCACCCTTTTGGTAGCGGGGGTAATTTCCATGATATTTTTCCATGTGCTGGAAAATGTGGGAATGACCGTGGGATTAATGCCCATAACGGGGATACCCCTCCCCCTATTCAGCTACGGGGGAAGCTCAATGCTGGCAACCATGACGGCCATTGGCCTTGTTTTAAATGTGAACGTACGCAGGCAGACCATTAGATTTTAATGCTTTATTCCTTTCGGGACAAAGGGATGAGAAGTAATATCTCCTTTAAGGAAAGCATATATTCATAAAAAGCAGCCTGTCCCGGGAGGGAAAAGCATTGAAAAGGTTTATTGGGTTTAAAAGAAGGTCAAAAACCGGCGGTCCTCCTTTAGAAAGTTATGATTTTATAGAAAGGGATAAACTGCAAAGGCGAAGGAAAATTTATATCCGACTTGCTGTTGCCCTAATACTGTTTTTGATATTACTGGGTTTTTCTTTTATTGAAAGCCCTTATGTTGCAAAAGTAAAGGAGGTTTCCGCCTATTACCTTGTGGATGAAAAATCCGATTTAAGCAGCTCCATTGCTGAGGCCGTAAAAAGGGGAATTTGGATGGACCCCTTTGAAAAGGGTGTATTGAAAACTTTTTTAAACAATAAAGGCGGGGAGCTGGACAGCTTCGACCGGCGTGAATTGATTATACCGGTATCCGGAAAAATACAGAGAGAGTTTGGCTGGGAAACCTCTCCCGAAGGGGATAGGCTGCTGCACCCAGGTATAGATATTTTAGCGGAGAAGCCCGGCGCGGAAATTAAGGCTGCCCTTGGAGGTAAAGTTAATACAGTGGGTGAAAACCAGCGCCTGGGAAAATACGTTGAGATTGACTGCGGCGGGGATCTTGTCACTATATACGGCAACTGCTGGGAAATCACCGTAAAAGAGGGACAGCAGGTAAAACAGGGAGAGATAATAGCTAAGTTAGCTCCCCATTCCGGGGCTTACCTGCATTTTGAAGTTCGAAGGGCCGGAAATATCGTTAATCCCATTGACGGGTTTATGGGGGCTGATAAGGAAATTTAAGCTACCTTTTTCTTTTGTTTCTAGAGCTAACAGTGGGAATTTAAGTTTTACCTATGATTTTGGTATACTATTGGACAAATATACAAAATTTAGAATTGCATTTATTCAGTCCTGAATGGAGGAAGGTTATGCTTAGGGATAAAGTCTATGCTGTACTTTCTCAAGTGGAAAAGCCCGCCCGGTACATTGGTAATGAATGGAATATAATAAGAAAGAGTTGGGATGATGCAGCGGTAAAAATGGTTTTTGCATACCCCGATACATATGAAATAGGCATGTCCCACCTGGGACTTCAGATTCTCTATGGACTGATTAACAGCAGAGAAGATTTTTTAATGGAAAGGGTTTTTGCTCCCTGGGTTGACATGGAAGAAAAAATGCGGCGTTTGGGTATACCTTTGTTCAGCCTGGAATCCTTTAGACCCGTTAAGGATTTTGACGTGGTGGGTTTTACCCTTCAGTATGAGCTTAATTATACCAATATACTTAATATGCTGGATCTTGCGGGAATACCCATTAAGTCCTCAGACAGGGGGGATGAGGATCCCCTTGTGGTAGCCGGGGGTCCCTGCGCCTTTAATCCCGAACCCCTGTCTTCATTTTTTGATTTTTTTTTAATTGGCGATGCCGAGGAAGCTTTACTGGAAATTTTGGAACTCCTTAAGGAAAGCAAACTGTCCCAAAATGGAAGACTTGACCGGGAACAGTTTCTTAAGAAAGTTTCAGAGGTTGAGGGAGTTTATGTTCCCAGGTTTTATTCCTTTGAATATAATCCCGACGGAACCGTAAGGGATTTTTCTTCCGAGATCCCTTCCCACAGGGTTATCAAAAGAGTGGTTAGAAATTTTGACAACGTTTATTTTCCCACCAGGCCCCTTGTTCCCATTACCGAGGTTATACACGACAGAATGATGGTTGAGGCGGCAAGGGGCTGCGTAAGGGGATGCCGTTTCTGCCAGGCGGGTGTTATTTACCGGCCGGTGAGGGAGAAATCCAAAGACAACCTTATAAAACAAGCTGAAGAATTGGCCCGGAGCACCGGGCACGGCGAGATTTCTTTGGTCTCCCTCAATACCGCTGATTATTCTTCCATTAATGATCTTGCCCTGGAGCTGTCAAAAAGGCTGGAAAACAGAAGGATAAGCATTTCCCTTCCCTCCCTCAGGGTGGACAGGTTCTCCGTGGATCTTGCCCGGGCAGTGCAAAGGGTGCGTAAATCCACTCTAACCTTTGCTCCCGAAGCGGGTACCCAGCGGCTCCGGGACGTTATAAATAAAGGGGTTTCCGAGGAAGATTTATGGGAAGCGGTGAGTGCGGCCTTTGAAGCGGGATGGGACAGAATTAAATTATATTTTATGATTGGGTTACCTACGGAGACGGAGGAGGATATTGATGGAATTGTTAGACTTTCCCGTGGAGTCCTTGAACTGGGCCGGAAAATCAGGGGTAAAGATGCCGGGAGAGTTAAAGTGACGGTTAGCGTCTCTTCCTTTGTTCCCAAATCCCACACACCCTTACAGTGGGCTGCCCAGGATAGAATAGAGGTGTTAAAAGAAAAACAGGATTATTTAAAAAGAAACCTTCGGGGGAAGGGTCTTGTTTTTAACTGGCATGATGCCCAACAGAGCTTTCTTGAAGCAGTGCTGGCCAAAGGAAACCGGGAAACGGGAAAAGTAATTTTTTCCGCCTGGTTAAAGGGTTGCAAATTTGACAGCTGGGCCGAGTTTTTTGATTTTGATAAATGGAAGACTGCCTTTGAGGAACAGGGCTATGATCCTTTCAGTTATGTGAATTTTCCCTGGAAAACCGATGCCGTACTTCCATGGGATCATATAGATACGGGAGTATCAAAGAAATTTTTAATTAGAGAATATGAACGGGCCCTAAAAGAAATACCCACTGAAAGCTGTATGGGAGGACGCTGTGCAGGCTGCGGCCTCTGTCCTGCCCTGGAGGTATATCCTGAAATCAGAGGCGGTGATTAGGGTGCGGATCCGATTTGAATTTTATAAGGAAGAAGCTGCCCGTTTCCTTTCCCAGCTGGATGTGGTCAGGCTTTTCGAGAGGGCTGCCCGGCGTGCAGCTCTTCCCATTGTCTACACCCAGGGGTATAATCCCCATCCCAAAATTTCCTTTGGTCCTGCCCTTGCCGTGGGGATTGCCGGAAAGAGAGAATGTGTGGATTGGGAATTTGAAGTCCCCGTGGATGTGGAGCGTGCCGTCATGGATTTAGATGCACAAATGCCATGTGGTATGGGAATTCGGGACGGCAAGGAGGTTCCCGTGGGAAGCCCCTCCATCAATGCGGTGGTCAAAAGGGGGGAATATATTATATCCTGCAGACTTAAGGATTCCCTCTCCCCAGAGGAAGTGGAAAAAGCGGCGGCTAAAATTCTTGCCCAAGAGGAAATACCCATTAAAAAGAGGACAAAAAGGGGTATGGAAATTAAAAATATTCGTCCTGGGATTTATACCCTGGAAGGGAAGCTAAACGGAAATATATTAACCATAAAAGCCCTTCTTGAACTCAGCCCTTCTGGTTCTGTTTCCCCCTATGCAGTATTGGTTGCTGTATTAGAGGAACTGGGGGATTTGGGAGAGCAGGAGTCCTTGAACATAGTTCGTACTGGAATTTTTGCTTTGCACAGGGGAAAACTTCTAACCCCTATGGAAATACTGGCTTTGGAGTAAAGGAATGATGTGAAAAATGGAAAAGGAAATTTTAATTCAGGCAGATGAGGATGATACCAGAGTTGCCGTGCTGGAAGAAGGCCGGCTGGTGGAAATATATTTTGGCAAATACAGGGGGCTTGTAGGAAATATTTTTAAAGGAAAAGTTGCCAATGTACTCCCGGGAATACAGGCGGCCTTTATAGATATCGGTCTTGAAAAAAACGCCTTTTTATACGCTGGGGATGTGGTCTCCGGAACCGAAAATGCCGGAAAGAATAAGAACGGCCCGGGAAATATTGAACATTTGTTAAAACCGGGGCAGGAAATTATGGTACAGGTTACCAAGGAACCCCTGGATAAAAAAGGAGCCCGGCTTACCACGCAGATTTCAATTCCCGGAAGGTTTGCCGTTTTGATGCCCTATTTGGACTATGTGGGGGTTTCCCGGAAAATAAAGGATGAGGAAGAAAGGGATAGGCTGAGAGCCGCCGCCACTGAACTTAAACCCGATGGAATGGGCATAATAGTCAGGACGGTGGCCGAGGGGATTTCCCCGGAAGAACTCAATGAGGATATCAGATACCTTACAGGCTTGTGGGAGGAGATACTGGAAAGAAATGAAAGGGAAAGGGCCCCTGCGGTTCTCTATAGGGAAAGGGATCTGGTGGAAAGGACCGTTAGGGATCTCTTTAACGATAAAGTGGTACGCCTTCAAATAAATGACCGAAAGATATACGATAGGGTCTGCGGCCTGCTGGGGGATAATGAATTTCAGCTAAAGAACAGAATTTTTTTGTTTGAGGATGAGGATCTTTTTGAGAAGTACAATATCCCCCATCAGGTTATGCGAGCCTTAAGGCATAAGGTGTGGTTGAAATGTGGAGGCTTCATTATTATCGAGCATATGGAAGCCCTCACGGCCATTGATGTTAACACTGGCAAATACATAGGAAGCCGGGATTTAGAGGAAACAATTTTTAAAACCAATTTGGATGCCGCGGTGGAAATAGCAAGGCAGCTGAGGTTAAGAAATATCGGAGGCATAATAATCATTGATTTTATAGACATGGCAAAGGAGGAGCACAGGCAGAGGGTGCTGGAAGTTCTGGAAAGGGAGCTGGAAAAAGATAAAACCCACACCAAAATTATGGGACTTACCAGGCTTGGTCTGGTGGAAATAACCCGTAAAAAGGAATATAGGCCCCTTGAGGGGGTGCTTTTACAGAAATGCCCCCACTGTGACGGCAAAGGCAAGATATTGTCCCGGGAAGCATTAAGTTTAAGCGCCAAAAAGGAAATCATAAACCGCTTGAAAAGGCAGGAAGCACCCATCCTGGTGGTTAAAGTTAATCCCTATATTGCTGCGGTTCTGGGAAACGAAGGAAAGGGCTGGATTAAGGAGACGGAGAAAAAAACGGGAAAGAAAATAATTATTAAGGCTGAAAAGAACCTTCATGAGGAAGATATTATCATGGAGGAACTCTGGGAAACGGAACGGGGAAAGGGAAATTAGACATCTTTGAGGCTTTAGGGAGGTATATATTATGAAAACCGGCAGCGTAAACCTTCCCCTTCACGGCGGAAAATGTCCCCCCTGGCTCTTTAATAAAATGAAAAACCTCAGTGCTGTGCTGCTGGAAACTGTGGTGCTGGAATACGGGCCCACGGAGGTATTGAAAAGGTTTTCCGATCCCCTTTGGTTTCAGTCCTTTGGGTGCCTTTTGGGGTTTGACTGGCATTCTTCGGGTTTGACCACAACGGTATGCGGTGCCGTTAAAGCAGCATTAAAGGAGAGAAACTGGGAATTGGGGATTTTTATTGCCGGTGGCAAGGGAGGCACTTCCCGAAAAACGCCCCAGGAAATAGAGGAATGGGGGGAGAAATTTGCTTTTCCTCAGGAAATATCAAAGCTGGTATATGCCAGCAAGATGGCCGCAAAGGTTGACAGTGCGGCGCTTCAGGACGGCTATCAGCTTTATCACCACACCTTTATTTTTACACCGGAGGGAAACTGGGCCGTGGTACAACAGGGGATGAATGAGCAGACAAAATATGCCCGAAGATATCATTGGCTGAGCCGCAAAACACTGGAGTTTGTAAATGAGCCCCATGAGGCTGTCTGCTGCAACCGCAAAGGGAAAATATTAAACCTGGTGGCTTCGGAAAGCGAAGCCAACAGAGCCACAGCGGCTGCCTTGAGCAGGGAAAAGCCCCATAAAATAGTAAGGGAATTTAAGAAAATTTGTACCCCAAAAAACCTTACTATGCCTGCTTTTCACAATATTCCCAGGGCTGAAAACCTGGAAAGGGCTCTTATCAAAATTTACGAAAAATGCCCCAAGGGTTTTGAAGAGCTTTTGTCCCTTCAAGGGGTAGGGCCCAAAACCATAAGGGCCCTGAGCCTTGTGGCTGAAGTAATTTATGGAGCAAAGCCCAGCTACAGGGATCCTGTGAGGTACTCCTTTGCCCATGGGGGAAAGGATGGTACCCCTTATCCTGTGGACCGCGCCCTTTACCAGAACACCATAAATTCTTTAAGAAAAATTGTTGAAGAAGCAAAAATGGAAAGTAAGGATAAAATACAAATGCTTAAAAAATTGAGTAACTGGTCGGAAATGATAAACACTGTTGAATATTAATTTATTTCAGTTTAAACTTTTTAACGATATTTTCCAGTCGCTTTACATACTCAAAGAGATTGTTTGCCCCTGCACTTAATTCCTGGTTTGAGGCTGCTTGTTCTTCCAATGAAGCTGCTATGGATTGTGCGGCATCGGCAGCGTCTATGGAAATCTTAAGAACCCTTTCTATGTCCTCCAAAAGTTCCCTGCCTTTTTCGTTGATCTTTTCCGCAGCTTCCATATTGGATATGGTCTGCTCCTCTGTAAGCTTTACAACCTTTGTAACAGTTTCCACACGGCTTCCGGTATTTTCAATTAATTTGCTTCCCTCTTTGACCTGTTTATGTCCTTTGTGCATAGCAGAAACTGCTTCTTTGGTCTTTTCCTGGGTTTCCGCTATAATGGTCATAATCTCCTTAGCAGCGGCGGAACTCCCCTCAGCCAGCTTCCTTACTTCCTCTGCCACCACGGCAAAACCCCGACCCTGCTCCCCGGCCCTTGCAGCTTCTATGGCAGCGTTTAATGCCAATAAGTTGGTCTGCTCTGCGATGTCCGTTATGGTGGCGATGATTTTTTCTATGGTCTGGGACTGCCTATCCAGTTCCTCCATAACAATGGTAATGTTGTTTACCGTTTCTTCAATGGCCCGCATCTGCCTGATTGATTCGTTAAGGGACTGGGCACCTACATTGGTTTTTTCAGCGGTTTCCTTGGCCAGGTTCATGGCTTCCCGATTGTTTTCCACCATTATTTCCAGCTGCTGGCACATTGACTGTGCCAGTCCCCTTGCATTTTCCATGGAGGCAGTCTGCTCCTTTGCTCCCGCAGCAATTTCTTCCATGGTTGCGCTTATGGTTTCGCTGGAGGAAGCAACCTCTTCACTGGCCACCACTTGTTCCTGTCCCAATTTCTCGATATTAACGGTAATTTCCCGGAGATTTCTTAGAATGTAGCGAAGGGCCTGTATCATTTTATTTATTTCAAAGGCCTGCTGTCCCAGCTCGTCCTTTGTCCGGGGCTCAAGGAGCTTCCTCAGGTCCCCCATGGCTACTTTCCGGGCTCCTTCCTGCACCGAACCCACCGTTTCTTTAATATCCTTATTGAGCCAGAAGGCTGCTGCCAGCCCGGCGGCGATGGGTATGATGGAGAAAATAAGGTTTTGGGAAGTGTCTTTGACAAAAATGGCGATGATAATGCTTATAAGTACCGGTGTTAAGGTAGCTGCAAGGATCCTGTGCATAATCCTGTTCCTTACAATGACCTGGCCACACCTTACTCCCCCTATATGCTTTCCTCCCACAAAGACCGGGCAGGACGTTTCTATAAGCAGTTCCCCCGTTGCCCTTGGATAGAGCTGAGTCAAGGGTTTAGGTGTACTTAAAGATCTTAAAACCACTTCATTTTTAAATACCATTCCTTCCCGAAGGGGGTTGGAATGCACCAGGGCTGTTCCTTCCTTGTCTCCCAGCACTATGTATTCGTAATCTTCCAGTTCATTTATAAAAAGTTCCTGGATCTGCGGCTTTGCTTTTTCCAGTGGCTGGGCTGCCAGAAGGGCTTCTACTTTTTTTGCCATATTAACGGCCTTTGATAGGCCTCTTTTTGCCGAGGCTGAGTTTAAGAGTTTGTTTTCACCCTTTGCCAAAAAGAGTTCCCCCTTTGTTTTTTCAATGGAAAAAATTTTTCGTGTTTTGTTAATTCTATACAATTATTTAAAAAACCTTTCAAATGAATTAATTAAAATTTCTTGGTGCAGGTTTTTAATTTAATACCAAAGAAGATATAATAAACCATCATCCAGTTTGTTGACAAAGGGTTTAGGCTGCAGTTTACTTTACTTGCGAACTAACGCCGGACATCTCTACACTCGGCGTACGTGCGAGAGACTGGCTGGCGCTCATCTTCTACTCGCGCCTCCCGGTTTTAGCCGGCCTTCGTTAAGTACTTTCGCAAACTGCAGCATAGACCTAATAAATTATTTTGCAGGTTTGTGGACAGTTTGAAATCCTCCTTGGAGTTTCTTGACACTGGAACTTTAGTGTGCTACAATCTGCTTTGCGATCCCTTGATCGCGCAAGCCGCTCAGCATCCGGGTTTAAAAAATTTTACCTGGGCTGGCGAGTTTTTATGCGGAGGTGCTGTAAGGTGTACGCAATTATCGAAACAGGAGGAAAGCAGTACAGGGTCAAAGAAGGAGACGTTATTGATGTTGAAAAGCTTCCCGTTGAGGAAGGCGGAGCTGTTGAAATAAGCGAAGTGCTGGCTGTGGGGGAAAAGGATGATTTAAAAATAGGAACCCCCTTTGTTCCGGGGGCCAAGGTTACACTTCGGGTTGAAAAGCACGGAAAGGGAGAAAAGATAATAGTTTTCAAATACAAACCTAAGAAAGGATATCGGCGCAAGCAGGGTCACAGGCAGCCTTTCACCCGGGTTAAAGTGGAGAAAATTGAGGTTTAATGAGCAATGGTGTAAAATGATAAATGTAGAGCTTATACTGGATTCTGCAGACAACATAACGGGTTTTTCCATCGAAGGCCATGCTGAATATGCGGAATACGGCAAAGATATCGTCTGTGCTGCGGTTTCAGCAGTGTCCCAGACGGCGGTTATTGGTCTTCAGAAGCTTTTGAAGGGAAAGCCTGAGGTTGTACAGGAAAAGGGAAGACTGATATTGAATCTTCCCAGAGATCTCTCTTCAGAGCAGAGACAAATAGCAAATGCGGTTCTTAAAACCATGTATTGGGGATTGGAAGCAGTGAAGAACCAATATGAAGGGTATATTAAACTGGCTGTTAGGAGGTGTGAAAGATGATTAGAATGGATCTTCAGCTCTTTGCACACAAAAAAGGTGTGGGTAGCTCTAGAAACGGTAGGGACAGCGAATCCAAACGTCTTGGAATAAAGAGATTTGACGGACAGTATGTAAAGGCCGGAAGCATTATTGTGCGTCAGAGAGGTACCAAAATTCACCCTGGTCTCAATGTAGGTAGGGGTGGGGATGATACCCTGTTTGCCAAAGTGGAAGGTTACGTGAAGTTTGAGAACAAAGGAAGAAATAAGAAGATAGTAAGTGTTTACGATGAACTTCCCTCCGTTGTGGGTTAAAATTCGCTGTTTTATCCTGCAGGATATTTTAATTGTTTTAGCTTATTAGAACGGACATGATACCCCTGGTATAGTTATAGCCAGGGGTTATTGTTTTGGGGAGGGATAAAGGCTATGGGGAAAAAAATTTATATTGGCGTTGTGGGTTCTGGAAACTGTGACAAAGAGACCGCTGATATTGCCGAAAGGGTAGGACAGCTTCTGGCCAAAGAGGGAGCCGTTGTAATCTGCGGAGGCTACGGCGGAGTAATGGAAGCCTGTTCACGGGGAGCCGCTTCTGCCGGCGGCATGGTGATAGGTGTTCTTTCCGAAGAGGACAGAAGGGGTGCAAATCCATATTTAAGTGCTTCTTTGGTTACAGGAATGGGACAGGCCCGCAATGCAATAATTGTGGGAAGCAGCCATGCAGTTATAGCGATATCAGGAGGGTATGGCACCCTTTCGGAAATTGCTCTAGCCCTTAAAATGAACAGGCCCGTTATTGGTATAAATACATGGAAAATTGATCAGGGAGATGGCAAGGAGCACATAATATGTGCAGACAATCCTGAGGAAGCAGTAAAAATTGCTCTGGAGATAAGTAGGGAAATAAGTGGGTTTGTGGAAAATGATTTTTAAAGATAATAATAAATCAGGAGGAAAGATGACGGCGGATAGCACTAAAGAATTGTTTGCCGCTGAAGAAGTGCTGGAACTTTTACGTCTTTTTAAGCATGATAATTTAAACCATTATCAGGTGATTATGGGTTTTCTTCAATTGGGGAAATGGGATAAAGCTTTGAGTTATGTTAAAAGTACCATTGACGAAATAAACCAAAACGGAAGGATCATGCTTTTGGGCAGTCCTTATTTGTCCGTAACCCTGTTTAAAAAGCAGCTCCATGCCCAGAGAAAGAACATTTTTTTCAAATTTGAGTTTACGGATCAGTTTTCGGAACATGGTCTGATAAGGGATTCCTTTGCTTGTTACTGTGAAGAACTTGTAAATTTGGTGGAAAAAATTATAAATGTAGGTTTGGAAAGAAAGGACGTCCGGCTATGTTTTGACAGACTGGAAGATCGCTTAATACTGGAGCTGGCTGTAAGGCCCTGCTTTAAGGACCAAGGGGAGAGGTTGTTTAAAGCCGGCGAACTTCTGCTTGAGAAGCTGGATATTAAGGGTAGCATTAAGGAAAGATATTTTGACGAGGAATGCCGGCTTATAATAACTCTACCCGAGAAAAGTGAGGTTGAATAGAGGTGTTTATTGATAAGGCAAAGGTATATGTCCGCGGTGGCGATGGTGGAAACGGCGCTGTTGCCTTCAGAAGGGAGAAATTTATTTCTAAGGGAGGGCCCAGCGGAGGCAACGGAGGAAGGGGCGGCAATGTGATTTTAAGGGCTGATGAGGGTTTAAGAACATTAGTAGATTTTAAGTACCGCCGTCATTATTACGGGGAACGGGGAAGACACGGGGAAGGAAAGGACCGCCACGGCAGGGACGGAGAAGACCTTATTGTAAGGGTTCCGGTGGGGACTGTGATCAAAGATGCCAAAACCGGTGAAGTGCTGGGGGATCTCGTATTTGACGGTCAGGAAATGGTGGTTGCCCGGGGGGGCCGGGGCGGCCGGGGAAACGCCAGCTTTGCCACTTCCAAAAACCGTGCCCCAACCTTTGCCGAGAAGGGTGAACCCGGGGAAGAAAGGGAAATTATTTTGGAATTGAAACTGCTGGCGGATGTGGGATTGGTGGGTATGCCCAATGTGGGGAAATCCACCATCATTTCCAAGGTTTCAGCTGCCAAGCCTAAAATAGCCAATTATCCCTTTACTACCCTGGTTCCCAATCTTGGTACCGTTTACTTGTCTGAGCACGAAAGTTTTGTTATTGCGGATATACCGGGGCTTATTGAGGGGGCTCATAAAGGCAGCGGCCTAGGGCATGAATTTTTAAGGCATGTGGAAAGGACTAAGCTCTTGGTGCACGTCCTGGATGTTTCTGAAATTGAGGGAAGGGATGTGGTTGAGGATTTTGAAATCATCAACAGGGAACTTTATGCCTACAGCCCGGTACTGGCAGAGAAAAAACAGGTGGTGGCAGCAAACAAAATGGATCTTCCCGGAGCTGAGGAAAACCTGAAAAAACTAAAATCCCACCTTAAGGACAAATACGAGATTTTTCCCATATCAGCCCTTACGGGGGAAAGTCTTAAACCCCTTATTTACAGGCTGGGACAGCTTCTAAAGGAAGTGGAATCACATACCCAAAGAGAAGGTGCTGATTACCCCATGGGGGAACCGGTGGTCATTAGGGCGGAAGAAGAGGAAAAATTCAGAATTGAAAAGGAAAATGGGATTTATGTGGTAACAGGCAAGGAAGTAGAAAGACATGTTGCGAGAACGGATCTAAATAATGAAGAAGCCGTGAGAAGACTTCAGTTAATATTTAAAAAAATGGGCCTGGAAGATGCTCTAAAAGAGATGGGGATAAAGGAAGGGGATACCGTTAAAATAGGTGATGTGGAATTTGAATATTATGATTTATGAAGCTTGGAGAGGTGGTAGTAATGGGCGGGGGTGAAGGCTATCATAGAAAAATACTGGAAGGGGCAAAGAGAGCAGTTATAAAACTTGGGACCAGTTCCATCACCCGGGAAAACGGCCTTCTGGACATGGAGAAAATGGAAAAGTTAGTAAATGAAATTACTACGGTTATGGATCGCGGTATTGAAGTTATACTGGTTTCCTCAGGTGCCGTGGGAGCCGGCATAGGCCGTCTGGGGTTGGAGGAACGACCCAAAACAGTTCCGGAAAAACAGGCCGCCGCCGCTGTGGGACAGGGTATACTGGTGCATTCCTATGAGAAGCTTTTTGAGAAACACGGAAAGATCGTTGCCCAGATCCTCCTTACAAGGGAGGATGTGGCTGATAGAAACAGATTTCTCAACGCCCGCAATACATTTATTACGCTGCTGGGGTATGGGGTTATACCCATTGTTAATGAGAACGATACAGTGGCCGTTGAAGAAATACAGTTTGGGGATAATGACCGCCTTTCTGCTCTTGTTGCCTGCCTTGTGGATGCGGATCTTTTGATCATTCTCAGTGATATAGACGGGGTTTATACCCATGATCCCAAGCTGGATGCTGAAGCAGAATTGATTTCCGTTATAGAGAATGTCAATGGATATGACGGAATAGCCGATTTTGGGGGACAGCCGGGGAGCAGATTCAGCACCGGGGGAATGGTAACTAAGTTTCAGGCAGCAAAGATTGCCACCCATTCGGGTATTCCCATGGTAATTGCTCATGCCCAGCGGGAAAACGTGCTTTTGGATATACTGGAAGGAAGACCCGTGGGTACCCTTTTTCTCCCCAGCGGAAAGCTTCATGCCAAAAAAAAGTGGATTGGCTTTGGTTCCAATACCTGCGGAAAAATATATGTGGACAGGGGTGCGGAAAAGGCAATTGTTGAAAACGGTAAAAGCCTGCTTCCTTCAGGGATTATTAAGGCAGAGGGCTCCTTTGTTGTGGGAGATGTGGTGAGCGTTGTAGATTGTAAAAAGAAGGAAATTGCCCGGGGAATAGTGAATTATAATGCAGCGGAGGTAGAAATGATAAAGGGAAGACACAGCGATGAAATTGAAGAAATTTTGGGTTACAGGGTTTGTCCGGAAGTAATACACCGGGACAACCTTACCGTAATTGTATAGGGGAATGGTATTAAAATTCATTTTTTTTAAAAGGAGTGGGAGGCTTTGATAAAAGAGGAATTGGAACATATGGGCAAAAAGGCAAAGGAAGCCGGCAGGGTTTTGGCTTCAGCTCCAAGCAGCCTTAAGGATGAGGCTTTAGAAAGTATGGCTAAGGCCTTAAGGGAACGGGCCCATATGATTTTGGAAGCCAACGAAAAGGATATGGAGGCAGGGAGAGAAAAGGGACTGTCAAAGGCTTTGTTGGACAGGCTTCTTTTGACCCCGGAGCGTATTGAGGATATGGCTAGGGGGCTTGAAGCGCTGATAGCCCTTCCTGATCCTGTGGGAGAAATCGTTTCCATGTGGACCCGCCCCAACGGGCTTCAGATAGGAAAAATGCGAGTACCTCTGGGAGTAGTGGGTATGATATATGAGGCGAGGCCCAATGTAACAGTGGATGCTTCCGGCCTCTGTCTTAAGACGGGAAATGCAGTGATATTGAGGGGTGGTTCCGAAGCCTTTAATTCCAATATGGCCATAGCCGGAGTTATCAGCAGTGCAGTGGGCAAGGTAGGGCTACCCGAGGAGGCAATTCAGCTGGTTAAAACCACCGACAGGGAAGCCGTGAACGTTATGCTCAAAATGAATAAGTACCTTGATGTTTTAATACCCAGAGGAGGAGCGGGACTTATTCGTTTGGTGGTGGAAAATGCCAGCGTTCCCGTTTTGGAAACCGGGGTGGGCAACTGCCATGTTTATGTGGATGGGGAAGCCGATGTGGAAATGGCAGTAAACATTGCCGTAAATTCTAAGGTCCAGCGTCCAGGAGTGTGCAATGCTGCGGAAACCCTTCTTGTTCACAGCGCAATTGCTGGAAAGTTTTTGCCCCTGGTAGCGGAAAAATTGGAAGCCTATGGAGTTGAACTGAGGGGATGTGAAAAAACAAGAAAGATACTTCCCCATATAAAAGAAGCTTCTGAAGATGACTTTTATACGGAATATTTGGATTTAATCCTTGCGGTTAAGGTTGTGGAAAGCCTTGAGGAGGCTGTGGAGCATATTCATACCTATGGAAGCGGGCACACTGAGGCCATTGTTACCGATAATTATCACCATGCCCGGACCTTTGTCCAGAAAGTGGATGCTGCAGCGGTTAACATTAACGCTTCAACCCGTTTCACTGATGGGTTCCAGTACGGACTGGGTGCTGAAATTGGGATAAGTACCCAAAAACTTCATGCCCGAGGTCCCATGGGGCTTGAGGAGCTGACCACAACGAAGTTCATTGTGTACGGAGACGGGCAGATTAGGGGATAAAGTACGGATAATTACTCATTGTTTATGGGCGGCATTACTGCCGCTTTATTTTTTTAAGGCTTTTTTTGTTAGGGTATATGGTTTTAAATATCGGTATGGAAAGCATAATAAGGGTCTCCCATTTCCAGCGAATGTTAATAAATACTGGATGCTGTATACTTTCATGGTATACTAGTATACTTGAGCTAAAAGCATTGACGGTGACTACTTTTACAATTTATAATTCTCTTAAAAGAAAGATGTTTATGAATTATCTGAAATTTAAGAATTTCAAGAAAAGCTTGTCAGGGGAGGTGCTGCTTATATGTATAATCACTGTGAGTATTGTGGAGAGAAGAATGCAAAAAGAGTTTCCACATTGGTTATAGCAGAGGAAAATTATCCCCTGGAGTACAGCTGGATTCTGTGTGATAAATGCAGAACGGAAATGAAGCTGAAAACCATGCAGGTTTTTATTGAGAGAGTTGGATAGGAGGCTATTTTAAATAAATTAAAAGAATTTTATGTTTCCTCCTGCAGAGCTTTCCACGGAAAGCTTTTTTTGTTTTTACGGCGAAAAATTGGGCTTTTAAAGGCTTTATCAGCTAGATCTTGCAGCGACCCTGGATGTTTGATACACTCTAAAACAAATAATGGTATGGAGAGGGGCTTTATGAAAAAAAATAATACAGAAAATAAGAAATATAAAGCTCTTGGAATAATGGGAGGAACTTTCGATCCCATCCATTACGGGCATCTTGTTACGGCAGAAGAGGCAAGATGTCAGTTTAACCTGGATGTTGTTGTCTTTGTCCCTTCGGGAAAGCCCCCCCATAAGAAAGATTACAGGGTTTCCGATGCAAAGCACCGCTATTTGATGACCGTCCTGGCTGTGGTAACCAACCCTTTCTTCGATGTTTCACGGATCGAAATTGACAGGGAGGGTTATTCATATACAATTGATACTGTAAAGGCCTTCAGGAAAAAGTATCCATGGTCTGAGATTTTCTTCATTACTGGAGCCGATGCCATACTGGAGATTCTTACGTGGAAAAAAGTTGAGGAAATTATGGATCACTGCAGGTTCATTGCGGCAACGCGTCCGGGGTACAACCTCAGTGATCTTGACAAAAAGTTTAAAGCCATTTTGCCGGAGTATTCAAATAGGGTTGAGACCATAGAGGTGCCTGCCCTGGCCATTTCCTCCACAGACATCCGCCGAAGGGTTGCTATGGATAAGTCCATAAAGTACCTTGTTCCCGAGGCTGTAGAACAGTATATATGGAAAAATAATTTATATAAAAGCTAGAAGTGAGAGATAGTAATATATGGAAGAGCATTCCTCAATTAAGTTTGTTCAAAAACAATGGGATAGATATGAAGAGGCTTTACGCAAAAGGGTAAAGTCCAGAAGGTTTGAGCATTCCAAGTCCGTGTCTGCAGAGGCCGCCGCTCTGGCCAAGAAGTATGGTGCTGACGTAGAGGCGGCAATGCTTGCGGGGCTCCTGCACGATTATGCCAGGGATATGCCCGACGGGGAACTGCTCCGCCTTGCCCGAAAATACAACCTTGTATGCTGCTGGGTTGAGGAAAAATTTCCTTTGCTGCTTCACGGACCCGTGGGTGCAGTTTTAATAAGGGAGGAGCTGGGCATTAATGATAGTGAAGTTCTTGAAGCAGTTTCCAGACATACCACGGGGGCACCGAATATGGGAAAGCTGGCTAAAATCGTTTATCTCGCCGATTCCATTGAACCTTTAAGAAATTATGAAGGAGTAGAAAATTTTCGGCAGCTTTCCCGAATAAATTTGAACATTGCCGTGCTGGAGGTTATGGATTCCAGCATCCAGTACTGTATTGCAAAAAAAAGCTTTATTCATCCCCTTACCATTGAGGCCAGAAACAGACTTCTTTACGAGCTTGAAAATATTGACTTTGATATAAAAGAACTTTTTGGGAGGGATTTTATTGACTGAAGCCCATGAAATAGCGCTTGCTGCAGCACGTGCCGCAAGGGATGCAAAGGCAAAGGAAGTTGTGGTTTTGGATCTAAGGGGCTTGTCCTTTGTTACTGATTTTTTTGTTATTGGAAACGGCGATTCCGAAATCCAGGTGCAGTCCATTGCTGCCAAGGTAAAGGAAGAAATGGAGAAGATAGGGGTAAGGGCACTGCGCACCGAAGGTTACCGGGAAGCCCGGTGGGTACTTCTGGACTTTGGCGTTGTGGTGGTTCATATATTTCACAGAGACACAAGGGGCTTTTATAATTTGGAACGCCTCTGGGGAGACGCCCAGGTTGTAGAAAATGATTATTCCCAGGGACAGACTGAAATTTGACTAAAGGACTCTTTGATTATAAAATTAGATTGTATTTTTGTAATATTATTAAAAAATACTGATAAAGGCTGTGAATGGGAAAAGTAGGTGGGTTTACCCTTTTAAAGAGAGCTGCTGGGGGTGGAAATGCAGTAAAGGGTCCCCTCCGAACTCGCCCAGGAGCCGTGAAGGTGAAACTGATAAGTAGCCTTTTCCGGTTAGCTTTCCGTTAAAGGGCTTTGAGGGGGCATGGGAAAAGTCCCATGTCAATAAGGGTGGTACCGCGGAAAATTAGGCCTTCCGTCCCTGGGGATGGAAGGCTTTTTTACGAAGAAATTAGGAGGTGCAAAAATTGGGAAAAAGATATAATTTCGAAGCAATAGAAAGCAAATGGCAGAAATACTGGGATGAAAAGAAGCTTTATAAAACCGTGGAAAGGGACGATAGGGAAAAATATTATGTGCTGGAAATGTTTCCTTACCCTTCGGGAAATCTTCATATGGGCCATGTGAGGAATTATTCCATAGGTGATGTGGTGGCCCGTTTTAAAAAAATGCGCGGTTACAATGTTCTCCATCCCATGGGATGGGATGCCTTTGGACTTCCTGCGGAAAACGCCGCTATAAAGCATGGCACTCCTCCAAGTCAGTGGACCTGGCGGAACATTGCCACTATGAAGGAGCAGTTAAAGGGTCTGGGCTTGAGCTATGACTGGGACAGGGAAATAGCCACATGCCATCCCGATTATTACCGCTGGACCCAGTGGATTTTCCTGCAGTTTTTTAAAAAGGGTTTGGCTTATAAAGCCAAATCTGCGGTTAACTGGTGTCCTTCCTGCAACACCGTTTTGGCCAATGAACAGGTGGTGGGAGAAGGATGGTGCGAGCGCTGCGGAACCGTGGTGAAAAAGCGCAACCTGGAGCAGTGGTTTTTCCGTATAACTGACTATGCGGAAGAGCTCCTTAGGGATCTGGAAAAGCTTCCCGGCTGGCCCGAAAAAGTAAAGACAATGCAGCGAAACTGGATTGGCCGTAGTGAAGGGGTGGAGATCCACTTCAGAACCGAAGATGGTGACCCCATACCCGTATTTACCACCAGGCACGATACGGTTTACGGCGCAACGTACCTTGTACTGGCACCGGAACATCCTTTGGTGGAAAAGCTCACCAAAGGGACGGAATATGAGGAGCCCATAAATGAATTTGTGGATAAGATCCGTCAGATGGATTATATCCAGAGAACTTCTATGGAACTAGAAAAGGAAGGCATGTTTACGGGGGCTTATGCCATAAATCCCTTGAACAACGAAAGGATTCCCATTTGGGTTGCCAACTATGTGCTGATGGAATATGGAACGGGAGCAGTTATGGCAGTGCCCGCTCACGATCAGAGGGATTTGGAATTTGCAAGAAAGTACGAACTTCCCGTTAGAATTGTGGTTCAGCCCCAAAACGGAGAAGAACTGGACGGAGACAGCCTGAAAGAAGCCTTTGCTGAGGAAGGGATAAGTGTAAATTCCGGGCCCATAAGCGGTCTTCCCACGGCGGAAGCAAAGGAGAAAATGGCCGACTATATTGAAGAGAAGGGTTTGGGAGAAAGAAAGGTAAACTACAGACTTAAAGACTGGCTGATTTCCAGGCAGAGGTACTGGGGAGCACCTATACCCATAATTTACTGTGACCACTGTGGCATTGTACCCGTGCCCGAAGAGGATCTCCCCGTATACCTACCTGAAGATGTGGAGTTTAAACCCACAGGGGAGTCCCCCTTAAAATACAGCAGCGAATTTTTAAATACCTCCTGTCCCCAATGCGGGGGTGCAGCTGTTAGGGAAACGGATACCATGGATACCTTTGTGTGTTCTTCATGGTACTTTTTGAGGTATACAAGCCCCCGAGAAAGGGACCATGTCTTTGATAAAGATAAGGCGGAATACTGGATGAACGTGGACCAGTATATAGGAGGGGTGGAGCATGCCATACTTCACCTCATGTATGCCCGGTTCTTCACAAAGGTTTTAAGGGATTTTGGCTACGTTTCCGTGGATGAGCCCTTCCAAAACCTTCTGACCCAGGGAATGGTTCTTAAAGACGGGGCTAAAATGTCAAAATCCAAGGGGAACGTTGTTACCCCTGAGGAAATTGTTTCCGAATACGGTGCCGACACCGCAAGGCTTTTTATTCTTTTTGCTTCTCCTCCGGAGCGGGATTTGGAATGGAGCGACGAAGCCGTTGAGGGATGCTACCGCTTTTTAAACCGGGTATGGCGCTTGGTTACCGGGTATGCCGATGATTTAAAGGAAATAGGGAATTTTGATAATTACTCTTTAAACAATTCCTAGGATGAGAATCTACACCGGGCCATGAACACTGCCGTAAAGAAAGTAACCGAGGACATCGAAAAAAGGTTTCACTTTAATACGGCCATTAGCGCGGTAATGGAGTTGGTTAACGAGATACATGACTACATTGAAAGTTCGAAAGAAAACCTTAACCTTCCCCTTTTGAAAAAGGTATTTACAAACTTGGTTTTACTTTTGGCCCCCTTTACCCCTCATATTGCAGAGGAGCTGTGGGAGCGTATAGGGCACGAACCCAGTGTTCATGAACAGAGTTGGCCCGGGTACGACGAAGAGGCATTGAAAACTAAGACTGTAACAATGATTGTTCAGGTTAACGGAAAAGTCCGCGGCAGAATGGAGGTTCCCGTGGATATGGCTGAAGAAGATATTAAAGAAAAGGCTTTGGAGCTGGAGAATGTTAAAAACCACATCCGCGGAAAGGAGATATTAAAGGCCATCGTCGTACCCAATAAGCTGGTGAACTTTGCGGTGAAGTAATGTAAATTGCAAAATAGGAAAAGTAAAGGGAGGAAAAATCCGGCATAGGTTAAAAATATATAAACTAGATATGGACTATGACAGCGGGTTTATGGTTATTTGGAGAGTGAACCATGTTTGAATGGGACAGGCGCACTCAAATAGTGGTTTTGGTGCTTTTGGGAGCCCTTCTTTTCGGTGCTGGGATTAAATATACCCAGATTAACTCCCCAAGGGGCGCCGGGATAGTGGTTGGAGAAAATTCTTCATACGGGAATGAAGATGAAGAACCCGGGGACAGCGCCGGTAGAATCGTAGTTCATGTGGCCGGGGCTGTGGAAAACCCCGGGGTTTATTCCTTTGATTCCGGGGCTCGGGTAAATGAAGCCGTTAACGCAGCGGTTCCCCTACCCGAAGCGGATCTGGACGGATTAAATCTTGCCGCTCCCCTAAAGGACGGGGAGAAAATAATCGTTGGGGAAAGGGATCTTTTTAAAAGCAGTGAGGGGGAAGCGGGCGGAGCTCAGGGTCAAGGGGATACGGGGGTTTTATCCGAAGGAACACCTGATAAGATCAATATAAATCAGGCAACACTGGAGCAGCTGGATACCCTGCCCGGCATTGGGCCCGCCTACGGAAAAAGAATTATTGAATACCGTGAAAAGAACGGCGGTTTTAAGAGCATTGAGGAAATTATGGAGGTTTCGGGCATAGGACCCAAAACCTTTGAAAAAATTAAGGATCTTATTACCGTTAATTAATATTAATGATTGGGGGGATTTAGATGGCTGTCTGTGAGATAACCATTATTCCTTTGGGAACGGGGTCGCCCAGTGTCAGCAGCTACGTGGCGGATTGCCACAGAGTGCTTCAGAAAACGGAGGGAATAAAATATCAGCTTACGGCCATGGGGACCATCATCGAGGGTGACCTGGACAGGCTCATGGAAGTTGTAAGGCGCCTTCATGAAGTGCCCTTTCAGGCCGGAGCACAAAGGGTTACCACCGTTGTCAGGATTGATGACCGCAGGGACAAGGAAATAACCATTGATGGCAATGTAAAGGCTGTGGAGGAAAAGCTTAAATAAAAAATTGGAATACCATTTTGGTGGAATGGAATGAAGAGGCCCCTTATCTGGATTTCCCTCTGTTTTGCAGCGGGAATAATACTGGAGAAGATCTTTAATTTTGAACCTTTTTATTATTATGCTGCTGCGGCGGCCGTAGTTTTCTGCGCCCTTGCTCTTATTAAATGGAACAGAGACGCTTTTTTTGCCATTCTTGCCCTGGCTGTGGTTGCAGGGGGACTGCGCCTTGACCTGGCCGGCGCGGAGAAGATTTCTTCTTTGGCCCCCTTTGCAGGGGAAAAAGTGCACATTGAGGGTGCTGTTAAAGGAACCCCTGAAATTAACGAAGATAGGGCACGCTGGCGTATTAAGGTTGACAGGCTTAAAAGAAAAAATGAAGACTGGCTTATAATTCCCGAAGAAACCGTTATGGTTTATTATTTTTTTGACCGTAGCGGGGAAAAGGACCTTTTTTTAGAGCCGGGCGCATGAATCCGCCTCCAGGGGAACCTTAACCTTCCCCGGGAGAGAAGAAATCCCGGTGAGTTTGATTACAGAGAATACCTTGCCCGTAGGGGAATCCATGTCCTTTTATAC
>JAAYIF010000021.1 GCA_012523575.1 Clostridia bacterium
ATATTGACCTTATATATCCAAAATCCCCTGTGGTTAAGTATTTTGAATAAAAATTTTTTTGTAAAGATTTTGGATTAAAAGGAAAAGAAATTATCTTTGTTGAAATTTCTGTTATTAAGTAAATTTTCTACAAAAAAGTTTGCTGTTCATTAAGGGGTTTTTTAACAATAGTGGGGGTGCTGGATTTTGCCCGGTAAGAATGCAAATATAGTAGTAGGTTTGGATTTAGGAACCAGCAGCATTGTGGCAGTGGCTGCTAAAGTTAAAAGCGGCGGACAGCTGGATATAGTAGGGGTGGGAAAAGCGGAATCCCTAGGCATGAGAAAGGGTACCATTGTTGATATCGAAAAAACTGCATCTGCGGTCCAAAAAGCGGTGGAAGAAGCTGAAAGAATGAGCGGTTATGAGATAGACAGGGTTGTTGCAGGTATTACGGGCCCCCACATAAGTTCAATGAATAATCATGGTGTGGTGGCGGTTTCCAATGAAAGGAATGAAATAACCCCTGAAGATGTTCAGAGGGCTCTTCAGGCGGCTAAAGTAGTTGCCTTATCCCAGGATAAGAGGATCATCCATATACTGCCCCGCCAGTATATTGTGGACGGATTTGATGGCATTTCAGATCCCGTGGGTATGTTTGGGAACAGACTGGAAGTTGAAACCAGCATCATAGTCGGTGCCAAAGCTTCAGTCCAAAACACGTTAAAGACCATTGAGAAGACGGGCTTAAAAGTGGAGGCTTTGGTTTTCAATGCTCTGGCTTCTTCAGAGGCTGTTCTTCAGAACGCGGAAAAGGAACTGGGAACCGTTTTAGTGGATATTGGAGCGGGAACGACTGAAATTGCCATATTTCGAGAAGGAAGTTTGCTTTACGCTGCCGTAATACCTATTGGAGGCGATCATATAACCAGCGATTTGGCTGTGGGATTGAGAACTCCCATTGCCATGGCGGAAAAGGTGAAGATCGAAGAGGGTTGCGTTCTAACGGATTTGATGCCCGATGACAAATATATAGAAATCCCAAGCGTTGGGGGACAGGAAATTAGAAAAGTTTCCAGGAGAATGCTCGCCAGCATTATTGAGCCTAGGGTAGAGGAAATTTTATTCATGATTAAGGAAAAAATTAAATCTTCCGGCTACTCCGATGTGCTACCGGGGGGAGTTGTGGTTACGGGAGGAAGTGCTTCCCTGCAGGGCTTAGCCCGGCTGGCGGAGGAAATTTTGGAGCTGCCGGTAAGAATTGGGATGCCCCAAAACGTAGGGGGACTGGTGGACATTGTTAATTCTCCTGCCTATTCCACGGCCATTGGATTGGTTTGTTTTGGGGCCAAGAGGTTTTCTTTTGGGGATGAGGCTGCCGAAGAGGACGAACCCGTTTTGGTTGGTTTTTTCTATCGTATCAAGAATTGGTTTGTTAACTTTTTTACTCAGTAAAGAGAGGCTGAAGAAGGGGGTCATAGAATGATTGAATTTGAAGATGCTGAAGTGGGACAATGTGCAAAAATAAAGGTAATTGGAGTAGGAGGCGGAGGTAGCAATGCTGTTAACAGGATGATAGAGGCCAACCTCCAGGGTGTTGAGTTTATATGCATAAATACCGATGTTCAAGCCCTTATGCTCTCTAAAGCTGAGAATAAGCTGCAAATAGGGGCGAAATTAACCCGAGGATTAGGCGCTGGAGCCGATCCTGAAATAGGTAGAAAGGCGGCGGAAGAATCTAAAGAAGAAATTAATCAAAATCTTCAGGGAGCTGACATGGTTTTTGTCACGGCAGGTATGGGAGGAGGTACCGGTACCGGAGCTGCGCCCATCGTTGCTGAAATAGCAAAGGAGCTTGGAGCCCTAACAGTGGGAGTTGTCACAAGGCCCTTTACCTTTGAGGGGCGGAAAAGGGCTGAGCAAGCGGAGCAAGGCATACAGGAGCTAAAGGATAAAGTGGATACTTTAATAGTTATACCCAATGACCGCCTTCTTCAGGTTGTGGATAAGCAGACTTCTATAACCGAAGCCTTTAGGGTTGCAGATGATGTTTTAAGACAGGGCGTTCAAGGGATATCGGACCTCATTGCTGTACCGGGATTGATAAACCTGGACTTTGCTGATGTGAAAACCATTATGAAAGATACGGGTTCCGCGCTTATGGGCATAGGGCGGGCTTCCGGAGAAAAAAGAGCTGTGGAAGCGGCAAACATGGCCATATCAAGCCCTCTTTTGGAAACATCCATTGAGGGTGCTAAGGGAGTGCTGCTTAACATAACAGGAGGAACGGACCTGGGACTCTTTGAAGTAAATGAAGCTGCGGAGACCATAGCCGAAGCAGCGGATCCCGATGCCAACATAATTTTCGGTGCGGTGATTGATGAAGGCTTTGGGGATGAAATAGTTATAACGGTTATAGCAACGGGTTTTGATCAGGTGGCAAAAAGAAAGGATTCCCTTGGGGACATGGGAGAACTGGAATTTAAACCCCTGGCTGAGGATGATTTAGATATACCGGCCTTTTTAAGAAGAAAATAATCTAGAGCAGTTTCTTTACTTTCCACTGTGTCGAGGAATTCTCTGTGAATTCCTCTTTTTTTTTGTTTTAAAAGTGCAGTTATAGACATATTTTTATGGGCATAGTGAGTATAATTGATTCTGGCTGGTAATATTCGGAATTCATGTCTAAGGATTAGAATTCATATAATGGTAATAATTACTGCAGTATTGCCGGCCTCCTTTTTTAAAGGCAGGTGCTGCTTTTGGGAAGGGAATACACCGTATACCTGGATATGGTATTTATTATTAATTTTCTAATGGACTACGTACTCCTTTGGGCGGCGGCACGTTTCAGCCAGATAAATACAAATCCCCTGAGGCTATCCCTTGGGGCCCTTGTGGGAGCTTTTTACTCATTGGCCTTACTACTGCCTTCCCTCAACTTTTTGCTTTCCATATCATTAAAGGTACTTTTTTCCGTTGTTATGGTTCTTATAGCCTTTCCCTATCACGGCTTTAAAAGATTTATCCAATCTTTGGGATATTTTTATATTGTTGCCTTTACCATGGGAGGTGCGGTGCTGGGTGTTTTATATTTGTTTAGCAAGGAGACTGATATCTACGAAATAGTTAACGGCATCTTTATTTTCATCGCCGGCATAAAATTTACCTGGCTTTTTGTGGCGGCTGCAGCGGCCTTTTTTCTGGTAAGGTACGGTGTAATCTTTGTGAAAAGAAATTTTTTAAAAAGCTTTTTCAGCGTACCTATAGTTATACGCTTTGGGAATAAGGAGGTGTCTGCCCGGGCATTAATTGATACGGGAAACCAGCTGAGGGATCCCCTGACCCAAAGACCCGTTATGGTTGCGGAGTATGATCTGCTGAAAAAAATTCTCCCCTCGGAAATTTCCAGGATATTTGAAGAGGGAAACGATATTAACCTGGAAAAAATTGTTTCCTCTTTGGGGGACACCGGCTGGGTATCAAGGATAAGGATAATACCCTTTTCTTCTATCGGAAAATACCGGGGTATGCTTTTTGGGCTGAGGCCCGATGAAGTTGTGGTGGTTACCGGCGACGGTATTGTTAAAATCAAAGATATTATTGTGGGAATTTATCATAAAAAATTATCCCCTGAAGGGAATTACAGGGCCCTTCTTCATCCTGATGTACTCCATTCAACAATAGGATATTAAGGGAGGGAGTTGCTCATGGGAAGGCTTACTAAAGCAAAACTTATAATTTATTTATCCCTTATTAAGGGTTATAAAAAAATAAGTTCCTATTTGGCAGAAATTCATTATGTGGGAAGCAGTGAGGCACTGCCACCCCCCTTGACCCACAACGAAGAGGAGGAGCTTTTGGAAAAGCTGAAAAATGGTGATAATTCGGTAAAAAGTACCCTTATTGAAAGGAATCTCAGGCTTGTGGTGTACATTGCCCGGAAATTTGAAAATACCGGTGTTGGTATTGAAGATTTGGTCTCCATAGGAACCATAGGCCTCATTAAAGCTGTAAATACCTTTGATCCCAAGAGAAGAATAAAGCTGGCAACCTATGCTTCCAGGTGCATCGAAAACGAAATATTAATGTACCTGCGCAGGAATAATAAAACAAAAGTAGAGATTTCCTTTGATGAGCCCCTAAATATTGATTGGGATGGAAATGAGCTGCTTTTATCCGATGTTTTGGGAACGGAAAACGATATAATCTATAAATCCATTGAAGAGGAAATAGATAAGAAGCTGCTGAGAATGGCCATGAAAAAATTGTCTCCCCGGGAAAAGAAAATTATGGAATTTAGATTTGGCCTTAGGGATGGAAATGAAAAAACCCAAAAGGAAGTTGCGGATATTTTGGGTATTTCCCAGTCTTATATTTCAAGGCTTGAAAAAAGAATAATAAACCGTTTAAGAAGGGAAATTATACGTATGGAATAATAAGCGCTCTATATAGGATGGCTTTTATTAGGAATGGTACTCGTCTATTCCCAAACTGTATACATATTATCATAATAAATCTCGTGGAGTATCTGCTGCGGTTTTCGAAACGAGTTGACGAAGGCTGATTAAAACCGGGAGGCGCGAGTAGAAGATGAGCGCTAGCCATTCACTCCCATGGACGCCGAATTGGGGCGGCCCGGTTTTGCCCATAACACTGCGCTTAGTGATATCCGGCGTGAGTTCACAAGTCAAGAAAACCGCAGCAGTTACTCTTTGTCAGCAAGCTGAGAAATTCATAATGGATTCCTAGCCGTTTCGCAAACCGCAACAGATACCTAATAATAATTATTAAGCAGGTTTGTCGACAGTATGAGGAATGGTCAAAATCCATTCCTTTTTTATTTTTGTTCCTTGGAATGGGAAGCGGTATAAAAACTAGTTCACATGGCAACAATTAAAATAGCGCCACGAAATAAGGAGGTTTCTAAATGGCCAATAAAGTTGAGCTTTGCGGCGTGGATACTTCAAAATTACCGGTACTTACCAACGAAGAAATGCGCGAACTTTTTAAGCAGGTTAAGGAAGGCAATGAAGAAGCAAGGCACAAACTGGTGCAAGGAAACCTCCGGCTGGTTTTGAGTGTAATACAGCGTTTTACCAATAGAGGGGAATATGTGGATGATCTGTTCCAGGTGGGTTGTATTGGCCTTATGAAAGCCATAGATAATTTTGATCTTTCCCAAAATGTTAAATTTTCCACCTACGCCGTTCCCATGATTATAGGTGAAATCAGACGGTATCTTCGGGACAACAACTCCATCAGGGTCAGCCGGTCTTTACGGGATATGGCTTATAAGGCTCTACAGATAAGGGATTCCCTTGTTAATAAATATTCCCGGGAGCCCACCATTACGGAGATTGCCCGGGAGCTGAAAATGCCCAGGGAAGAAGTTATTTTTGCCCTGGACGCAATTCAAGAACCCGTATCCCTTTTTGAACCCATTTATCATGACGGCGGTGACCCAATTTTTGTAATGGACCAAATAGGAGATGAAAAAAATACCGATGCCAGCTGGCTTGAAAATATCGCTGTTAAAGAAGCCCTTAATAAACTTAGCGAACGGGAAAGAATGATATTAACCTTGCGCTTTTTTGAGGGAAAAACCCAGATGGAGGTGGCTGAAGAAATTGGGATTTCCCAGGCCCAGGTTTCAAGGCTGGAAAAGGCTGCCTTAAATCATATGAGGAGATATATGTGAGGTGGGCATTATGAATAGGAAATTTGTTTTGTGGGTGGGTCTTTTTTCTGCTCTTCTTTTGGGCTATTTCATCTTTTCAGATCTTGAACCCGTTGTGGGAGGCTCCCAGGAATTAAACAAAGACCTGATCCGCTTCCATGTTATAGCACACAGCGATCTGCCCGAGGACCAGCAGCTTAAGAGGGAAGTTCGGGATGCCCTTGTGAAAAAAATCAGCGGTGAATTTAGAAATGCTCACAGTATAGGGGAAGCAAGGGACATAATTAAGGAGAAGTTGAAATTCATAGAGGAAACGGCCCAAAAAGAAGTTTATGCCCATGGGAAAAAATATCCCGTGAGGGCTGAACTGGGCTATTTTACCTTTCCGGCCAAAACTTACGGTTCCTTTTCCCTACCGGAGGGAAAGTATGAAGCCCTTAGGGTTGTTATTGGCGATGGCAAAGGAGAAAACTGGTGGTGTGTTCTGTTTCCTCCTTTGTGCTTTGTGGACATTTCCAGCAGCATAGCTGCAGAACAAAAGGTTACGGGCGCTGCGGAAGAAACCGTGCAGGAAGTTTATAAGGAAGAAAATTTAAAGCCCAGGGTGGAAGTGAAATTTAAGCTGCTGGAAATGCTTAATAGGACGAAGAATTTCATAGTGGAGCACGGAATAAAAGGAGAAAAGCCTCTTTAACTCTTTAAATTAAAAAAAAACTTTTCGTGTGGGTTTCGTTCTTGCTATTAGACTGCTAACAAATCATCTTAGTAAATCTTATTTAGGGTATCTGCTGCGGTTTGCGAAACGACTTAATGGACACTGGCTAACAGCTCTTGGCAAAGCGTAAGGCAAAACTGGGAGGAGCGAGCAGAAGATGAGCGCCAGCCAGTCTCTCGCATGGACGCCGAATTGGGGAGGCCCGGTTTTGCCCATAACCCTGCGCTAAGAGATGTCCAGCGTGAGTTCGCAAGTAGAGAAAACCGCAGCAGATACCCTTTGTATATAAACTGGAGCAGGTTTTATCCCCTGCGTTTTTTATTTGTTAAGTATAGGGCACAAAACCTTAAGAATTATCATAAGATTATTTAAAGGGATATTCCGGGGGAGGTGCCGGCCATAATACGGGTTTCAGAATTGAAAACTCGGGATGTAATCAACATCGATGACGGACGAAGGCTGGGTTTTATCAGAGATATAGATTTGGACGTAGTTGAAGGCAAGGTTAAGGCAATTATTCTTCCCGGAACGCCGAGGATTTTTGGGTTTTTTGGAAGAAGGGATGATTTGATAATTTCCTGGGAAAAAATCATAAAAATCGGAGTTGACGTTATACTGGTGGATCTTGAGGGAGCTGTGGATTTCAAGGGTGGAAAAATTAAGTGTTAATAAATTGATAAATTAATAATAAAAGCCCATTAAAAGTTGTAGAAGTTTCGGTTTTAAGCCGAAACTTTTTCATTTTTAGGACTTCGGCTCTTTGACACACTAAATCTTGTGTAGTAATATGTGGAAGACGCTATATGTGGGTGTGTTTTTATATTAATTAAAAAGGGTGAGGCCGTTGCGCTGTCCTTACTGCGGAAGCACCAGTTCAAAGGTTCTTGAATCCAGGGCGACGGAAGAAGGGAGATGCATTCGCCGAAGAAGGGAGTGCAGCTCCTGCAGTGAAAGGTTTACCACCTATGAAAGAATTGAAAAGATCCCCATCTATGTAATTAAAAAAGATGGGCGGCGGGAGCCCTTTGATCCTGAAAAAATACTGAAAGGGCTCTTGAAGGCATGCGAAAAGAGGCCTGTTTCCGTGGAGAGGCTCAGGGGAATTGTGGATGAAATTGAAGCGGAAATTGTTAATAGGATGGAGACGGAGGTTCCCACCACTGTAATCGGGGAAATGGTAATGGACAAGCTTAAAAAAGTGGATGATGTGGCCTATGTCCGCTTTGCTTCTGTTTACCGGGAGTTTAAAGACTTAAAAATGTTTTTACAAGAACTGGAAAATCTTTTAACTTCAAAGGAATAACATGCAATTTTAAGGGGGGGCTTTAAATGTTTACCCAGATCAAGAAGCGCGATGGAAGAGTGGTTGATTTTGATGCCACAAAAATAACCGATGCCATATTCGCCGCTGCCAGAGCCGTAGGGGGCGAAGACAGGGAAACCGCAAAGAGTCTTACCTATAAAGTTCTTGATTATTTACATGAGAAATTTGGGGATTCCCTTTTTACTGTGGAAGATGTTCAGGATGCTGTGGAAAAGATATTGATAGAAAATGGACATGCCAGAACGGCTAAGGCATACATTCTTTACCGGGACTGGAGGACAAGAATCCGCGAAGCTAAATCCGATCTAATGGATGCCGTTGAGGAGATTTTAAAGGAAACCAACCGTGAAAATGCCAATGTAAGCAATTCCCCTTCTGCCAAAATGCTGCAGATAGCCAGCGCTGCCAGCAAACAGTATTACCTGGGCCGCTTAATACC
>JAAYIF010000022.1 GCA_012523575.1 Clostridia bacterium
CTTATTCTCTCCAAACACAGAATTGTGTTCAAGACTTGTTTGGTTGTCAAGGTGCCGAACTCCCGGTTACCGGGAGCATGTTTTAAAAGCTGTTAAGCTTCCCGGTATACAGGATCACCTTTAGTAGGCTCCGTTCCGATATTAAGCAGACCCACTTGGGGCTTATCTATATTTAAAATTCTCTCGGCATAAATACTGCCCATGATGGCAAATTCCAATAAATTTTCCGGCTTGCAGTTGGTATTAGCCCCAACATCCAAAAGCACCACATTACCCTTGAGGCAGGGCAAAACCGTTGCAATGGCAGGGCGCTGAACATTTGGGAGACGACCCAGTATAATTAAAGACGAAGCCATTTGGGCTCCCGTACTGCCTGCAGAGATTAGCGCATCTGCTTTGCCCTCCTTTACAAGGCGGGTTGCCACAGCAATGGAAGCATCTTTTTTCTTTCGAAGGGCTGCAGCGGGTTGTTCATCCATCCCAACGTACTCGTTGCAATGGACGATGGTTATATTTTCGGGTTCTTTATCCCCCAAATGCTCCCTAATCAAAATGCTGTTACCCACTAGTATAATTTCAACCCCCAATTCTGCTGCAGCTTCTACAGCACCCTTTACAATTTCCCCCGGCGCATAATCCCCTCCCATTGCATCCACTGCTATTTTCATTCCTTTTCCCCCTTACTGCCTCTTTTTTTCAGGAGCAACCATTATAAAATGGCCCTTAAAAACTAAATCATTATCAACTTTAGAATGAACGGATACCAGATAGCTGGCACCTTTTCGCGTCTTCACCGTTGCCTTTGCAATAACCTTTTCTCCCAATAGGACAGGACGCTTAAATCTCACCCTGGCGCTTCCCGTTAAAACAATTTCGGAATCTATAACCGCAATGGCAAGGGAGCTGGCTTGGGCATAAAGCACATGCCCCCTAACATGACCATGTTCAGAAACCATTTCCTTGGTTATATCCATTACCGATACCGCGTACTGTCCAAGCTCTATATCCAACAGCTTTCCCAATAGTTCCCCTTCATCAAGGGACCGTACCCCGCCAAAGGCTTCCTCTGCAACGGATTTAATTCTCTTCCTAACTTCCGGAATCCCTAAAGCAAGTCTGTCAAGGCGTATGGTTTGAACGCTCACCCCAAAAATTTCAGCCAAATCATCGTCGGTTAAAAAGGGATTTTCCTGTAAATATTCTTTTAATTTTTTCTGGCGGATTTTTTTTGGTGATTGGCTCTGACTCATAATCACTTTCCACCTTTAATACAAAATTTAAGAGCTCGTATTAGTACCAGATATTATAAACAAAGTATAATATAAATATTTTGCCAGTGCAAGAAAAAGCCGTCCCTATTGAAAAATATTTACCGTCATTTTTTTACAATATGCAGCAAAAAGTGAACAAATAAAAAATGACTGCCGGCAGATGCGCCAACAGCCATCAATGTTCCTAACCCTTATCATTCAACATTATTCCACATTTATTACCTCTCGGTTTTTATAATAGCCGCACGAAGGACAAACCCTGTGATGCAGCTTGGGTTCACGACACTGGGGACACTCCACAAAATTGGGCTTAGGGATGTTCAGCCACACCGCTTTTCTCCTCTTTGTACGGGCTTTGGATTGCCTTCTCTTAGGAACAGCCACAGTCTCTCCCCCCTTCCCGAGCCAAATTATTCCTTAAACCATTTTTGCAGTTCAGCCAGTCTTGGATCAATACTTTCTGATGTGCAGTGGCACTCACTGACATTAAGGTCGCAGCCGCAGATTGAACATATCCCTCGGCAGTCCGGGGAACATAATGCCTTCATGGGAATGTTTAAAATCACATTTTCTAAAACTTCATTGAGTAAATTCAGCTTATCACCTTCATAAGTACGAATTTCCTCATCTTCGTACAACTTATGGTAAGAAGGTTCATTTAACACACTTTTCTTTACAAATTCTTTTTTAAATTCAGTATCCATATTTATACAAACCGGTTTTAAACACCTGCTACAGTTAACCATTATTTTGGTGTTTATCTTTCCTTCCACTAAAATTTTCCCTTTGCCCACATTGGTCGCGGTTCCTTCCACCAATATAGGACCATCAAATTCTATTTCCTCGCCCCCAATTACCAACGGTGAAAGTTTCTCAGAAAAATTAAAAAACAAATGGGCTCCTTTTTTTTCTGAGATGTTTGCAATGTTTAGTTCCATTATTTATCACCTCAAAAAAAACACTAAATGCATTATACAGAAATAAATATACGGGTGTCAAGGAAATATGCGCACCGGCCACTCAATTACCCTTTTGTATCTAAAGCTCCATGTATTCTTTATTATATGCCTCATTTGCAGGTATAACCATGCTGATAAGTTCACTGTGCTGTATTATTTAAAATGCAAGTTTTTGCTAATTTCAATCCGCAACTGCATTTTTTTTGGCAAAGGAAAGTATATATAACAGAGGAAAAATAGGAGAGGGTAATATTGTTAGTAGTCAACAGACCTTACTTTACCAGAGTCTACATCCCCATAATCAAAACTTTTGTCTTCACATGTATATGCCTTTTTATGATTTTGTTTCCCCAGGAAATTTTTAAGGCTTCCGTAAGGGGTTTAGAAGCCTGGTGGTCCACCGTAGTTCCGGCTCTCCTCCCCTTTTTTATTGTTTCCGAACTGCTTCTGGGACTTGGAGCAGTGCACTTCATGGGTGTACTACTGGAGCCCGTTATGAGACCGTTATTTAACGTTCCGGGAAGTGGGGCTTTTGTGGTGGCAATGGGCTATACCTCAGGAGCGCCCATTGGTGCCTTACTAACGGCGGAACTGCGAAAAAAAAATCTCTGTACCCGCACAGAAGCCCAAAGATTAATAGCCTTTACCAATAACAGCAGCCCCCTTTTTTTATTCGGAGCCGTTGCCGTGGGAATGTTTCATAATCCAGCCCTTGGAAGCATTATTGCCCTTTCCCATTACGCAGCAAACCTTTTTATCGGCTTTTTATTTCGCTTTTGGAAAAAAAACGAATCGGTGGGTATAAGCAGCTCCCTTAAGGGGTGCTTAATCAGGAAGGCGTTTAAAGCTCTGCTGGAAGCGCAAAGAGAGGATAACAGGCCTTTGGGTACTCTTTTGGCCGATTCAATAAAAAAATCCGTACAAACCCTTATACTTATAGGGGGATTTATTATTTTTTTCTCCGTATTCATTGAAATATTAAGACTGGTTGGAATTTTGAAAATTATTTCCCGTATCTTGTATCTCCTGCTTACACCTTTAAAAATTGATCCCGCAATAATTCCGGCTTTGTCAACGGGAACCTTTGAAGTAACATTGGGAACAAAAATTGCCAGTGAAACCGGCGCCTCCCTGCCCATGCAGCTAATTGCCACCAGTGCAATGCTGGGCTGGCAGGGTTTATCCATCCACGCACAGGTAGCAAGTGTAATCAAAGATACTGATCTAAGCATGGGTACATTTATAGCAGCACGCTTTCTGCACGCAGTAATTGCACCGTTTTTAGCGGTTTTTCTTTTAGGACCCATAGGGCCGACCCTGTCTTCTTTTTTACCGGAAGCAGGTGCATCCGCAGTCCAATTATTTAGCAATTGGGCGTTCATAATTACTTTGTCTGCTGCTTTTATAATCATATTGTGTATATTAACCGCCGTATTTTCCCTGGTCCTCTATATTTTAAAAAGTATAATGATATTCAAGTTTCATAGGTAGTAATTTCAATAAATTATAATTTCCTACTGTTTATTTTCATCCAGTTGATCGATTCCTTTTCTAATAACGTTTAAAGCCCTGGTTAAGGTACCTTCTAGGTTTCGTAGAACTTCCGCAGCATATTCATTGGCACCGTTGATAACTTCATTTGCCTCTTTTTTTGCTTCCTCATAGATGCTTTTTGCCCGGGCATCGGCTTCTTTTACTATCTCTGTTTCATCGGCGAGTTTTTTAATTTCGTTCCGAGCATCGGATATTATTCTTTTTGCTTCGTTTTCAGCTTCCTTAATTAATCGCTCTCTTTCCTTGGCAACCCATTGGGCTTGTCTGATTTCCTCCGGGAGTAGACTTCTTATTTTATCTATAAAATCCAGCACATTTTCAGATTCCAAAACAACCTTCCCGGTCATGGGTATTCTGGTACTTTCCTCGATCATTTTCTCCAGCTCATCCAAAACCCTTAAAATTTCCAAGATTCAAACCTCCTCTCCCTGGTAAAGGAAAAAAAAGACCCTGGTATCCCCGTATTTTTTCGATTTAATCATTACATATAAAGGATCAGGCTCAGTAAATTCATATTTATGGGAAGTCTCATAGACCACCACCGCACCCTTTGCCAAAAGCCCCCCAGAAGCAAGCTCTTTCAATAGAGCCTTATGAAACTGTTCTTTGTAAGGAGGATCCACAAAAACAACATCAAATAACATTTTTTCCGCTGCTAACCTGCTGAATACCTTCAAAACATCGCTTTTAAATATTAAAGCCTTTTCACTCTCTCCTATAAGCTCTAGATTTGCCTCTACAAGCTCTATGGAAGCTCTGTCTTTATCTACGAAAACAACATGGGAAGCGCCCCTGCTTAAAGCCTCTATACCTAAAGCGCCTGTTCCGCAGAACAGATCCAGCACCCGACTGCTGCATATTTTTTCCCCAAGGATATTAAATATGGCTTCCCTGACCCTATCTGAGGTGGGTCTAATTTTAGCATTTTTGGGAGTTTTAAGGCGCCTTCCCCTATGTTTGCCGCTAATTATTCTCATTTATCGCCACCTAAGGGCAATTATAACATAAAAAGCTTTTTTTAAAAAAAAATTAAAAAAATTTTTACCCACGGGTATATTACAGAAAAATTCTGTCCACAATATTAATGCACAACAAAATATTTCAGAAGAGCTTTGAGGTTATTTACCCAAATAACCCTCCCCCATGAGCTCTTCCTCCGGTTTCTCCTCTCCCAGGTTGCCGGAAACGGCAACTGTAAAACCCACAGGTCTTTTTTAAGACCTGTGGGTTTTTTTTAATTACATCGGCTTCCTTGGTTTATTAAACTCAACGGCATGATAACGCACTCTTTTTTCACACATTTCGCATACATAAGAGGCGTTTTCCCTGGCAATTTTAAAATAATCCTTGTGAATTTTTGTTATTTTATCAATCCTACCGCATAATGTGCATTTAACTTCCACAAAAAAGCCCCCTTAAATTAAGGATAAATAACAGGGTCCTCATTCTACAAAAAATAATAAAATTCCTTCTATGTTATTTAATCCTCTCCTTTAAGAACAGCTAATGGCTTTAATTTTACTACTTTTTTTGTAATTCCAATTTCCCAAAGGGTGTCCACAACCTGTTCAATATCTTTATATGCAGTGGGAGCTTCGTCTAAAATTTTTTTTGATTTTTGAAAGCATATAACTCCCTTTAAACTTTCCTGAAATTCCTGCTGACTTATGGTTTTTTTCGCTTTGTTTCTTGAAAGGACCCTTCCGGCTCCGTGGTTTACGGAATAAAAGGTCTCATAGGCCTTATCCGTACCCACCACCACATAGGAAGCAGTGCCCATGGTTCCGGGAATTATGGCAGGGTGTCCGGTGGAAATATAATTTAAAGGATTGGCTTTATGGCCGGAAGGCAGGGCCCTGGTGGCGCCCTTCCTGTGTATTAAGAGTTTTTTACCATCATGCTCTTCAAATTTTGCGATATTATGAGCCACATCGTATACAAGTTTTAATCCCAATTTTCCCCACGCGCACCTGAATACCTTTGAAAAGGCGTCTCTTACATAATCCGTAATAATCTGTCGGTTTGCAAAGGCAAAATTCGCCGCAGCCGCCATGGCAGCCAGATACTGCTTCCCTTCCGGAGATTTGATGGGCATATAAGCCAGTCCTTTGCTGGGAAAGGACAGCTTCATGCTTTCAGCTTTTTTGAGCATTAAGTTGGTATAATCCGTACATATTTGATGTCCAAAACCCCTGCTGCCGGTATGGATTAACACGGTTATATTTTTTTCCCTTAGTCCGAAATAATCAGCAAGATCTTTATCAAAAACTTTACTGACATATCCTATTTCAATGAAATGATTACCTGAACCAATGGTGCCTATCTGATCCCCTCTTTCCACTGCCCGGGAAGAAACTACATCCAGGTCACCCCCGGGAATTCGTCCGTATTCCTCGGTATTCTGCAGATCCTCGTCGGTCCCCAAACCGTAAGTCTTTACCATTTCTTCAGCTCCAAATTCCGCAACCCGGCTCAGATTTATATTCCTAAACTTCTTATCTCTGCTTTTCTTTCCAAGGCCTGAAGGAACTCTGCTTTCAATCTCCTTCAAGAGTTCTTTTAATATCCCTTCATTAACTTCGGTGCGGGGGATATTAGTATTAAGCAGGCGAACGCCACAGTTAATATCCATTCCCACAGCCCCTGCAGAAATCACACCCTCTTCGCCGTCCATTGCCATTATGCCTCCTATGGGAAGCCCAAAGCCCGTGTGAATATCCGGCATGCCCAATACCCTTTTATAAACCCCCGGAAGGCACGAAGCATTATAAAGCTGATGAACTGCCTCATTTTCTTCCATCAATAGTTCATATAAATAATCGTTGACGTATACCACGATGTCGCTATTCATTTTTCCGTGCCTTTTTATCATGTATTTATTTTTATCAACTTTTGTCAGCTCCATTAAGCATCACCACTTATAACATATCACAACTTAAGAACATGTAAAACATTTTGAATATTTTTTCTTTTCCTGGTTATTTTAATCTTAAACAAAAAAATTTGGGAGGATATAAACCGGGTTATGGAAATGAACAGCATTTTTGAAAAATTCGGCATAGTTACGGACCTAGCGGTGGAAGCCCACAGCCTGGTAAGGGGCGATGCCCAAACCGAAATACCGGGTGTCATTGAAAGTAAAGAAAAATTTGATATTGCAGAAGTAACCACAATAATAATTGAAAATCCCGCTGCGGGTTCCCTCATGGGAAAAGCCCCGGGCACTTATATAACCATTGATACACCGGGGCTAAGGGAAAACGATCCGCCGCTGCATGATAAAATCAGCGAAATCCTGGCCTCAAAAATAGAGACGTTATTAAAAAACCTCAATATAGCCGATGATGCTGAAATTTTACTTGTGGGACTGGGTAATTGGTCTGCAACCCCAGACGCCCTGGGACCAAGGGTAATATCCCATGTAATGGTAACCCGTCATCTTCATAAATATCTTCCCCAGTCCTTGGGTCCCGGTTTTCGTCCTGTTAGTGCCCTGTCCCCGGGAGTCATGGGAATAACAGGCATTGAAACGGCAGAAATCATACGAGGTACCGTGGAAAAAGTAAAGCCGTCTTGCGTAATTGCCATCGATGCCCTTGCAGCTACCAATGTGGACAGGATCTGCAGTACAATCCAAATTGCCGATACGGGGATAAATCCCGGTTCGGGTGTGGGAAACCAAAGAATGGGTATTGATATAAATACCCTGGGAATTCCCGTCATAGCCATAGGAATTCCTACGGTGGTAAATGCTGCCATAATTATTTTCGAAGCATTTAATGCCCTTAAAAAGGAAATTCCGGGATTTGCAAGGCAGATTCAAGAACCAACCCTTAACCAAATTGCTGATAAGCTCCTGGCACCCTTTGGAGGGGACTTAAGCGTAACTCCAAAGGAAATCGATACATTAATTGACAATGCAGCGCTATGTATTGCCACCGCTCTAAATCAAAGCCTGCATAAAGCAGTGGGAAAGGAAAATGCCCATCTTTTTCTGCAGTGAAAAAGAAAAAATGCGGGCAGTGCCCGCCATATTTTATAAGATTGTTTATTACTGCTGTTGGGTAAACTGCTGTTGCTGCTGTGCCAACTGTTCCTGATAGGCTTGGATCATTTTGCGAACCATATGGCCTCCCACAGCCCCGTTCAATCTGGCTGGGATATCGCCCCAGTAGTCACCGGGCTTAACGTTCAGCCCTATTTCAGCAGCAACTTCGTATTTAAATTGGTCCATTGCAGCCCTTGCTTGGGGAACTAATATTTGATTTCTTCTTTGTCCTTGTGCCAATTATTTTTTCACCTCCTTTTCTGCATTCATAGTATCAGCACCGGTCCATTAATTTATACTACAATGGGGCTAGAACTATTTGGCCATTTAACGACCCTTTTCCTTTTGTATTCCCATTTCCAGAGAAACTTCGTATTTAATTTTTTCCATGTCCTTATTTTTTAATTTATCCGACAGGGTTTTCTTTTTCTTCTTTTTGGAGACCATATTATCACCTCTTTAAAGAAAAAACTAAAATTTCCAAATTTTATTAATTAATTTATTTTTATTTTTCACAGCATTTTTAATTTTATAATGACAATATTTATCCCCTTTGGATTTAATTTATTGCTTAATTAATACGAGACTGCTATAATAGTAGCGTTGAATCCTTTAAGACAGGCTAAAGCGTTTTTTATGCGAGGAGGTGTCTTAAGTGAGCAGAAGATGTGCAATATGCGGAAAAGGACCAAAAACAGGTCATAATGTAAGCCACTCCAATTTAAAGACCAAGCGGATTTGGGCACCAAATCTGCAGAGAATTAAAATCCTCATAAACGGGACACCAAAGAGAGCTCTGGTTTGCACCAGATGCATTCGTTCCGGAAAAGTACAAAAGGCTTTATAAAAAAATAAATAGGATTTGGGTCGCCAAATCCTATTTTTATTTTTTATTTGCTGTTCAATTTTTTAAATTTTTTTAATTTTTTAAATCTTTTTCATTAAATTCGCCATTTCAATGGCAGAAAGAGCGGCACTCCAGCCTTTATTCCCCGCCTTAGTACCAGCTCTCTCAATGGCCTGCTCCAAGGTATCCGCCGTTATTAAACCATTTATTACGGGAACCCCCAAGTCCAGGGCAATCTTCGCAATCCCTTTGCTGGCTTCCCCTGCCACATAATCAAAGTGAGGGGTATCTCCTCGAATTACCGCACCCAAACAACTTACAGCATTATTACCTTTCTGGGCGAGCTTTTTTGCCGCAACAGGGATTTCCCAAGACCCGGGCACCCAAACTATCTCAACATCATCCAAATCCGTACCATGCCGCTTAAGGGCATCAAGGGCCCCTTCCAGCAGTCTTTTGGTAATAAATTCATTAAATCTGCTAACAACTATCCCAAACTTAAGGCCGCCGCCGTCCAGCATTCCCTCAACGATCCTCGGCATAGCCCTTACCCCCTTTTAACTTTTTTTTAAATATTGTCCAAATAATGACCAAGCTTTTTCTTCTTAGTCATCAAATACTTCTCATTGTTTTCATTGGGGCACACCTGTATGGGAATCCTTTCCACAACTTTCAATCCATAACCCTCTAGCCCGGCGATTTTTCGGGGATTATTGGTAAGAAGCCTAAGCTCCTTTACTCCCAAATCGGCAAGAATCTGGGCACCAATTCCGTAATCCCTCAGATCCGCCTTAAAACCCAATTTTTCGTTGGCTTCCACCGTATCCATTCCCTTTTCTTGCAGTTTATAGGCTTTCATTTTATTAATTAAACCTATTCCCCTTCCTTCTTGCCTCATATACAGGAGAACCCCTCTTCCTTCTTCCTCAATCATCCTAAGGGCTGAGGCCAGCTGCTGTCCACAATCACAGCGAAGGCTTCCAAAAACATCACCGGTGAGGCACTGGGAATGAACCCTTACCAAAACCGGCCTTCCGTCGTTGACTTCTCCTTTTACAAGGGCAATGTGCCCCTCTCCTTCCACAATATCCTGGTAAGTATATGCCATAAATTTGCCGTATTTTGTGGGCAAATTAACCTCCTCAACCCTTCGCACCAGCTGTTCGTGTTTCCTTCTAAAACGTATTAGATCAGCAATGGTTATCAACTTCAACCCATGGACTTCAGCAAACTTTATTAAATCCGGCACCCTTGCCATGGTACCGTCTTCATTCATAATCTCACAGATAACGCCCACAGGACGCAGTCCCGCCAGTCTTGCCAGGTCCACCGCAGCTTCGGTATGCCCGGTCCTTCTTAAAACACCGCCTTCCTTTGCCCTAAGGGGGAAAATATGCCCCGGTTTTCTGAAATCCTCGGGTTTTGAAGAAGGGTCAACAAGGGCCTTAATGGTTTCCGCCCGTTCATAAGCTGAAATGCCCGTTTTTACACCTTTATAATCAACGGAAACGGTAAAGGCTGTTCCGTGGGGATCTGTATTATCATAAACCATGGGATGAAAATTAAGTCTTTCGGCAATTTCCTCCGTAAGAGGCGTACAAATCAGTCCTCTTCCGTATTTAGCCATAAAATTCACTGCCTCCGGGGTCACTTTTTCCGCCGCCATAACCAGATCCCCTTCGTTTTCCCGGTCCTGATCATCCACCACAATAACCATCTTCCCGTTTTTTATATCCTCAATGGCTTCTTCAATGGAATTAAAGACAGCTTCTTCCTCCACCAACAACACCCCCCGCTAATCCTCCAAAAATCCCTGTTCTGCCAGAAATGAATATGTTATCCCTTTTTCTCCTTCCATCCTTTGTTCCAAAAGCTTTTCCAAATACTTGGCGATCATATCCACTTCTAAATTTACCCTATCCCCAATTTTTTTAAGTCCCAAATTGGTGTTTTTGAGGGTATGGGGAATTATGGAAACTGTAAAAGAAACCCCTTTCGCTTCTACTATGGTAAGGCTTATGCCATCCACTGCTATGGAACCTTTGGAAACCAAATACTTAGAAAGCTCCGGTTCAGTACTTATCTCAAAAATTTTAGCATTTTCGCAGAAATCAAAGGACCTGATAATCCCGACACCGTCCACATGCCCGCTGACAAAATGGCCCCCAAAACGATCGTTGATCCTTAATGCCCTTTCCAGATTTACTTTATCCCCTATTTTTAAATCGGACAGTGCAGTCCTATCAAAGGTTTCCTTCATTACTTCCACCTTAAAAACATTTTCCAAAATTTCCACCACGGTAAGGCATATCCCGTTTACCGCTATGCTGTCCCCGATTTTTAGATCCTCAAAAACTTTGTGAGCTCCTATGGAAAGGCTTCCACTGCTGCCCGTTATCTGTATCCGCCGCATAACTCCCATTTCTTCCACAAGCCCAGTAAACAATTTCAAAACCCCCAGGCAATTATTTATTTAAAGAATTAATTCTTCTGCCGCCTTTGCTTTTGGGGATAACCAACGATCATTACATCATTTCCAATCCTTGAAACTTCAATATCTTCTAACAACAATGCCTGTTCCATAACTTCTGCCCCCTCTCCTGCCACAGGAGTGGGAGCCCCTGCGCCTCCCACTATTTTGGGAGCAACGAAAACCACAAATTTATCCACCAAACCCAGCTCCACAAAGGATGTAATAACTGAACTTCCGGCTTCCACAAGGACGCCGGCAATTTCCCTTTCTCCCAGATGCTTTAACAGCCAGCGGACATCTATCCTTTCCCTGTACAAAGGAGCAAAGAGAACCTCAATTCCCATATGCTTTAATTTTTCAGCCCTCTTTAAACTACATTTTTCCGTGGTCACCACGATGGTTTTAGACCCCTTATCTAGAAGAAGCCGTGAATTAAAGGGTATTCTAAGGTTACTGTCCAGGATAATTCTTACGGGCTGTTTCTCTATATTACCATCTAAACGGCAGTTTAACAACGGATTATCGGCAATTACCGTGCCTACACCGGTGAGCACTGCATCCACTGCATATCTCAGTCGGTGAACAATCCTCCGGGATAATTCCCCGGATATCCATTTGGAATCCCCTGTTTTTGATGCTATTTTACCGTCCAGGGTCATGGCGAATTTGCAGATTACAAAGGGTTCACCGAAGGTTATGTATTTCACAAATACTTCATTGAGCCTTTGGGCTTCTTTCTCTAAAACTCCCTTTTTAACAGTTATTCCGTGTTCCATTAATTTTTTAAAACCCCTGCCTGAAACCAGGGGGTTGGGATCTTCCATGGCGCAGACAACTTCCCTAATCCCGGCTTTTATAATGCGATCTACGCAGGGAGGAGTTCGGCCGTGGTGGCAGCAAGGTTCAAGATTAACATACAAAGATGCTCCATGAGCCTTTCCTCCGGCTTTTTCAAGGGCCACTGCTTCGGCATGGGGCTTTCCGGGGCCCTCATGATAACCCTGTGCAATAATTTTCCCGTCCTTAACCACCAGCGCCCCAACCATTGGGTTAGGGGAAGTAATTCCGCAGCCCTTTTTTGCCAGCTCCAAAACAGCTTTCATGAGCTTTTCATCGGCAGTCATTCCCAATCACCAACCTGAAGCCACGAAAATAAAACCGGTGTCCTTTTTCATACACCGGTTGAGATTTTTTTAAAATATTTACCCCTGGCGGCGGGATCCTCGGCACCAAAGATGGACGAACCTGCAACCAGCACATCTGCCCCTGCCTCCACAATCTTTGGGGCATTTTCCGGTGTAACTCCACCGTCAACTTGAATTAGAATTTTCTTTTGTCCGCTGTGTTCATCAATCATTTTTCTCAGCCGGCGTATCTTCCCCAGCATTTGGGGAATAAATTCCTGTCCCCCAAAGCCCGGGTTCACTGTCATAATTAATACCATGTCCAGTTCACTAAGCACCCATTCTATGGATTCCAAAGGGGTTGCAGGATTCAAAGCAACGGCACATTTGCAGTTAAGCTGTTTTATGCTCTGGAGAACCCTGTGAAGATGGGGGCATGCTTCCACATGGACGGTAATAATATCTGCACCGGCTTCATAAAATGCAGGAATATAATTTTCCGGTTTTTCTATCATTTAATGAACATCAAAAACCAATTTTGAATTTTCCCGCAGGGACTTAACCACCTGGGGACCAATGGTAATATTTGGGACAAAATGCCCGTCCATAATGTCCAAATGAAGGTAATCGGCACCTGCTTCCTCAACCCTTTTAACCTCTTCTTGAAGCCTGCCGAAATCCGCCGATAAAATTGAAGGAGCTATTAGAACCATTCTTTTAACGACCCCTCTCCCGTTCCCTGACTTCCGCAAGGAGTTTTAAATAGTTTCCATAGCGCTCTTCATTTATTAATCCCTGCTCAATGGCGGCCTTAACATTACATTGGGGTTCATTTTCATGCAGGCAACTGGTAAATTTGCAATTAACCCTATGCTCCCGAATTTCAGGAAAATAGTTTCCCAGCTCCTCCGGGTACATTTCGGGTAAATCCAATCTGCTAAAGCCGGGGGTATCAGCCACAAATCCCCCCTCAGGCAGTTTAATAATTTCCACATGTCTGGTAGTATGACGCCCTACCTTTAGCTTTTTGCTGACTTCACCCACCTTTAATTTCAAACCCGGAATTATGGCATTTAAAAGAGAAGACTTCCCCACTCCCGATTGGCCCGCAAAAACCGTAAGATTGTCCTTCAGCTCACCTTTAAGCTGCTCAACGCCTTCACCGGTTTTTGCGCTGGTAACTACGATCTTATATCCCAAACCCTGATAAATATTTATAATTTTTTCAGAATTTTGATCCGTGGCAAAATCCTTTTTGTTTAAGCATATTACTGCCCTCAGAGAATAATATTCAGCATTCACCAACAGCCTGTCAAGCAAAAACAAATTGGGACTGGGATATTTTAAAGCCACAACGCATATTACCTGCGAAACATTGGCCACCGGAGGCCTAATCAGCAAATTATTTCTCGGCAGAAGCCCCTCGATGACACATTTATCGCTCTTTTCACCTTCTCCGGGCAAAAATTCCACTAAATCGCCCGGATAAATATCATCATGCAAAAGCCTATTTTTGCCCCGGCAAACACATTCATAGACTTTACCGTTGGAATAAACATAAAAAAACCCTCCATACCTTTTTAAGATAATTCCCCTCTCCATATAAACCCTCTTTACGGCACCCCCTGTTCATGTATTAAATTGCCATCATTGTAAATTTTAACCACACCGCTTTTATAAAAAGGTACCCTTACCTTTACAACATCCCCGGATTTGTGCACTTCATTATATTCCTCATGGGTACCCTTGGCATCGGTTACTTCAATCCTTATCCTATGTTCTCTCTTTTTGTCGCCCTTGGGCACGGGTACGGTGATCCTGGCATACTGCGGTGACGGTCCGGGGCCGCTGCTTACCATTAAATCCACACTGCTTCCCTGTAAAATGCTTGTCCCCGGATCAATGCTTTGGTTTATAACCTGTCCACTGAAATACTCCCGGTTTTCCTTCTCTGAAACTGTCCCCAATTTCAAATGTAGATCCCGGAGCTTTTTCTCTGCTTCAGCAAACTCAAGGCCTATAAGCTCGGGCATCTCAACGTATATGGGTTCCGGCCCTTTACTTACAATGAGTAAAACTTCCGTTTCCTGTTTTTCAACCCGGGTGCCGGCAGCGGGAATCTGCTTGACAACGGTATTTTCCGGTACTTCAGCATCAAAAACAAAACTTATTTGGGATGATACATTGAATCCGGCATTATTTAAGTGGACCCTTGCTTCCCTTAAATCCATACCCACTACGCTGGGCACTTCAGCCATTTCAGGACCAAGACTGACAACCATTTTGATAACTCTACTTTTCTTAACTCTCTCACCTTTTTTAGGGTTGTGGCTTATGACATGTCCTTCAGGGACATCCGAGTGATGTACTTCGCTGGCAACTTCCGCACGAAGACCCGCTTCATTAAGAATTTCTACGGCCTCTTCATAGCTTATATTGGAAACATCGGGCACCACCGTCTCATCAACTTTCAAAAAACCCAGCACGCCGTAGTAACCGCCCAATACCAGTACAAATAATAGAGCGAGTAGAACAGCCACGCCCCTGGGACGGAGCTTTCTTATCGTAAGAGCATTTTCCCTTTTATGTACCCTTTCTTCTGGAGAACTGCCAATACTTTTCAGCCGTTCTCCCATTTCCCGGGCTGAGGCAAAACGGTCCTCGGGATTTTTTCTTAAACCCTTTAAAATAATGTTTTCCAGTTCCGGGGAAACCGAGGGATTGATCTCCCTGAGCGGTTTAGGAATTTCGTTTATATGCTTTAAGGCGACGGATATCATGCTGTCGGCTGTAAAGGGCAGGGTTCCCGTTACCAGTTCATATAAAACCACGGAAGCCGAATATATATCAGTCCTGCTGTCGGTGGGATACCCTTTAGCCTGTTCAGGGGAAACATAATGCACGGACCCTACCATAGTACCTGCAAAGGTTACAGTTTCAGCACTGCATGCTCTGGCTATACCAAAGTCCGCCACCTTAATTTTTCCGCCGTTGGTTATTAATATGTTGTGGGGCTTAATGTCTCTATGAATCAATCCATTTTCATGGGCATGTTCCAAGGCTTCACAAAGCTGAATGCCTATCCTAACGGCTTCTTCTTCCTCTAAAATACCGTTCTTTTCCTCCAAATACTCCTTAAGAGTCCGACCTTCCACAAACTCCATGACCAAAAAATGATACCCTTGATCCATACCCACATCAAAAATACTGACAATGTGAGGATGGGAAAGGCGGGCTCCTGCCTGTGCTTCCCTGCGAAATCTTTCCACAAAAGTTTTATCCCTTGCAAACTGTTCCCTTAATACTTTAACGGCAACGGTTCTTCCCAGGAGAAGATCTTCCCCTTTATAAACAACGGCCATTCCTCCGCCGCCCAGTTCTTCTTTTATTTCATATCGACTGGAAAGAATTGTTCCAATCAAATTGTTCACCTCTTATACTAAAAACTCACTAATCAATATAAACCAGTACAGAGGTAATATTATCCTCTCCACCCCTGCTGCATGCAGCTTTAACCAGATTTTCACAGGCCTCTTCAACGGTTTTTGAGAAGTAAATTATATCCTTAATTTCCTCATCACATATTGTACCCGAAAGGCCGTCAGTGCAGAGCAGTACAAAATCTCCCTTTTTAAGGGAAAAACTAGTAACGTCAATACTGGTTTCCTTTTCTATTCCCACAGCCCTTGTAAGGAGGTTCCGCCGGGGGTGAACCCTTGCCTCACTTTCGGTAATACTCCCTTCCCTCACCAGTTCCTGCACAAAGGAATGGTCAGAAGTTATGAGCGCAATTTCCCCGTCCCGCAGTAAATAGGCTCTGCTGTCCCCCACATGGGCCACATATGCCTTCATGTCCACTATCCATAAAACAGTGAGAGTGGTGCCCATTCCCTCCTGCTTGGAATTTTGACAAGAATGGGTATAGACTTTTTTATTGGCTTCTTGAACGGCTTTTTCAATATCCTTTAAAGCTTCTTTGGGTTCTTTAACATTAAGAAGATATTCCCTTACGGTTTTAACCGCTAACGCGCTGGCAACTTCCCCGGCTCTATGGCCGCCCATTCCGTCTGCCACTGCAAATATTTTCCGTTCCGGCTCAATAAGGAAAGAATCTTCATTTTTGTCCCTTAATCCGCGATGGGTTACCCCCTTGGCCTGCATATGCTCACCTCTTAACTATTGAAGATACCTACAACGAAGCTGACCGCAGGCTCCTTCAATATCAGCTCCCCTTTCTTCCCTCACTGCCGCTTCTATTCCCTTATCCCGAAGCACCTTGATAAAATCCCGAATTTTACCCCCGCTACTTCTTTTAAAACTAAACCCTTGAACAGGATTGAGGGGAATGATATTGACATTGGCTTTAAACTGCAAAACAAAAGCAGCCAGCTTTTCGGCACACTCTTTGGTATCATTTAAATCTTCAATTAATGAATATTCAAAGGTTATTCTCCTGCCGCTTTTTTTGTTGTATACCCTTAAGGCCCAAGCCAGTTTTTCCAGAGGGTACTCTTTATTTAAAGGCACTAAAAAGTCTCTGACTTTATTATCAACGGAATGCAAGGAAACCGCAAGGACCACCTGCAGGTCCTCTTCAGCCAATTTCAATATTCCTGGAACATAACCTGACGTTGAAATGGTAATCCTTCTTTGACCCATATTGAGCCCTTGAGGATCATTTAAAATTCTTACGGTCTTCAATACAGCATCATAATTAAGCAGGGGTTCCCCCATACCCATAAAAACTACATTGGTTAATTTCCAGAAATTATCCTTCTCCAGTTTTTTTGCCAGCAGAACCTGGGAAATTATCTCCCCGGTATTTAAGTTCCTAATAAAGCCCGAAGAGCCGCTGGCACAAAAGGGACAACCCACGGGACATCCCACCTGGGTAGAAACACAAACCGTACACCTTTGTTGAGCTTCATAGGGCATAATTACTGTTTCAACGGTTTCCCCGTCGGGAAATTTTATCAGCAGTTTTACGGTATGGTCCCTCTCCGAGGTCAGTTTTTCAACAACCTCAGGCGGATAAATATCCGCTTCAACCTTTATCTTTTCCCTCAATGAAAGGGGCAGATTGGTCATTTCATCCACCTTTTCAGCCCCATGCCTGTGTATCCATTGAAAAAGCTGAACAGCTCTGTACTGGGGTTCACCAAAACTGCTTATTAACTTCTCCATTTCCTGCCTGTCATAGTTCCGTAAATCAGCAATCATCCTTTGATACCACCTGTGGAATACATAATAATTTTACCCCCAACTTAAGGGCAAGTCCATAATAGCTTTATTTACCTACGGGTGTTTAACAAAGCGTACGGAAAAAAATCCATCTAATCGGTGAATGTGGGGTAGGGATTGAAACATATCGGCTTTATCTCCCCATAACAAATTTTCATCGGGAACAAAGCCCTTGAGAACCTGCTGCCTGAGCTCGGGGAAATTATCCAAAATCCAGTCCACCTGCATCTGGTTCTCTTCAGGTTCCAGGGAACAGGTTGAGTAAACCAAAGGAGAACCGGACTTTAACAAAGGTATGACGCCCTTTAGTATTTCCCTTTGAAGATTGACCATTTTTTCTATTTCATCGGGACTTTTTCTCCATCTTGCATCTGCCCTTCTGTTTAATACCCCCGTACCGGAGCAAGGGGCATCCACCAAAACCAAATCAAATCCCTCTTTAAAATGATCTTTGGCAGTTCGGGCATCCATTAACCGGGGTTCTATGCAGGTAATATCAAGCCTCCAGCAGTTTCCTTTTATCAAATCTACCCTGTGCTTGTGTATGTCCAGGGCAACAATTTCCCCCTTATTACCCATCAACTGGGCCAAATGGGTTGCTTTAATCCCCGGAGCCGCGCAGGCATCCAAAACCCTGCTTCCCGAAGCGGGTTCTGCCATACAGCCTATCAATGCCGAGGCTTCACTCTGGGGAATATAAAATTTCTTCAGCTCTTCCTTATTTTCCAGTTTCCCAAAACCTTTCTCAATAATCAAAACTTCTCTGCAATATTTCCCGGCTTTAAAATTAATACCCTCTCTCTCCAGTAAATTTTTAAAATCCTCAACCGTTGTAAGGTATGTATTAACCCTTATAGAATGTTCAGGGGCTTTGTTATTATAACTACAAATTTCAATAGTACCGTTAATCACATACCTTTCTATCCAGCGACGAACAAGCCATTCAGGATGAGAATATTTTAGGCTTACATGACGAACCGGATCTTGGGAAAGGGAAGGAAAATCAAGATCCTTTATGGAGCGGTATTTCCTGCTTATATTTCTTAAAACGGCATTTACAAATTTAATGGTTCCTTTGCTGCCAAATTTTTTTGCCAGCTCCACGGATTCATTACAGGCAGCCGAGGGGGGAACTCGATCCATATACAGAAGCTGGTAGGCTCCCATTCTCAAAATGTTTCTAACTTCGGGCTGAAGTTTATCTAAAGGTTTTGTAACGAATTTTTCCAGAACCCAATCCAGTGTATTCCACCGCTTAATGGTTCCGTATGCTATTTCCAGAATGAACCTTTTATCCAGCTCGGAATACCTATGTTTCCTATAGCTTTTAAAAATTTCAATATTGGCATAGGCTCCTTTTTCAATAACCTTAATTATTATATCCAGGGCTATTTTCCTTGGATTATGGTACTTTAAATTCAATATATAAATCCTCCTTCAATTAAATAGGGCTGCCTTAAAGGCAACCCTCTTCACTAATTCTTTTTTACTTATTCTCCAACAATTATTCCTCTCCACCAAACATCCTGGAAATCAACAGTAGTCTCAGCAAACTGAGCACTGCAGCCAGTGCCGCAGCCAAATAGGTAAGGGCCGCAGCGTCCAGCACCCTTTTCGTATGCTCCGCTTCCTGTCCCGAAACAAAACCTCCTGCCTGTAGAAGAGCAATGGCCCTGCTGCTCGCATTATACTCCACGGGAAGGGTAACCAGCTGGAACAAAACTACTGCTACAAAGGCATATACACCAAGCTTTGCTAACATTGGACTGCCTAAAAGGATTCCAATCAATAATATGGGAAAAGCAGCCATGGAACCAAACTGGGCCACAGGCACAAGACTGGATCTGAGTTCTAGGGGGAAATACCCCACATCATGCTGTATGGCATGCCCTGCCTCGTGAGCCGCAACCCCCAGGGCAGCCAAGGAAGTGCTGTTGTATACCCCCGGAGACAGCCTTAAAACCTTGCTTCTGGGATCATAGTGATCTCCCAACGTGTTAGGAGTACGCTCTATTCTAACATCATAAATTCCTTCTTTACGAAGCAGCCTTTCCGCCACTTCAGCCCCTGTCAACCCGGAGGAAGAAGCAACCCGAGAATATCTTTCAAAGGTGGACTGAACTTTCAGCTGAGCATAGAGACTAAAAATTATTGCAGGAATCAAAATAATCATGGTAGGGTCAAAGAATATAGGATACATTAACTAAAGTACCTCCTTGTCTTTTATTGATTATCTTTGACCAAAAATAGTATACCACAAATAAGATCAAAAGTTAATCTTTGTTATTAAAAACTATGCTTGGATCCAAAATATTTTCCACTTCATTGCTGAAATATTCTAAAGCATGCTTTACTTCAGTCAGTTCCACCGTAGTATTTTTGCACGGCCCAAAGGGCCGGATGTTCAACACACCGATAACGGGCATGGGGGAAACATCATTAAGACCGCTGGCTAGATCCCGTTCGCATGCAATGGCCACCACGGCCTGGGGTTTATATTTCTTTATTTCTTCCCTTGCCGCTGTACCTCCGGTAACCACCGATATCTCTGCATTATATCTTTCAGCTAAATTAATCAATTCATGGATGGGACATTCACCGCAGCGCCTACAGTTGTATACATCCACTGTAATTTTATGGGGGCAATGGGTTTTTTGAAGGCAGTGAGGCACTAAAATCAAAATCCTATCAATGGCCAGACCCTTTAATCGAAATTTTGTTATCTGATTATACACCTCTATATAGGAACCATATAGGAGATCCTTATTCATCTTCAGCAATTTAGAGAAAAATAAAGCCAGGGGATATATGAAATCCATGGTTTTATATATCATGCCGTTAAAAGCACCCAGGGACTTCCTGCTTAATAAACTGAACACCAGCAGGAGAACCCCAATAAACCCCAACAGTGCCAAAATAAAAATTATAAAACCTAAGACATTAATTGCCGTTCTAAAAAAATTTCCCGGATTTTGAATTAAATACAAGCCCCAAACAGCAAGTCCAACAATAATGGTAAGCCCCCCCAGGGATAGGCCGAGGAAAATCCTCTTTTTAACCTTCATTACTATCACCCGTACCGCCGCTGTTTCCGGATTCCTCTCCCAGGATCTGTCCTTTTTCAATGTTTCGACCATTTATGAAATCCGAAGCGAACATTTTGGATTTTCCTTCGGGCTGAACCTCAACAACCACAATTTGTCCCCGCCCCGCTTGAACAACAAAACCCTCCTCATCAAAGTCCACTACTTTTCCGGGGATGTCCAAAACCCTTTCTTCATCATAAACCCTGGCGCGCCAGATTTTTAAAATTCTTCCATTGTGCTTAGTATATACCCCCGGCCATGGATTCATGCCTCTGATGTGGTTTACTATATCCCGGGCTTCCCTGTTCCAGTGGATAATTTCATCCTCCGGGGTTAATAAAGGAGCATAGCTTACCATGGATTCATCCTGCTTTCTTGGTTCCACCCTTCCCTGGGCTAAAAGGAGAAGGGTTTTTACAAGGAGTCTTCCTCCAATATCCGCCAGCCTGTCATGGAGCTCACCGACAGTTTCCTCGGGGCCGATTTCCACTTCCTCCTGAAGTAAAATATCCCCTGCGTCCAATTTTTCACTCATAAATTGAGTTGTTACCCCGGTAACCTTCTCCCCGTTTATTATTGCCCAATGAATGGGAGCAGCTCCCCTGTACCTGGGAAGCAGGGAAGCATGAAGATTGATGCATCCTTTAGGAGGAAGGGACAAAAGTTGGGACTTCAAAATCTGGCCAAAGGCAACCACAACTACTGCATCGGGGTTCCAGCGGGAAATAACATCCAAAGCCTCCTGGCTGTTCACGGAAGCAGGCTGTATAAGGGGCAGCCCCAATTCCAAAGCCAGCTCCTTAACCGGAGGTGCCTTAAGCTTCTTCCCCCTACCTTTGGGACGATCAGGTTGAGTAACAACGCCCACTATTTTCAAATCAGGGTTCTCCGCAATAAAACGCAAACTTGGAACGGCAAATTCCGGAGTGCCCATAAATACAATTCTCAATACTTCTCACCACCCATTAATCTACAAACCTTTTAACCTTGTCCACAAAAAGTATTCCATCCAAATGATCCAATTCATGCTGAAGGGCCCGGGCAAAAAAATCTTCAGCCTTAATAACTACGCTATTGCCTTCCCCGTCAAGCCCTTTTACTGTAATCCTTTTGGCTCTTTCCACTTCACCCTGTATTCCAGGTATACTGAGGCACCCCTCAATATCCACCTCTGTTTCGTCGGAACACTCTATTATCTCGGGATTGATAAGCTCCACCAATCCTTCTCCCACATCAACCACTATAACCCTTTTTGGGACTCCGATCTGGGGAGCCGCTAAACCCACACCCTTTGCATCATACATTGTATCCGCCATATTTTTAAGCAGCTTTTTTATAGTATTATTTATTTCTTTAACCTCATGGGCTTTTTCCCTTAAAACGGGATCACCAATTTTGACTATAGAATATATTGCCATTTAAATCACTCCTTACAACATATTAAAGGGATCCACATCCACAATTAAATTTACACCATCTTTTCTTATTTTTCTATGATTCTGTTCCAATACCTTTAAAATCTTATCTTTAAAATGGGGTTTTGAAATTCTAATTATTATATGCCAGCGGAATTGATTTTTCAATTTCTCCAGGGGAGCAGGAGCAGGCCCCATGAAGGGTAGGTCCACAGATAATAATTGGTCAGCCAATGAAAGGGAAGCCTGTATAACAGATTGTTCAACGCCGCCGGTAAAAAGAATTCTAACCAGGGGAGTATGGGGAGGATAGTTAAGCTCCTTTCTTCTTTTAAGCTCCCTTTCATAAAAGGAATTAAAATCGTAATCTTTTAAAAATCTAATGCACGGTTCTTCGGGATTAAAGGTCTGGATAATTACTTCCCCTCCCTTTTCCCCCCGCCCGGCCCTGCCTGCAACCTGGGCAGTAAGCTGAAAAGTATGCTCGGCAGCCCTAAAGTCCGGGAGATTAAGGCCCATATCCGCAGCAATTGCTGCCACAAGGGTAACATTGGGATAATCAAGGCCTTTGGCAATCATCTGGGTTCCCACCAATATATCATAATCCCCTCTGGCAAAGGCTTCTAAAATCTTACTGTGAGAATCCTTTCTTCCCGTGGTATCGCTGTCCATCCTTATGATTCTCGCTTCGGGAAACCTTCTTTTTAATACCTCCTCAACCTTTTCCGTACCAAGGCCAAAGGGCCTTACCTTTAAGCCGCTGCACCGGGGACATTTTTCAGGAACAGGAACCGTGTAGTCGCAGTAATGACATTTTAATTTTCCCCTTCTAAAGTGCAGCTTAAGGGAAACATCACAAAACCTGCATTTAAAGGAAAAACCGCAGTCCCTGCACTGTATAAAAGAAGCATACCCCCTTCTGTTTAAAAAAGCAATGATCTGCTCCCCTCTTTCCAATCTACTTATAATTTTTTCCTGAAGGGTACTGCTCAAAATACTAAAATTACCCTTTCTGAATTCTTCCCTCATATCAATTACTTTAATAGGGGGCATACTTCCCCCTCCCACCCTTTTGGTCAGGCTGAGTTTCTTTAGCTCTCCCGTTTCTGCCCTATATAAACTTTCCAAAGAAGGGGTTGCTGAACCTAAAACCAACACTGCATTGTTAAGAATACACCTTTTTTCAGCTACCTCCCTGGCATGGTAGCGGGGCTCACTTTCCTCCTTAAGGCTCCTCTCGTGCTCCTCATCCATAATTATCAGGCCTAGATTATGTACAGGGGCAAATACCGCCGATCTGGTTCCTATAACCACATCCACGGCTCCCTCTTTAATTAGTTTCCAGCTGCGCTGTCTTTCCCCGTCGGACAGCCTGCTGTGGAGCACCACAACCCTATCTTTAAAAACTCCATGGAAATGCTTCACAATTTGAGAAGTTAAAGCTATTTCTGGCACAATTAAAATGGACTGCCTGCCCAATTCTTTAGCTGTCCTTGCCGCCTGAACATAAACTTCCGTCTTTCCGCTGCCTGTAATCCCATAAAGCAAAAAAGACTCATAAATCCCCTTTCCTATTGCCTCCTTTACGGCAACTATGCTCATTTTCTGCTCCTCAGTAAGCTGTATGTCTTTTTTCTCCCTCATAAATTCCGGCTTAAAATCAAAATCGCCAAGCAGTTGAACCGCTTTTTTTCCCGCAAGAACCTTAACGGTCTGCCGGCTAACATTAATATCCTTAAGCAGCTTTTCGATATCAACTGGCCTTCCGGCTTCTTTTAAATAATTTAAAACTTCAATCTGCTTTTTGGCTCTTTTATTTTTTAAAACAAACTGCTCCAGTTCATCATCATTCAAAAGGAGGGCGGTAAAGGTTTTGCTGGGTTTGAAAGTTACCTCTTCCCTGAACTCAAGTTTTTCTCTTATATACCCCAGGGAAATTAGATGTGAAATAACTTCCTCAGCATATTTTTTGCTGAATTTTCCAACCACCGTGCTTTTAGAGAAAAAACTTTTATCCTTTATGTATTCAATAAAATCTGAAAATTCAGGGCGTAAACCCGCTGCAGAGCCAAGTTCTTCTTGGGAAACCAATACTTCGTAATGAGAAAACCACCTTCCCCTCACATAAGGGGGAAAAATTAAACTCACCACCCTCTCCAATGGGGCCATGTAATATTGAGATATCCATTTAGCCAACTCAAGTATTTCCCCGCTTAAAAAAGGCCTGTCTCCGATGAATTTGGTTATGGGCTTTAAGTTTTTTCTGCCGCTTTCCCCTTTTATATCCAGAATTATCCCTTCGCACAGCCTGTTTTTTACCGGTGCTAAAATCCTCCAACCCTTTTCTATGGCTTCTGCATCTTCAGGAATTTTATAGTCTAAAATAAGAAAATTATTTTTATTTACCCTCATTGCAGCAATTGCGCATCTGTCCATTGGCATTCCTCAATTTATGAGTGCTATGACTAAATTATAAACCATATCAAACCAACTTCTCAAAAATGTATAAATCCTTATTGAAACATAAAAAAACCTCCTTCAGGGACTTCCATTCTTTGCCCTTCCAGAGGCGAAAAAAATGATACTCAGTTATGGAGCTGATGGGGGGATTCGAACCCCCGGCCAGTGCATTACGAATGCACCGCTCTGCCGCTGAGCTACATCAGCATTCAAAGATATTTTACCAAAATAATTTTCAATTGTCTATTTCTAAAAGCAACGGCTAATCTTCCTGCTCCATACGCTTCCTGTATTTTTTTATTGCGGCATCCAGTATAAAGTGAGCCGCTTCTTTTTTGCTTATACCGTCATACATAAGTTTATTATTAGATGCATCAATTATAACTATTGATGTGGTGTCGCTGCCAAAAATATTTTTGGTTATGTCATTGGCCACGATTAAATCCAAATTTTTCTCTTTGAGCTTTCTTTTCGCTCTTTCCTCTAGATTCTGGCTCTCTGCGCAAAAGCCTATTAGAAATTGATGGGATTTCAGCCTTCCCATTTGGGACAATATGTCAGGGGTTCTTTTTAATTTAATATATTCAAATCCGATGTCCTTCTTGATTTTCTCCCCGCTGTAATCAGCAGGCTCAAAATCAGCCACAGCAGCACACTTAATAACCATATTTACTCCGTCAAATCTTTCCATGCAGGCCTGATACATTTCCCGCGCCGTCTCTACCTTTATCAGCTCAACACCGTAAGGAGCCTTAAGCTCCGTAGGAGCTGATATAAGAGCAACCTCAGCCCCCCGCTGGGACAATGCTTCCGCCAGCCCATAGCCCATTTTGCCGGAACTGCGGTTTGAAATGTATCTCACCGGATCAATGGGCTCCTGGGTTCCTCCGGCAGTGACAAGCACTTTTATACCTGCAAAATCCTTCTTTGAAAGTACATTTTCAAGATGCCAGAGTATGGTGTCTATTTCCGCTAAACGACCTTTTCCCACCTCACCGCAGGCAAGCCTACCTTCTGCAGGTTCAATAAAGTAATACCCTAAATCCTTTAAAGTTTTAATATTTCTCTGCACAATGGGATTTTTAAACATCCTCTCATTCATAGCCGGAGCAAAAAGGACGGGAGCTTCGCAGGCCATAACGGTAGTGCTGAGTAGATCATCAGCTATGCCCTGGGCAACTTTGCCGATAATATTGGCTGTGGCAGGGACAATGGCCACAGCATCAGCCCAGAGGGCATTTTCTATGTGGGGAATAAAATTCTTGGACCAATCCGTAAAGAGTTCATGCCTTACAGGAAAGCCGCTTAAAGTTTGAAAAGTTACGGGGGTAACAAACTCCGCTGCGGATTTAGTCATAATTACCCTCACGTTAGCGTCCCTTTTCCTTAAAGTGCTAACCAATTCCGCAGCTTTATATGCAGCTATTCCCCCGGTAACCCCAACAAGAATATTTTTATTCTTAAGAACCAAGGTATCACCCGCTCACCACTAGGCTTTTTCCTTTGTTTTTGTGTTAAACTTTATACTTCCCCCTGCAATTTCATGCAGTGCAACGGTAACAGGTTTTGTTCCTTCGTCCTTAATCAATTCTTTCTTTGCATCGGTTATCTGCCTTGCCCTCTTCGCGGCTATAACCACAAGGGCATATTTGCTTTGTGTTTTTTCAAGCATCTTTTCCAGAGGCGGCTGATTCACTGTAAATTATTCCCCCTTCCAGCTTTTTATAATGCGGTGAGGACGGCATTTCTCGGCCATATAAATGCTTTTTATTTTTTCCACTGCATCGGGGATGGAATCATTAACCACAACGTAATCATATTCAAAAATATATTTAAACTCCTCCTGGAAATTTTCCAATCTCTTCTTAACAGAATCGGGGTTTTCCGTACCCCTTTTAAGGATTCTTTTTCTTAGTTCTTCCCTGCTGGGCGGAAGAATAAAAACAAAGACTCCTTCTTTAAACTTTTCTTTAATCTGCATTGCACCCTGGGTATCTATTTCCAGAACCAAATCCCTGCCCTTTTCCAGGGCATTTTTCAGCTCACTCCAGGGGGTTCCATAATAATGACCGTAAACTTGAGCCCACTCAACAAACTCATTTCTTTTAACCCTTTCCAAAAACTCTTCTCTGCTCACAAAAAAATAATCCTTCCCGTCAACCTCTCCCTTCCTGGGCTCTCGGGTGGTCATGGATACGGATATACTAAGATCCTTTACCTCTTCCAGCAGAGCTTTGCACAAAGTCCCTTTACCAACCCCCGATGGGCCCGATATAACCAATAAAACTCCGCTAAAACTCATGTAACCTTTCCCCTAATTTGCATTCTCTTCTGATGAATTCTGGGTATTTTCCTTACTTGTCAAACGATGGGCAACGGTTTCAGGCTGTACCGCGGACAAAATTATGTGATCACTATCCATTATAACCACAGCACGAGTTCTTCTTCCGTAGGTGGCATCAATAAGCATACCCTGATCCCTGGCTTCTTGAATAATTCTTTTAATGGGCGCTGATTCAGGGCTTACAATGGCCACAATTCTGTTTGCCGATACAATGTTTCCAAATCCGATATTTATAAGCTTGATATCCAAAATTAACCCTCCTAATTTTTATTTTTTTCTTTAATAAAGAAATTAGGTGGTTCATTCCACATTTTGAACCTGCTCACGCATTTTTTCTATTTCGCCCTTCACCTCCACCACATAGTAGGAAATTGTACTATCTTGGCTTTTTGAGGATATGGTATTGATTTCACGGTGCATTTCCTGAAGAATAAAATCCAGCTTTCTTCCCACGGGTTCTGCTTTATTCAGGTTTTCCCTTATTTGTTCCACATGACTTTTCAGCCTGGTTATCTCTTCACTAATGTCAATTTTTTCAGCAAAAACAGCCACTTCGGTGAGCAGTCGATTTTCATCAACCTCTATTTGATTACCGGTGATTTCCTTTATCCTTTGATACAGCTTGTCCTCATATGATTTTACTACCTCAGGATGTTTCTTTTCAATTTCTTCTATCATGTTAAGTATGTTATCATTTCTTTTTTCCAGATCAGCCTTAAGATTAGCTCCTTCCTTCCGGCGCATTTCCACAAGCTGTAAAAGGGCTTCTTCCAGGGGAATCAGTACATATTTCCATATTTCTTCTTGGTCCGGGGCCGGTTCTTCAAGGCTTAATACCCCTTCAAGCCTGGACAGCTCATATATGCTAATTTGAGGTGAAATATCTAGAAAATTCGCTAATTCTTTCAAGGATTTATAATAATCCATCGCTAATTCTTTGTCAACCTTAACCTTATAGCCGGAGCCGCCCGTTTCCTCAATTCCTATCCATGCCTCAACCCGTCCCCTGTGGATTTCCCTTTGAACCACTTCTTTAAAATTTTTTTCCAAAAAAGAGTATTTCTTTGGAAGCCGCACATTTATTTCTAAAAAGCGGCTGTTCACCGTTTTCATTTCCACGGTAATTTTATAGTCCAAATTATCGTATTGTGACCTTCCATATCCGGTCATACTCCGCAGCATTATCTTAACCCTTCCTTTGGAGAAATTTAAAAACCTTACGCATATTTTTATGACTTTTGCCAGCTTATCTTTACTTTAATTTAAAGTATAAGCTCATAGTTCTTGAGCTTCCAGGCAAAAACCTCCTCCGCAGGGCCAGTCATATATTAATCCCAACACCAACCCTTTTTATTTAACTAATTTATATTTTAACTTAAAATGTCAAGGCAGCAATGAACATACCTCGAAAGACCCTCATTTTCTTCTATGTGTTCTCTCCATATTCCTGCCTTTGCAACGGCTACCTCGGCAACTTCCCTGGATCAAGCGTTTTTATTTGAAAGCTCCCCTCTCCCATGCTATACTTGCTAAAGAATGTAAATTAAACATTGGGTGAAAGTATCATGTCGTTGGACGGACTAACACTGGCAGCGGTAAAAAAAGAGCTTGAAGATCTCCTTTTAGGAAGCAGGATAAATAAAATCTACCAACCGGGGAAAAAAACTGTGCTCTTAAATCTCCGTAAGGAAAAATCGAAGACTTACAACCTTTTGATTTCCGCGGAGGCGGATTCCCCAAGGATTCATCTGATAAGTTCCAAAACCCCAAATCCTTCGCAGCCTCCGTCCTTCTGTATGTCCCTGAGAAAACACTTAGAAGGCAAACAGTTTAAGGAAATAAAGCAACCCCAGTGGGAAAGGGTTTTAATTTTTCATTTTAGTGGGTTTAGCGAAGGGGGAATTCCTGAAGAAAAGCTGATGATCTGTGAAATTATGGGGAAGCACAGCAACATTATCCTGCTGAACAGCGAAGAAATTATCTTGGACGCAGCCGTTAAATACTCCCACGCAGTAAGCTCCCACAGGGAGGTACTGCCGGGAAAACCTTATATTCCACCCCCGGATCAGGGTAAGGTAAACCCTGAAAGCCTGAATGAAGATCATTTTTTCCGGCTGATTTTTGAAGGAGATATTGACCACAAATTAACCGACATATTACTTAAAAGAATAATGGGTATGGGACCCCAAACCTGCAGGGAAATAGTAATCAGAGCTGGGCTTGAGCCGGAAATTACCCTCAATGAGTGCGGGGAATACGAAATAAGCAAAATCTGGCAACAGTTCAATGAAATATTAAAGTATATAAAAACCAATAATCTGAAGCCAACCCTGGTATATGACCCCTTAGAGGAAAAATATATCTCCTTTGCACCTTTTGATTTAAAACAGTATTCAGGGTACAAGAAAAGCTACTTTAATACAATGAATGAAGCTTTGGAAGTCTTTTTTGAATCAAAACAATACCTGCAGAAATTTAAAGAACTTGAAAACAGGCTTTTAAAAATAATTCGCAGAGAAATTAAAAGATGTGCCAATAAGATTGGTGAACATGAACTGGAATTGAAGGAGGCGGAAGATGCTGAAAAATTTAAAATTGCCGGGGAAATCATTACAGCAAATATTTTCAGAATTTCCAAAGGAGATAAAGTTCTCACAGCCCAAAATTTTTATGACCCCCAGGGAAGGGATATTAATATAGACCTGGATCCCCGGCTTACGCCTTCCCAGAATGCCCAAAGGTATTTTAAAAAATACCGCAAGGCGCTGGTAAAAAGAAAAAAAATTTTAGAACAGCTGGATATAACCCGGGGGGAACTTATGTATCTGGAAAGTGTAATGGCTTCCATTGAACAGGCAGATACTCTTGAAGACCTTGAAGAGATTAGGGAGGAGCTGACCAAAGAAAAATATATCTCCCCTTCCCAGGTCCGGCAACGCAAGGAAAAAACCAAACCGGAAATCCTTACCTATCGCTCTTCCGATGGTTTTGATATTCTTGTGGGGAAAAACAACAGACAGAATGATTTCCTTACCTTTAAAGCAGCCAAAGATGAAGACTTATGGCTTCATACCAAAGAAATACCCGGCGCCCATGTTATTGTAAAAAGAAAAGATAAAGGGGAAATCCCTCCCCAAACCATTGTTGAAGCGGCCATGGTTGCCGCTTATTACAGCCGGGGCAAAAATTCTGCCAATGTACCCGTTGATTATACCTACAGAAAAAATGTGCGAAAACCCAAAGGGGCCAGGCCCGGAATGGTTATTTATGAAAACCATAAAACCATCAGCGTTACTCCGGACCCGGAAAAAATAAAACAACTTCAAAGGATTTAATTATCAGAAAAAATGCTGTGGGTGATTTTACCCCCGCATATGGTTAAAACGGGCCACCCTTTAAGTTCCATACCTTTAAAGGGTGTATTTTTCCCTTTGGATTTAAAGCTCGCAGGATCTACGATTCTGCTGTTATTGGGATCTATGACCGTAATGTCCGCCCGGCTGCCCTTGGCTATTCCTGAAAGGGGCACCTTCAGTATATCCGCCGGAGCTTTGGTGAGCTTTTTTAAAGCTTCCGTCCATGACAGAATTCCCTTATCAATTAATCCGCTCACTACGAGAGGAACCATGGTTTCCAGTCCTGAAATACCAAAGGGAGCATTGTCATATTCCAAACTTTTTGCCTCCACTGTGTGGGGCGCGTGGTCAGAGGCTATGACATCTATGGTACCATCCGCAAGGCCCTCAATTAATGCCTCCACATCCTTAATTGTTCTGAGGGGCGGGTTAACCTTTGTATTGGTATCGTAATCCTTAACCCACTCCTCGGTAAGGGTAAAATGATGGGGTGCCGCTTCGCAGGTAACCTTAACCCCCCGCTGTTTGGCTTCCCTTATTAAACGAACGCTGCCCGCTGTGCTCACATGGGCAATATGAAGCCTTGCCCCCGTCAATTCCGCAAGAATTATATCCCTGGTCACCATGATTTCCTCTGCTGCACCGGGAATACCCCTTAACCCCAGCTCTGTGGAAATCAATCCCTCATTAACAACACCCCCTGAGCTGAGGGAAGGATCCTCACAGTGGGAAATTACAGGAATATCAAAGGCCTTTGCGTACTGCATGGCTTTGCGCATTAAAGATGAATCAGCGACGGGTTTTCCGTCATCGGATATGGCAACAATTCCCGCTTCCACCATAAACCCTATTTCAGCAAGTTCTTTCCCCTTCTGCCCCTTTGATATACAGCCGATGGGTAAGACCCCGCAGCTTCCCACCTGATGAGCTCTGCTCAATATGGCTCTGACCACTGCTGCATTGTCCACCGGGGGATCGGTATTGGGCATGCACGCCACCTTTGTAAAACCGCCGGAGGCCGCTGCGGCGGTGCCGCTTTCAATATCTTCCTGGGCTTCATACCCCGGTTCCCTTAAATGCACATGCATATCCAATAATCCCGGTGATACAATACACCCTTCGGCTTGGATAACCTTCGCCTGGAAAGCTTCGATATTTTCTCCCACTTCCTTTATTCTTCCGTCCTCAATTAAAATATCCCCCACCATATCCAGTTCATTTATGGGATCTATGATTCTGCCTTTTTTAATTAGCACCTTCACCTTTGGCACCCCCCTGCAGCAGTAGATACAGCAGAGCCATGCGGACAGCCACCCCATTGGTAACTTGCTCTTCTATGGCAGCACAGCTGCTCTCAATAACTTCCGAGGTAATCTCCACTCCCCTGTTAACAGGGCCGGGGTGAATTACCAGTACATCTTCCTTTGCCCCTTTCAGTTTTTCCCTGTCTATGCCGTAAATTTTCGCGTACTCCCTCAGTGAAGGGAAAAACCCTTTATCCTGTCTTTCCCTCTGTATTCGAAGAACGTTAATCACATCGGCCCCCTCCACCGCTTCTTCCACTGAGGAGCAGACCCGAACTCCCAGATCCGAAATATTGGGCGGTATTAGGGGCATGGGTCCGCATACCCTTATGTTCGCTCCCATTTTTTTAAGGCCCCAGATATTTGAGCGGGCAACGCGGCTGTGAAGAATATCCCCGATAATGGCCACTTCCAAGCCCTCAATGCGTCCCTTTTTTTCCTTGATGGTGAACATATCTAAAAGGGCCTGTGTGGGATGTTCGTGCATTCCGTCCCCGGCATTGATAACGGATGCCGATATTTCTTCAGCTAGCATATGGGGCGCACCGGAACAGCTATGCCTTATAACCACAAGATCAATGCCCATGGCTTCAATGGTCCTTCCCGTATCCCGCAAAGTTTCTCCCTTAACAACGCTGCTGGTGCTTGTTGATATATTAACGGTATCCGCACTCATATACTTTCCCGCCAGTTCAAAGGAAGTTCTGGTTCTGGTACTGGGCTCATAAAACAGGCATACCATTGATTTTCCCCTTAAAGTGGGGACCTTCTTTATGTCCCGAAAAAGTATTTCTTTCATCGCTTCAGCAGTGCTCAGGATAAGCTCGATTTCCTCTTTAGAAATATCCTTTAGTCCTAAAAGATCCTTAGAGGAAAGCACATAATTCATCCCCTTTTTTACTAATAAATTACCCCAAAAAGAAAACCTCCCTTACCTAAGGCCAATAAGGGAGGCTGTCAAACCAAAAAAAACCTTACCTTCCCACCAATCCCTTATCAGCCTCACTGGACCGATTTAAAGGGTCAGGGCTCATCGGGAATTTTCTCATGTATTAGTACCTCATCAACACCGTCTATTTCCTTAACTTTAACGGAAATTACCTCATTTCTGGAAGTGGGTACATTTTTCCCTACATAATCAGCCCTTATGGGAATTTCCCGGTGCCCCCTATCAATTAGCACCGCCAGCTGCACAGCGCTGGGTCTTCCAAAATCCATGAGGGCATCTAATGCAGCTCTAACAGTCCTTCCCGTATACAAAACATCATCCACCAAAACTACCCGCTTGCCTTCAATGGAAAAATTAATTTCGCTTTTGTTCACTTCTGGACTGCAGTTTTTAGCTTCCAGGTCATCCCGGTACATGGTAATGTCCAGTATCCCCAAAGGTATCTTAACTCCCTCAATGAGTTCTATATGTTCCCTAAGCCGTTCTGCCATGGGAACCCCCCGTCTCTTTATCCCCACCAAAACCAAATTTTCCATATCCGGGTTCTTTTCCAATATCTCATGGGCAATGCGCCTGAGGGTCCTTGCCATCTTCTCCGCAGTCATGATTCTGGCCTTTTCCTTCAGTGCCACCCATCTCACCCCCATTGGGACACAAAAAAACCACCTGCACGTCCAGCAGGCGGATTCGTTTTACAGCGAGCTAAAACCATTCACGAAAACATCGCCTAATATATAGCAATATATGCACCAATAACCTTGCGGCCTCGCTGGACCGGCTTAAAGGTTCTTTTTAACTTCTATAGGAGCGTATAATATTTTTCCCAATTTGTCAACCGCTTTATTACACTGCCCCCATGGCAGAACCACTTTCTCCCCATCCAGGAACCTTTGCCAGGGCCTTTGCCATTTTGGGATTATTCTGCAGCTCTTTCTGGAACTCTTCGTATCTCATTTCATTGCGGTAATTGGGGTCCTGGAAGGAATAGGTAAAATTGGTGTAAACATCATACCGTTTTTCACAAAGGGCAACAACGTCTTCCACGAGAACCAGCTCTTCATCGGTGGGTATGGCGAAAATTTTAACCTTTGAACCAGGCCCGGTTATATCAAACTCAGCATTTCTGCTTTTGGCCAGCTCATTTTTCTCAGGGTCAAAGATTATTCCCATACACTCCAGCCCTTCCATGGCCTTTGCCCTAATAACCGAGGACATTTCTCCCACTCCGGCGGTCCATACAATGGCATCCACTCTTCCCAGAGCAGCTGTATAGGAACCAATGTATTTCTTAATCCTATAAGCCTCCATTTCCACCGCCAACCTGCATCTTTCATCCCCTTCTTCCATTGACTTTAATACATCCCGGCGGTCCGTATACTTTCCTGTGATTCCCAAAATTCCGCTTTTCTTATTTAAGATATCATAAACTTCCCTGGGTGACAGCTGTTCTTCTTTCATCATGTATAGGGCAATGGCCGTGTCATGATCCCCAGCCCGGGTACCCATTATAAGTCCTTCCATGGGAGTTAAGCCCATGCTGGTGTCAAAGCAAACACCGTTTTTAACAGCTGTAATGCTGACTCCGTGGCCCACATGAAGGGTAATAACATTAACCTCCGAAGGATCCTTACCCAAAAGCACCGCTGCTCTTCGGGACACATACAGGTGTGAAGTACCGTGAAAACCATAGCGGCGTATTTTGTGCTTCTCATACCACTCATAGGGTAGTGCATACAAAAATTGAGGAGGTTTCATGGTTTGATGAAAAGCCGTATCCACTACAACGACGTTTACAACCCCGGGAATGAGCTTTTGAACGGCTCTTATCCCCATAATGTGATAGGGGTTGTGCAGCGGGGCCAATTCCTGTATTTCCAAAATTGATTCTATAACTTCCTCATCTACAATCACGGATTTTGTAAATTTTTCCCCTCCGTGGACAACGCGGTGGCCAACGGCATCTATCTCTTTTATGCTTTTCAGCACACCATGTTCCTGGTCAACCAGAATATCAAAGACACACTGGATCGCCTCTTGATGCGTTGGGCAGCCGAACTCCTTTTTAAACGTATCCCGGCCCAATACATCATGCTGAAGGGTGCAGATACCGGTGCAACCTATTTTATCCACAAGTCCCTTACACATTATTTGCTTTTTATCCCAATCGTAAACCATATATTTAACCGATGAGCTTCCGCAGTTTAAGGTCAAAATTTTCATTTTCAGCCCCCCATTTTCTCCCTTAAAGGCCGCTTCATTCTCCTCATAATTTAAACTCTATACCATTACTTGATTACCTTATCGTATGGTATCTGAGCTTTTACCGCGACAACTGCCGCAACATTAACAATATCCTCGGGCTTACAGCCCCTTGAAAGATCATTAACGGGCCTGCTTAAACCCTGAATCAGCGGGCCGTACGCTTCAGCCCCGGCCAAACGCTCTGTCAGTTTATAAGCTATGTTTCCGCTGTTGAGATCCGGGAAAATCAGCACATTTGCTCTGCCCGCAACGGAGCTTCCCGGTGCTTTCTTTTTGCCGACTTCGGGTATAATGGCAGCATCCACCTGCAGCTCTCCGTCAATGCTGAGATCAGGACGTTTTTCGTTGGCAATTTTTGTGGCTTCAATTACCTTATCCACTATGGGGTGGTTGGCGCTTCCCTTGGTGGAAAAGGACAGCATAGCACAGTATGGTTCAATGCCGAAAATATTTTTCATGGTCAGACAGGTTGTTATGGCAATATCAGCCAGCTCCTCGGCATTGGGGTCAGGAACTCCCCCGCTGTCCGCATAAAGGAAAAAGCCGCCTTCACCATATGGACAGTCAGGAACAATCATGGCAAAATATGCTGATGCTATGGATATTCCCGGTGCCGTTTTAACTATTTGGAATGCAGGCCTCAGAACATCTGCCGTGGTATGGCTGGCACCGGCAACCATACCGTCTGCATCCTCAAACTTTACCATTGCTGCTCCAAAATATAGGTAATCATTTTCCAGAAGATTCCGGGCTTCTTCCAGGGAAGGAATCTTTCCCTTTCTAAGCTCATAAACCCTTTGGGCATAGTTTTCAAGCTTATCAGATGTCTTGGGATCTATAATTTCAAAATTATTAAGATCTACCCCGGCTTCTTTCGCTTTTTTATGTACCTCATCTTCGCTGCCAATTAATATCACCTGGGCCAGCCGGGCATCTTTAATCATTTCTGCAGCTTTAAGAACTCTCTCATCCTCGGTCTCCGGAAGCACGATCCTCTTTTGAGCTTCCCGTGCTTTTTCCCAGATACGTTCCATTACCGGATGCTTGGGTTCCGCCATTGACATTTCCTTTCCCTCCACTCTGCATGACAGTTTCTCCGTAAAATCTCACTATTTTTGCAATTTAACATGTTATTTAATTTAAAGGGTCAATACCCGTAACAACACATTAAGGGCACTTTGATTCTATCATACAACAGCAGCGGACAATTCAAATTATCCTTAAACTGCGCAAATAAACCGGTGAACGGTATGTTTATGTCGGTAAACGGTATATCCAACCGTTTACTCCATGTAAAAACTTTTTGCCCAACCACTGACTTAAGCCTGCCGCCGGTAAAAGAAAATCCGTAAAAGACAATGGGCTTATTTTTGATAAACTTAACAAAATTTAAAAGTGTTATAAAATATAGTGGGAATGCAGCCTAAATATCACTTCCGGAGGGGATAAGCTTGGACAGATTGAAATTCATCCAAAACTGGCTGATTAAAGTTATTTTAAAGGAAATGGAAAAGGATAATCAAAACCGCAGCATGAGCCTTGATGAAGAATTGATACACAGCATAGGCTGCTGCCGCCTGGCACAGGTTCTAGCAGCAAAGAGAAATCTCGATACGGAAATAGGGGGTATCATAGGAATTGTTCATGACTATGGAAGAATAATAACGGGACAAAAGGAAAATCATGGAGAAAAAGGAGCTGAAATCCTTTTAAGATTTTTAAAGGCATTAGGCCTTTTTTCGGAGGAAGAAGTAAATATTATAGATGAAGCCGTAGCCAATCACAGCAGCAAAGGGATAGTACATAAACCCTATGATGAGTTGATTAAAGATGTGGATGTGCTGGATAATTATTTTTCAGGAAAAACCAGGGATAAAGAGGAGTATCAGAGAAGGCTTAATAAAACTCTAGAGGAACTTGATTTAAACTGAACCGGCTTTTTGCCGGTTTAATTTTGTATAAAAAGGGTATCTGCTGCGGTTTTCTCACTCCGAACCTCACACTGGACATCTCTAAGCAAAGCTTAAAGGCAAAACCGCAGCAGATACTCAATGGGATTTACCAAGATGTTTTATTACAGTTTTAGGCTGATAACATTATAGATGGTCTGTCAAAAGTATTAATCCACTGTGTTCTTCAATGGAGGGAAGATGGATTTTCCCATTTTTAGAGCAGTAAGTTTTTTGGTTTAGGGGTTCGTAAAATTCTGCTCTTTTTTTTAAGGGAAGTTCATCCGTGGGGATAAAGATCTCCCTTTCCTTTGAACCGGCGTTTATGGCTATTACGGCAATTTTGTTTCCCAGCTTTCTGGCAAAGGAGTATATCCTGCCCTCATCTTCGGCTAAAAGGGGTATAAAGCTGCCCGAGGAAAGGACGGGATTTTCTTTTCTCAGTTTAATAAGCTTTTTATAGAATTCCTTTAGCTCCAGATCCTGTTCCTTTTCATCCCAGATCATGGTTCTGCGGCAGCCGGGGTCCGGTCCCCCCAGCATCCCTATTTCATCGCCGTAGTATATCATGGGAGCCCCGGGATAGGTCATCTGGAATATTATCGCCGGGCGCATTCTTTTCTTTACCTCATCAATGCTTAAAGGCGCTGACAGGGCAGGCGTTTCTTCTTTAAATACCGTAAGCACCCTGGGAGTATCATGACTGCCCAAAAGATTCAGCAGGGAGAAGTTAACTTGCTGGTGATACATTAGCCGCAGGATGCCCATTTTGCTTTCAAAATCTATTGGTCCCATTTTTCTTCGGGCAAAGAAGTCCAGTACATTATCCCGGAAGAGATAATTCATTACCGCATCAAATTCATCCCCCTGAAGCCATGGCCTGCCGTCATGCCAGATTTCCCCAACGATATAGCAGTCAGGGTTTATGCTCTTTACAACTTTCCTAAATTCCTTCCAAAAATCATGATCAATTTCATTGGGAACATCCAGACGCCAGCCGTCGATGTTAAATTCCTTTGTCCAATAGGCGGCGGTGTCCAGAAGATATTTTTTTACTTCAGGATTTTTTACGTTAAGCTTCGGAAGCTCCGGTACATCCCACCAACATTCATAGGTGGGGCGGGGGTTTATCCTTACCGGAAACTCATAAATGTAGTACCAGTCTTTATATGGGGAAGAGGAGCCCTTTTCCAGGATATCCTGAAAAGCCCAGAATTTTGTACCCGTATGATTGAACACTCCGTCAAGGATAATTCTGATACCGTTTTGGTGCAGCTTATCCACAAGGCTCTTTAGGGCATCTTCATTTCCAAAATGGGGGTCGATGGTTCGATAATCATAGGTATTGTATTTATGATTGGAATCCGCGGCAAAAATGGGATTAAGCCAGATGGCATCAACCCCTAGATCCACAAGATATGGGATTTTCTGCTCAATTCCTTCCAGATCGCCCCCGAAAAAGTTTTCCCTGGTGGGTTCGCCGCCCCATTCTTCGGTATGAAGGGGATCGTTATGGGGATTGCCGTTGTAGAAGCGCTCAGGGAAAATTTGGTAGAATATTGCATTCTTCACCCAGGAAGGTGTTTCAAAAAATTCTTCCGGGAACCATTCATATTTGAAGCTGCGCACGCTGTCTTTGTTTTCCGTGCCCAGATTGCTGATGTTTTCCCCCAGAAAAATACTTTTGCCCCGATAATTTACTTCAAAATAGTATTCTATGGTTTTATTATCTTGAACTTTAACTTCTGATTCATAATATTTTGAGTTCCGGGTGCGTACCGAAGGGAGCATGGATATGCTGTCCCATGAATCTTTATTTTTGTAATGAAGGATGCATTTCACAGGTCCTTCTTTTTCTGCCAGATATATTCTCAGTCTGATTATTAAGGTCTTAGTATCCGAAGGATGTATATATCTTACCGACTGCCTGTGGTTAATCCTTATCAACTAAATTCCCTCCTTCCATAAGAAGTACTGCCAGAACAAACATAGCATGGGACCAGCCCAAGGGTAAAGCCCAGGCAGGCTGCCCCGAAAGTTTATCTACCTGCTCTGCAAAAAGATCAAGGTGATTTCTGTGCTTTACGGACCACATTAAATATTTCTCTGCTTTGTTTCTGCTGCCGGTAAGATAACAGCAGATGGAAAGCCATAGGGTGATAAGGATCCACGGATTGCCCTTTATATATTCGTCCCCTTGATATCTTTTAATTCCTCCGACAATTTCATCCGTAAGATGTCTTTCCACTGTATAAATAATTTTTTGGGCCCTTTCGTCTTCATAATCAACGATTTTAAAGGGAAAGAGCAATCCTAAAGTTGAAGAATCAACGGTTTTGTCTGCCAAACCGTTGATCAGTCCCCTCATATAATATTCTTCCGCTTCGTTCCACATAAAATTATCTAAAGCTAGCTTTATGTTTTGACACAGTTCCTTAAGATCTTCTGTTTTGGTATTGATGAGCTTTTCTTCTTTCAATTCCTTTGCGGTATTGAAGGCGGCTTTTAATCCCGCAATGACGGTTGCCGTGGTATAGGTGCTTATACCGTTGGAATCTTCCCATATATCAAAACTGGGCCGGGGAAGAAAAGTGTTGCTGTCAATTTTCCCTATAAGGCCTTCAGCGGCTTTTTTTACACTGCCCCACATTTTTAATAAGAAATCATAGTTTTTGGTGGTCAGATAGTGCTGTCTTATGCCCCAAAGCATAATACCTGTTTCATCAAGCTGGTCGCCCCAGCAGGGAGCCGTAATGCCAGTGGTATAGTACCGCTGGCTCCACAAACCGTCTTTTCTTTGAACCTCTGCTCCAAAATAATAAAACTTTTCCGCCGTACTTCCGTATCCCGCTGAAGCCAGGGCCCAGGCTGTAAAAACAGAATCCCTGGGCCAGCAGTACCCGTACCCACCAGACTGCTCATAGCGGGGGTCAAACTCCGGTGAAGCGATAAAGGCACCGCTTTCCCTATCATTGAGCAGTTTAAGTACAAGAAGGGATCGTTTAAACAGTTTATTAATGAGGCCACTTTGTAAGGATAAACTTCTGCCTGCTTTGAGGTAATTTTCCCAGTGCTGTAAGGCTTCACTGCGGAGCTCCTTTATATCTTTGCTTTTTATTTTTTTAAAAATTTCCGCCGTTTTTTCCCGGGTTTCTCCGGCGGCTATGAAAAGGGTAATATTACCTGTCCGGTTTTCTGAAATATAACCCAGATCCCAAAGGGCGGCGGAGGCGCAAATCCCGTTGGCGCATGTCCTGCCTGCCGGGAGTCCCTTTTTTATAAAGATTAAGGGGCAGTCCTTGCCTTTGGGATTGCCGCATTGAAAACCCATGGGGCTTCTGCTGCCGCCCAGCATAAAGTAAATATTGTTGAAATAATGGAGAAAGGCGTCCCTTTCTTTTAAATACAGAACGGTATTGTATCGTTGCATATCATTAACTTTCATGTGGTTGTAACAGGCAAAGGACCCGAAGAATTTATCATCGCCTAAATTTTCTATATTAAAGTTTCTTACTAGTACGTCATACTGGGGATGGACAAAATCTTCCTGGATTACTTTAAGACCCAGCTCAGGGCTGTAATGGGTGGTTACCAGTATGTTTGAGTTTTCCAGATATATTTGGGAGTGCTGCCATATGTCTTCGTGAAACCATAAAAGTTCAGGATCGGAGCAGGGATGCTGAATTATTATGCCCGTATGAAATTGAGCAATATTTTGAGGAAAATCAATATGAGGCCAAAAAAGCCTTAAGAGTTCCCCCTCGGGAGAAACCGCTGCCAGCATTCGGGAATTTCCAACAATTCCCCCCGGAAGGCGTATTTTATTTTTGTCCATTTCTTCCTCCTAATGCTAAAAGTTTTATGTATATTTGTATTATGCTAACCCTTCAAATTAAATATGTTTAAAATAATAAATCCGGCAAAAAGCCGGTTCCGGATTGTTGACAAATTTCCCAAAAGCAATTATGCAGACAAGCACTCCCTTTTCTTCAACTGAATAAACAATGCCATAACCGGAAAATGGTGTAATTTTGTATAGTTTAGAAAGGTTTAAACCATTAAATGTAAATATACGTTTACATTTATTAATATTAACTTTAAAAATTTTTAGTACTGTTTTAGTGCCACTTAAAGGCTTCTTTTTGCAATCTACTAAATTTTTCATAATTTTCTCACGAAACGACAAAAATACATATAATTCCCGAAGGACAAAAAATTTTTAAAAGAGAACTTTGGGTTTAAAAGCACGAGGGCAAAGGAGCTGGAGAGCTTTGTTTGCAGCTGGGCAGGTAATTTTTGTGCAGCCCTTAACGGGTATTTACAAGGGGCAGGTATTAAAAGGCGAAATAATCAATGCTTTTTCAAAAACCTTTAAGATAAAGATTCCTTACCATAGAAACAAAATCGTACTTCTTCCTTCGGGAACCATGGTTAGAGTGGAAATACCTGAAAGGATGTCTTTTCTTTCGGAAATAGTTAGTAAAACTTTCCTTAAGGGGCAATCATGCTTTGAATTAACAATTCCCTATCAGCTAACCAAAGCGGGGAAAAAGCATGCTCCCCACATAATTACGGTTACAAGCGGTAAAGGCGGGGTTGGGAAAAGTACTCTGCTTATAAACGTTGCCATGGCTTTAAGCAAACAGGGAATGAGGGTATGCATCGTTGATGCAGATATGGGAACGGCCAATATAGATGTTTTACTGAATCTCAATGCCAGGGCTTCCCTCCAAGACTTATTAAGGGGAAATAAAAATATATTTCAAATAATTATGGAAGGCCCCTGCGGTAGCACAGTTGTTCCCGGAACCTCAGGTTTTCAGGCTCCTGACTGCGTAACGGAAGCTGAGGTTCAGAAAATAATAAATAGTTTAGGGCTGCTGGAAAGGTATGTGGATATTATCCTGGTTGACACATCCCCCGGAGTTCTTAACAATTCAATGCTCTTCAATCAATTTGCCGATTTTATAATTGTTCTGGCCACTCCCGAGCCCCATGCCATTACCGATGCTTATGCTGCTTTAAAAATTTTCAAGGACAAAAAAATCCAGTCCAAATTGGGGCTAGTAGTAAACAGGGTTTTCAGCCGCTCCGAAGCCTATGATGTTTCCCACCGTATAATAAAAGCAGCCCAGAAGTTTCTTTCATTGGATATAAATGATCTGGGTTTTGTGATGGAGGATCCAAACGTTTTAAAATCTGTTAGAAGGTTGTGGCCCTGTGTGCTGCAGTACCCCCACAGTCCGGCTTCCCAGTGCTATGAAAAAATAGCCGGCAATTTAAAAGGGCTCCTTAAATGGAAAATGCCCTCCCTTATTGTAAAATAGCCAGCTCTGCCCTGGCTTTTTCCGCCCACTGGGGGTCCTCTAACAGTGCCCTTCCTACCCCAACAAGATCCACTTTGCCCTCTTCTATGAGGTTATTGGCAAAAAGGGGATCCCTTATGCCACCGCTAATCATAACGGGAATATCTACCACCGGCTTTACGGCTTCTGCAAGGTAGACAAAATACCCCTGACCCTGGCCGTTATATCCTCCAAGACCCCCGGTTAAATCAATCACGTCTACACCACAGCGCACCAATCTTAAAGCAGCCCAGCGAGCATCATCCACTGACAATCCCCCATACATTCTGTCATCTCCCCCCAACCGGAAAAGCACGGGGAAGTCCTCGCCCACAGCACTTTTAATTTCCTGTATGATTTCAATGGATAAACGGAGCCTGTTTTTTCTGCTTCCCCCGTACCCATCGGTGCGCCGGTTTGTAAGGGGTGAAAAAAACTGATTCAAGAGAAATCCATGGGCTCCATGAATTTCAATCATATCAAATCCCGACTCCTTTGCCCGCTCAGCAGCCCTACAAAATTCAGAAACAACCCCTTTAATTTCCTCCTCGCTCATTTCCTTGGGTATATCCCTTCCCATGGGATGTTTTATGGAGGAGGAACCCAATGGCTGTGCCTTTATCAATTCTTTCGAACACACTGAACCACCGTGGGATATTTGAAGACAGACTTTGCCACCGGCAGAATGAATGCTTTGGGTGAGTTCTTTCAAGCCAGGGATCACTGTATCACTGTGTATGCCCAGCTGTCTTCTGCTGACTTTTCCCAGGGGTGATACGTAAGCATGTTCCACTATTATTAAACCTACCAAAGCCCGGGCCCTTAAGGTATAATGCTCAATAAGTTCCGGTGTTACCTTTCCGTCTTCAGATGCAAGATTGGTTGCCATGGGCGGCATTACAATTCTATTGGGTAATTCAACGTTTCTTATTGTTATGGGTGAAAAGAGATGACGTCCCATAGCTTTGTCCCCCCTTGAGCATATTTTCCCCAATAAGAACTATTAATAACAAAAAAAGCTGAAAGCCCGAAGGCCTCAGCCCGTTGTAAGAAGCTTCCAAAGATCCGGGGAAACAACATCCCTTATTTTAACCTTTGAATATCCGGAAATAAACTTAAAGGGTTCAGAAACAAAATCAAAACACCCCAAATCAATTTCGGGATTATCCCCTTCATCAAACCAGACAGCTATGGCCTTTTCATAAGCATACTTCATCCACCAGCGAACCAATTCATCTTCTCCCCAATTCACCAGGGCTTCTCTCAGTCGCTCGGCTTTCCCGGTCATGGGACAGCAGATAAAGGTCTGACACACCAAAGGCCTGTGAGGATAGATTCTGCATATTCCCTTTTCTTCATTTAGAAAAGGGCAGGCTTCGTCATCCGTCAGTCGTAAATGTATGTCAACAATATCTCCATAAACAAAAATGCGGCAGTATTTTCTGATAACCTCCGCCAGAGCATCTTCCCAGCCTGCCTTTTTATTTGTGGGCAAATGTTCAGCAAGAATGACTGCATCCGCCAGCGTTAAAGGTATTCTTTCTCTGCAGCAGAGATCACAGCCGAAGCATTTTTCCCTTGGGGTCCAGAGACGTTCAAAATCATATCCCTCAATGGCCCTGTTTAAGGCATTGAGATAGTCCTGCACCGTTGCTTCGGGATTGGATATTGTAATGTCGTATCCCTTTCCATCTTTTAATTCAACGGGTATTATTTTCACTCCCATTGCCCTCAAAGCCCTTCAGCAGTTTCTCCGCCTCTTCAAATTTTTCGGCAAGAACCCACAACTCCACTTCTGCCAGAGGACCCGCAGTCAATCCATGGATCCGCCCTATGGCTTCTCCTTTTACCAGCACTTCAATGGAACTGCTTTCAAGGTATCCCCTGAGAATCTCTGCCTCCATCATGTTAGGAAGAGTAACAAGTTTTAACCAGCTCTTTTTCAAAGTTTACTTCCCCTCTTTTATCCTGATCTGCTTTAGAATTTCCTCAAAATACTCCGGCAGCTCTGCATTAAACTCCATATATTCCCCAGTACGGGGATGGGTAATACCCAGGGTTTTGGCATGCAACAGCTGCCCTTCTATGCCAAATTCATTTTTCCTTCTGCCATACTTTGTATCTCCCACGACGGGATGTTTTAAATAGGACATGTGGACGCGGATCTGATGGGTCCTTCCGGTTTTTAATTCCAGCTCCAGAAGGGTGTAGTCCTCAAATCTCTCCAGAACCCTAAGATAGGTAACCGCCGGTTTGCTGTTCTTAAATACCACTGCCATTTTTTTGCGGTCTTTAGGGTCCCTTCCTATGGGAGCCTCTATAATGCCCCTGTTCTGCATCACCGTACCGTGGACCAGTGCCGTATATATTCTTTTGAACTCGTGCTTCTTTATTTGTTCCGCCAATCTGCGGTGGGCAAAATCGTTTTTTGCCGCAATAATTACCCCTGAGGTATCCTTATCCAGCCTGTGAACTATACCCGGTCTCAGAACCCCGTTGATGCCCGACAGATCTTTACAGTGATATAAAAGGGCATTTACCAGGGTACCCGAATAATTCCCCGGAGCAGGGTGAACCACCATGCCCCGGGGTTTGTCAACCACAATTATGTCCCCATCCTCATAAATTATGTTGAGGGGTATATTTTGGGGTTCAAGGGTAATTTTTTGGGGTTCCGGAATGCTGAAAACCACTAAATCCCTAGGCTTCAGCTTGTAGTTTTTTTTCACCCTTTTTCCGTTAACCTTTACTCTACCGTCTTCAATGATCTTCTGTACCTGACTGCGGGAAAGGCGGGGATTCTGCGAGGCAAGAAAGGCATCGATTCTCTGCCCGGCTCTGTCTTCTTCCACAACAACCCTTAATTCACTTTCCCATACAGCCGTTCTTATCTCTTTCATCACATCCCTCTTTTTCCTGTTGTACAAAAAACTCCCAGCATAACAGAATGACTCCAATAACTATGGCGGTGTCCGCAATGTTGAAAACGGGCCAAACACGAAAATCAATAAAATCCACCACATAGCCGTATAAAATCCGATCAATAAAATTTCCCGCAGCCCCTCCAAACTGGAGCGCCAGGGAAGTTTTGGCCAGTCCCATTGATGGGGGAAGCTGAAGGTAAAAATATATAATTATTATCATGACTATAATGGTAACAACAATAAAAAGTTTGGTTTTGTAAGCAAATAATCCAAAGGCTGCCCCTGGGTTTTTATATAAGGTCAAATGAAATACGCCCGGTATTAATGGTATGGACTCCCCTTCCATGATAATGCGCTGAATAAGACGTTTGCTCAGCTGATCCAGAAGCAGCACGGTCGCTGACCATGCAAAAAAATGCAATATAACACCTCTCCCCTGCATAAAATTACCCTTATTATTCAGTCTCAGCTACACCGTATAATTCGGCAAAGTGATGGGTTGGTCCGTGGCCTTTACCAATTTCGAGCCCATATCTTATAGCTGTGGTAATAAACTTTTTACTTTTCTCCACAGCTGCGGGAACATCGTTTCCCAATGCCAGACAGGCGGCAATGGCTGCAGAATAAGTACATCCCGTACCATGGGTATTTCTGGTGGCTATCCTTTTGGCCGGGTAGCGGTAGAATTTGTTTCCATCATAAAGGAGATCCACTGCATCATCCGTTAAATGCCCACCTTTTACCAGAACATATTTGGGACCCATTTCCTTTAGGATCTTTGCAGCTTCCTTCATTCCCTCTTCGTCTTTAATTTCCTTTATTCCCGTTAAAACCATTGCTTCATCAAGGTTGGGGGTAATAACCGCAGCCAGGGGAAACAGCTTTTCCTTAATTGTTGCTATGGCGTCTTCCTTTAACAGGACATCCCCGCTTTTGGCCACCATAACGGGATCAACCACAAGGTTTTGGACATTGTATTCCTTCAGCTTGCTGCTGACAGCCTCCACAATTTCCACACTGGAAAGCATTCCTGTCTTTACCGCATCGGCACCTATATCCTTCATAACAGCGTCAATCTGCAGGGCCACAAAGTCCGGCGGCAGGTCATATACTCCTTCCACGCCTACGGTGTTCTGGGCCGTAACAGAAGTTATGGCCGTGGTTCCGTAAACCATAAAGGCTGCAAAGGTTTTTAAATCAGCTTGAATGCCGGCGCCTCCACCGGAATCCGAACCGGCAATGGATAGGGCTTTTTTCATCACGTCGCTCACCTCAATTTAAATATTTTCGTTTTAATCCTAACATTGATAAAAGGAAATGTAAACCATTGAAAGCTCAGGCGAGGTGCCTATCTTACAAATTCCACCACTTTTTCCAGGGGCTTGCGGGAAGTTTTTCCAAAATGACCTTCTTCGGCAGGGTAGCCTAAGGGAATAATGGCAACGGGCCGTTCCCTCTTTGAAAGTTCCAAAGCAGAAGTCGCCGCTCCTTCATCAAAGGCTCCCACCCAGCAGGAACCTATCCCAAGGGCCCAAGCGGAAAGGAGCAGATTCTGCACCGCCGCTGCGGTATCCTGGATACAGTAAAGGCTTCTTCCCCTTTCTCCATATCTTAAAGCGCTTTCTTCCGGTAGAGCGCAGACCACTATTACCACCGGTGCCTGGATTATAAATCTCTGGTTGTATGCTGCCCCGGCCAGCTTTTCCTTTATTTCCCTGATTTTTACCACATAAAACTTCCACGGCTGGAGATTTCCAGCGGAGGGAGCGCGGCTGGCAGCTTCTAAAAGCCTGGTAACGGTGGTATCTGGAATATCCTGGGATTTAAAGGCACGAATGCTTTTTCTCTCCTTAATGACTTCAAAAACATCCCCGGTCATTTAAATCATCCCCCTTAAGGAAGCTGACTTTGAAGCTCTACAAGTCGGACAATTTCCGCTATAAAACGGCTTATTACCGGCAAATTAAGAACAATAATCTGCTTTAGTATGTAAAATACAATGGCACCCAAAAAGGTAAAACCAAGGGCCATTCCCATTCCCCGGGTCATCCCGAGAAGGAAGTTTAATATAAACAGTTTACGGGTATCCTTTATTATTTCTACAAATTCTCCAAAGTAAACCCCATTAATTATCTTCAACAATCTCTCTGCTTCTTCCTCGAAATTGTCCGTTCTTTTTTTTCGCTCACCGCCTACATCATCGGTCCCTTTGTGCATGGCCAAGCCCCCCAAGCCCCCCATTTAAACATTATTAAGTTGCCCAAAAATAAAGGGATTTACTATGTACCGCCGCTTTCTTCGCTTTCTTTAATTTAATTATTTAAAGCCTGTATGGGCGCGGGAATTCTTCCTCCCCGCACAACAAACCCAGTTGCATCAAATTTTTTATAATCCATTATTACAGCCGAGCCCAAAAGCCCTCCGAATTCCACCCTGTCCCCGGCCTTTTTGCCTTCCACGGGAATAACCCTTACCGCCGTGGTTTTGTTGTTTATCATCCCTATGGCAGCTTCATCGGCAATTATGGCAGCAATGGTTTCCGCGGATACGTCTCCGGGAAGGGCAATCATATCCAAACCCACGGAACATACACTGGTCATGGCTTCCAGCTTCTCCAGGGACAAAGATCCCGCTTCCACCGCTTCAACCATTCCCGCATCTTCACTCACCGGAATAAAAGCTCCGCTCAATCCTCCCACATAGGACGAAGCCATGGCTCCGCCCTTTTTCACCGCATCATTGAGCATTGCTAGGGCTGCCGTGGTGCCGGGACCCCCACAGCTTTCCAATCCCATAGCCTCCAAAATAGAAGCCACACTGTCCCCCACAGCTGGTGTGGGAGCAAGGGAGAGATCCACAATCCCAAAGGAAACTTTAAGGCGCTCCGATGCAGCCCTGCCCACCAGCTCTCCCATTCTGGTAACTTTAAAGGCCGTTTTCTTTATTATTTCAGCTATGGTGCCCAAATCCGCATGGGGAAGCTGCTTAATGGCTTTTAACACAACACCGGGTCCGCTGACGCCCACATTTACAGCAGCTTCAGGTTCACCGGCACCGTGAAAAGCTCCTGCCATAAAGGGATTATCCTCGGGGGCGTTGCAGAACACAACAAGTTTAGCACAGCCAATGCTTTCCTTGTGGGCAGTCCGGCGGGCGGTTTCCTTTATTATCTGTCCCATTATATTAACGGCATCCATATTTATGCCAGCTTTGGTGCTGGCCACGTTTACGGAAGAACAGACTCTTTCCGTTTCCGAAAGGGCACCGGGTATGGCATTGACCAGCAGACGGTCCTGCTTGGTAAAACCTTTGTGCACAAGGGCAGTAAAGCCGCCTATAAAATCCACGCCTATTTCCTTGGCCGCCCTGTCCATGGCATGGGCACATCTTACATACTCTTCTTCATCCCTCAATGCCGCTATTAAGGAAAGGGGGGTTACAGAAACCCTTTTATTAATTATGGGGATACCATAATCCCTTTCGATTTCTTCAGCAACGGGCACCAGGTTTTCCCCGTATTTTACTATCTTATTGTAAATTTTTCTAATAATGGTTTCCGCATCACTTCCGCTGCAATCATTTAAGCTTATACCCAAGGTTATGGTTCTAATGTCCAGATGTTCCGCTTCTATCATCCTGATGGTTTCCAGGATTTCATCTATTCCAAAGGTAAAAGGCATAGGTAAACCCCCTTGATCCTATATTCGGTGCATGTAACGGAATACGTCCTCATGCTGGGCAGTTATTTTTACCTGAAGCTCCTGGGCACATTGATCTAAAAGCTGTTTTAATTCGCTGAAATCCACCGTGCACTGGGCAATGTCCACAATCATTATCATGGTAAAAAACTCCTGCATAATGGTTTGGCTTATGTCCACAATATTTGCGTTGTACTTGGCCAGGACGCTTGTAACTCCAGCTATTATTCCCACCTTGTCTATTCCCACAACCGTTATAACAATACGGTTACTTTTCACACCCATCTCCCTCCACTATCTTTATCAAGATTATTATACCAGCAAAAAAAGAGCATTAACCAAAACCCTCCAAAAATAAAGTCCCCCTTTCGGGGGACATCACTGCTTTTATCCCAGGCTTTCCACCACCCCAACGCATCTGCTGCAGATGGTGGGATGTTCTTCAGCCTGCCCGACGGTCTCACTGTACATCCAGCACCGCTCGCATTTTTCTCCTGCCGCTCTGTCTATTTTTATTCCCAGCTTCTGCTCTTCCCAGTACCTTGTAACTTCATCGGGCAGTTCTTTGCCCGGGTCATTGAGCTCTACCTGGGAAACTATAAACAGGGTGGCAAGGTCCTGCTCATATTCCTTTAGAAAATCGTACAGCTCTTTCTCTGGATAAAGTTCCACCTTTGCTTCCAGGGAATCCCTTATAAAACCGTTATTTCTGGCAATCTCCAGGGCATCCACCACCTGGTCCCTAACCCCTATAAGTTTCTCCCATCTTTCTTCAAGATCCGGGTCAAGGTACTTCTCATTTACTTCAGGCCAATCAGCCAGTTGAACACTTAAAGGTGCTCCTTCTTTCTTGGGCATATGCCTCCATATTTCTTCAGTGGTAAAGGCCAGGATGGGAGTAAGCAATATTACCAGCACTTCAAGAATCTGATGCATAACCGTCTGGGCGGCACGCCTTTCCACACTGTCCGCTTTGGAAATGTACAGTCTATCCTTTAAGATATTGAGATAAAAAGCGCTCATTTCCGTTACGCAGAAGTTGTGAATATCATAGTATACCCGGTGGAAGTCATACCTGGAATATGCTTCCGTAACACGTTTTATAAGCTTGTGGAGCTTCAGTAACGCCCATTTATCCAGTTCCAGAAGATCTTCATAGTCCACTTCGTCTTTCCCCGGGGTAAAATCGTAAAGGTTTCCAATCAAAAAGCGGCATGTATTTCTAATCTTGCGGTAAGCTTCGGCTATCTGCTTCATGATATTGTCAGAAACGGCAATGTCCTTTTGATAATCAGCCGAGGATACCCAAAGCCGTATAATATCCGCTCCCATGGATTTTATTACATCCATGGGGTCAATAACGTTCCCCAGGGACTTGGACATTTTCCTGCCCTGCTCATCCACCAGAAATCCATGGGTGAGGACGGATTTATAGGGAGCTTTACCTGTAACGGCTACACTGGTTGTCAGCGAAGAATTAAACCAGCCGCGGTGCTGATCGCTTCCCTCAAGATAGAGGTCAGCAGGCCACTTAAGTTCTTCCCTCTCCATGAGCACCCCAAAGTGGCTGGAGCCGGAATCAAACCAAACGTCCATAATATCCTTTTCTTTCTCAAATTCTCCGCTGCCGCAGGCATGGCACTTCAATCCCTCGGGGATCAATTCATGGGCTTCTTTAATAAACCATATATCGGAACCATGCTCCCTAAAAAGATCCTGAATATGGGAAATGGTCTCTTCCGTTATTATAATTTCTCCGCAGGACTTGCAGTAAAAGGCAGGAATGGGTACACCCCAGGTCCTTTGCCTGGAAATGCACCAGTCTCCCCTTTCCGCTATCATATTATACATTCTTTCTCTTCCCCAGGAAGGAATCCATTGGACTCTGTCAATTTCTTCAAGGAGCTCTTGACGGAATTTTCCTATGGAAGCAAACCACTGCTCCGTTGCCCTGAAGATAACAGGGTGCTTACAGCGCCAGCAGTGGGGGTACTGGTGACTGATAAAGCTAAGATGCATAAGGCTTCCGTTATCCTCCAGTTTACCGGTAATAACCTTGTTGGCTTTGTAATAAGGAAGACCTTCCAGCTCCTTTATCTCGTCGGTAAATTTACCTTCGTTATCAAGGGGTGATATAATGGGAAGTCCATACCGCTGTCCCACTTCATAGTCTTCAATACCGTGGCCCGGCGCAGTATGAACGCATCCTGTACCCTGTTCAAGGGTGACATGCTCCCCTAGGATAATCAGGGAATCCCTTTCCACCAGCGGGTTTTTACACACTACCCCTTCCAGTTCCTCTCCCTTGAACTCCTTAACCACTTTAAAGCCCTCTTCCATCCCCATATCTTCAAGGGCTTTTTTGTAAAGTTCTTTGGCCATTAAATAATATTCCCCGTTCTTTTCCAGCAAGATATATTCATATCTTGGGTGCAGGGCAATGGCAACGTTTGCCGGAAGAGTCCACGGGGTGGTGGTCCAGATCAATACATAGCAGTTGTTTTCGGGAAGCTTACCTTTACCGTCAACAACGGAAAACTTTACGTATATAGAAGGAGATTTTGCATCGTGATATTCCACCTCGGCCTCCGCCAGGGCCGTCTGGCAGTCGGCACACCAGTATACGGGCTTAAGGCCCTTGTAAATATATCCCTTCCTTGCCATTTCGCCAAAAACACCTATTTGGGCTGCTTCAAATTCGGGATGGAGGGTTAAATAGGGATTATCCCAGTCTCCCCTTACTCCAAGACGCCTGAACTGTTCCCTTTGAATATCAACATATTTCAGGGCATACTCCTTGCACTTCTGCCTGAATTGGTGAACGCTTATTTCACTCCGTTTAAGTCCCAGATTTTTAATGGCCTGGGTTTCAATGGGCAACCCATGGGTGTCCCAACCCGGCACATAGGGAGCATCGTATCCCGCCATGGAGTGGAATTTAACAATGAAGTCCTTGAGTATTTTGTTAAGGGTTGTCCCTAAATGGATGTTTCCATTGGCATAGGGGGGACCGTCATGGAGGACAAATTTCTCCTTCCCTTTGTTTTTTTCCTGTACCTTTTCATAAATATTGTTTTCATCCCAGAATTTCAGAATTTCGGGCTCCCTTTTGGGCAGATTTGCCCTCATGGGAAAATCCGTTTTGGGCAGATTAAGGGTTTCGTTATAGCTCACAGTTCTCACCTCTTACTTCCATTATGTAATTAATTTAGATCCTTTAGTCCTTTATCACCCATTATTAAAAAAGCCCCCATCCCTAAGGACGAGAGGCTCTACCCGCGGTACCACCTTAGTAAACCGCCAGCAGACGGTTCACTCACAGCACATAACGCGTAGCTCACGTCGGCTCCTACTTTCTTTACCAATTTCAGAGCGCCGCTCGGGGGCGATCTTCGGCTGCCTTCCGGGACCGGCTCCCACCTTCCCGGCCTCGCTGTTTCCGGAAAAAAACAGCTTACTCCTCCCCGTCACTGCCTTTTGCTTTATTTTCTTTCATTTCCTGCATAGATTGAATAATATTATAAATATAAGTCATTATAATGTCAAATTAAACAAAAATAAGCATTATCATACATTCTAAACCTCTTCTACCTCAAATTTGCTTTCTTTATCCTCCTCTTCCTCCCCTTCTACCCTTTCTTCGTCGCCGGGCTCGTCCTTTAATTTTTTATCAAGAAGTTCAAGATAAGTCCTTAACAAAGTTCTAAATTCCGCAGCAAAGGTTTGCTGATCCTTTTTTATTTCCTCCAGCAATTCCTTTTGCTTTTTAACTTCCTCTTCAGCCTGGGATATCATCCTTTGGGCTTCTTTGCGGGCCTCTTCAATTATCAATTCCGCTTCTTTTAAAGCATTCTGCTTGGTGTCTTCCGCGGTTTTCTTCGCCAACACCAGGGTTTCGTTAAGGGTTTTCTCCAGCTGGCTGTACTTCTCCAGCTCCCTTTCCAATTTACCGATATTCTCAAGATATTCCTGATTCATCCGGTATAGTTTTTCATATTCCTTTGATACTTTGCTCAGAAAACTGTCCACTTCCTCCGCATTATACCCACGCAGGCTTTTGGAAAAGCTTCTGGCTTCTATTTCCACCGGCGTCAGCATCAAAAATTTCACCTCCAGAATAAATTTAAAAATAACTTCTTTAATTTCTTTAAAAAGCCTGCGTTAATGGTAGATAATTCTAAAAAATTGTCGCAAAAAATATTCGCAAAATAAGCCTCTCCACAAGCTGAAGGAATATAATGGCAAAAAGCGGCGAAAAGTCCAAAGGAATGGAACCCCTTGGTATGAGGCGGCGGAAGGGAGCAAGAAGGGGCTCTGTAAATTCATATATGAATCTAACCAGCGGGTTATTGTAATCAACGTTTATCCAGGAAAGCACCACCCTGGCAATAATGAGCCATTGGAGAACGGCAAAAGAAATTCTGATCACTTGGTATAAAACAAACAAAACAGACACCCCATTTAGATTATAGAACTTGTTTCATTCTATCTATTGTAGTTCTTTAGCCTTTTCCCAGGCAGCTTCCACAGCTTCCATCAGGACAGCCCTTATTTCTCCTTCTTCCAGCTTTTTAAGGGCCGCAGCAGTGGTTCCTCCGGGAGACATAACCTTTGCCTTTAGAACCGCAGGATGTTCTTCTGAAAGGGAAACCATTTTGGCTGCACCTATAACGGTCTGCACCACAAGATCAGAGGCAGTATTCCTCGGGATACCGATGGTTACCCCGGCATCCACCAGCGCTTCAATAATTAAGTATATATATGCCGGACCGCTCCCGCTTAAAGCCGTTGCTCCATTCATCAGTTTTTCGGGAAGCTCCAATACCTTTCCCGCAGTTCCAAAGAGTTCCGCAGCAATTTCCAAATGCCCTTTTTCAGCATATTTCCCGGTGCACAGCGCCGTAACACCTTCACCTATGAGACAGGGGGTGTTGGGCATGGCCCTGACCACAGGAATTTCCTTTTCCAGCAGATCCTCAATAAAAGCCGTGGAAATGCCCGCAGCAATGGATATGAGGGTTTTTTCCGCCGTTAAAGCATCCCTTATTTCTTCCACTACTTCCCTTATATTATTTGGCTTTACTGCTAGAATAATTGTCTCACTTAACTCTACTACATCTATATTACTTTTATGCCCCTTAACCCCGTAATTCTTTTCCATATACTCCAAACGGTCCAGTAAAATATCGCTGCAGTTAATGTTTTGGGGTAAATATTTGTTTGCTGACAAAATCCCCCTTATAAGGGCCTCTGCCATGGCCCCTGCCCCGATAAAGCCTACATTCACCTATCACCATTCCCTTCAGACCTTATTTCTGATATGTATGTAATCCTCAATATCTCCTATTATTTCCACATTATTGGGCAGAAAAGCAAATATGGAAGCGTTTATTTTTTCCACAGAACCTTCCAGCGCATAGGTAACCCCGCTCATAAAATCAATTATCCGCCTGGCAGTCTCCCCATCGGTTCCCTCAAAATTTAAAACCACGGGATTGCGGTTTTTCAAATCCGTAGCATAGTTAACAACCTTTTCAAAACTTGTGGGCTTCATGACTATTATCTTTACATTTTTTACGGTATGCAGGCTGATAACATTGCTGCTTTTCCTTTGAATCCCTGAAATTACCTGCCTGTCCCATTTTTGTTCTCCGTCCTGGATATAATCATCATCCTCATCGGGTTCCAGCCCAAAAAAACTTAAAATTTTATCACTGAATTTCTTACCCATTAAAGAGCACCCCTTTCAGCCCCTTGGCCCAAAAACTGCCCGTCCGATTCTAACTATGTTCGCCCCTTCCTCCACAGCCACTTCAAAATCATCGGTCATCCCCATGGACAGCCACTCCATCTTTACGCCAGGTATTTCCCTCTCCCCTATGGATTGGAACAGCATCCTTAACTCTCTGAAATAAGGTCTTACTTTATCCGGATCATCGGCAATGGGAGCTATGGTCATCAAACCTTTTATTCTAATATTGGGATATTTCTCTGCCACAGTGGTGATAAAGGGAATCACCTCCCCGACGCTCAATCCGTGTTTGCTCTCTTCCCCTGACACATTAACCTGAACCAGAGCATCAACGCTAAGAGACTTTGCCTTTGCCCTTTTGTCCAATTCCTCGGCAAGACTCATTCGGTCCAGGGAGTGAATTAGAGCAACCTTATCAATAACATATTTGACTTTATTTTTCTGTAAATGCCCGATAAAATGCCACTCCACATCCCCCTGGACAAGCTCATACTTATCAACAAATTCCTGAGCCCTGTTCTCGCCCAGGCATTTTACCCCTGCCTCCAGGGCCATGTTTATCCTATCCACATCAACCCCTTTGGAAACCGCCACCAACTTTATCCCGCCGGGATCCCTTCCAGCCCTAAGGGCAGCATTCTTAATGCGTTCCATAGTTTGTTCTATGTTCTGAGCTATTGGGTTCATGAGCCGTCCCCCCTTTAATCCCCTCTGGGCCATATCACCGTATTTTGATTAATCCACTGTTAAACAAGCTTAAAAACAGCTGCCATTCTTCCCGTATTACCTTTTTCCCTTCTATAGGAAAAAAAGAGATCCCCGCAGCAGCAGGTGCAAAGCCCGCTGATAAAGATATTCTGGGGCTTAAGCCCTGAAGAAATTAAATCAAGCTTATTGGCGGACCACAGATCCAAACTCCACTGTCCCTGAAAAAGTTCTTTAAAAAAACCGTCCCTGCTCTTCCCAAACCTGTGGGAAAATTGCATAAAAACATTCTCCCCCACGGTATAGCAGCAGGGTCCGATGGAAGGGCCAATAAAGGCCATGCAGTCCCTTTCCTTTATGCCAAAAGCCTCTTTCATGGTTTTTACTGTCTTTCCGGCAATGCCCAAAGCCGTTCCCTTCCATCCAGCATGAACAATGCCAATCTTTCTGTCCTGGGGGCAAAGAATATATATGGGTACGCAGTCGGCAAAATAGGCTGTAAGGGCCACATCCCTTTCCCCTGTAATCAATGCATCGGTTCCGGGAATAGCATCCTTTAGGTCATGGCCCCCCCGCCCCCGATGTTCCTTTGTTACCACCACCACTTTATCCCCGTGAACCTGCTCCCCGGAAGTGAAGTCCCCCAAGGGAATGTCCAGGGCTTCAGACACCATTTTTCTATTAAAAAGGACTTTCTCCTTTTCATCCCCCACATGGAGGGCCATATTTAAGCTATCAAAGGGAGGTGAACTTACCCCGCCCTTTCTGGTGGTAAATATTCCCCGGGCTATTCCCGGATGGGGAAATTCAATTTCAAAATATTCCAGGGCTCCCTTACGTTTTAGCTGAAATACGCCGGCCATAACAGTATCTTTCCCAATTTTCCCTTTAATGTATTATATTTATTATACAACAAGGGTTTCCCATTCACTTTTCAAAACAGTGCTGCCGCTTTCCAGGGATTTCTTTACATCAATAATCCTCTGGTTTTTTGATCCCCTGAAAGCAAGGGATAGATCCCTTTGGGCCAGGATAAAGGGGCCGTCAATGAGATAATCGGAACAGCGAAGGAGATCAAAAAAGCCCTCCTTGCTTTCAGCCAGCTCCAAAAGCTTTTCAAAAACATACCCGGTATAAGTAACCACATCCAGCCCGTGCTTCTTCACTTCTCTGCCTATATATGCAAAGGCAGAAGCCTGGTAAAAAGGCTCTCCTCCGGAAAAAGTAACCCCCCTTGCAATCTTTGACTGGAGAACTTCCCCTATTATTTCATCGGCATCCATCAAAATCCCGCCCTCAGGGTCCCATGTATGTTCGTTGTGACAGCCGGGGCACCTATGGGGGCACCCCTGGCCGAAGATAACTACCCGCACCCCGGGCCCATCCACCACACTTTCCCGCTCAATGCCGGCAATCCGTATTTTCACCTTTATCTCCCCCCTGAAGCCTTTAAAGGTGCGCTACCCGGTCATTCAATTCTGCAACCTTGGCATCATTAAACCTATCCACCGTACTCAAATAACCCGTTATCCTGCGCACCCGGCTGATGTTAATGCTTCCGCAGCGGGGGCAGTTGTCTTCGGATATTACTCCCAAATAAGCGCATGAATTGCAGAAATCAATGGGGAAGTTAATGCCTCCGTAGCCCACGTCACATTCTTTCATATGCTTCAAAACATCGTAAACCGCCGCCACATTGTTCTGGGGAGGAGAAGCAAATTCCACATAGCTGATATGCCCGGCATTGGTATATTTGTGGTAAGGACCCTCAATTTCTATTTTTTCATGACAGTTTATGGGATATGAAACGGGAACATGAAAAGAGTTGGTATAATATTCTTTATCCGTAATTCCACGAATATTACCAAATTCCTCCCGATCGATGGAAATAAAACGCCCTGACAGCCCCTCAGCGGGTGTAGCCAGAAATGTATAGTTTAAATTGTAGTCTGCCACGGCTTTATCCACTAGATCCCTCATGTGCTTTACTATTTCAAGGCCCAGTTTTTGGGCTTCTTCGGATTCTCCATGATGCTTGCCCGTAAGCACTTTAAGGGTTTCCGCCAGGCCAATAAAGCCCACGGAAAGGGTGCCGTGAACAATGGCGGGTTCAATCATGTCTTCATCTTCTAGATTGTCGGAATCAAGGTATAGGTGCTGTCCCATAAGGAAGGGCATGTCCTTAACCCTAAGCTTACTTTGTATCTGGAATCGGTGATAAAGCTGCCTTATGGCTAAATCCATAACCTTGTCCAGCTCATTAAAGAAGGTATCAACGTTTCCTTTGGTCTTCAAGGCAATCCGGGGAAGATTAATGCTGGTAAAGGAAAGATTTCCCCTTTTCTCCGATACTTCAGGACCCCGGACATTGGCTATAACCCTGGTCCTGCATCCCATATAGCTTACTTCACTGCCGTAGCGCTTGTTAAAAGAAGAATCCATAAAACTGAATGTAGGGTTCATGCGCTTAGCGGCTACCCGCATGGCAAGAAGAAGAAGATCGTAATTGGGATCTCCCGGCTCCCAGTTAACACCTTCTTTTATTCTAAAAACAATATTGGGGAAAATGGGATTTTCGCCCCGGCCCAGCCCCCTTTCATAGGCCAGCAGGAGATTTCTGGTAACCTTTCGTCCCCCTTCAGAGGTATCGGTACCAAGGTTAATGCTGCTGAAAGGCACCTGACTTCCGGCCCTGCTGTGCATGCTGTTTAAGTTGTAGACCAGGGCTTCCATTGCCTGAAAGGCCTCGTCTTCACTGGCATTTTCCACATAGGGTGCTATGTCCCTATCAAAGAAAGCAAAGGACTGCCCTCCGTGCATATCGTTCTGACAGCTCTGGAGTATAATGGCCGCCAGTGCCGTTGCCGAAGAAGGCCTTTTGGGGGGCCTTATGTATCCATGGCCGTTGTTAAACCCGTTTCTCAGCAGCTCTCCCAGAGGTATCTGCAGGCAGTTAAGGGTTTTGCCGTAAAAATCAAGGTCATGGATGTGGATGGTACCGTTCCTGTGGGCATAGGAAAATTCTTCAGGTATTAAGCGGCCCAGGTAATAC
>JAAYIF010000023.1 GCA_012523575.1 Clostridia bacterium
CAAGGGGGGGTCCCCCAACGATCATGATTTTTCCCACAAATTTACCTCCTCATGTGCATTAGACGGTAACTGTCACTTTTTATTATAAAATCACTATTCGAGACTGCTTTGAGTTTTCCTGCAACCATATATTTTCATACCAGCGGCTTAATATTCTCCCACAAGAAGGGGAGAGCCTATATAAATATACGTTTGTCCGTCGCTGTTATGATATCTCAAAGCTACATTGAGATTAACAAAATTTCTTCCCAGCCTAATTTTATCCATGATCCTGGGGGTAAAGCCGGTGCAGCTCACCAGTTCACTGTTTTCCACCCCACCTATTTTTTTTGCCTGTGCTTCAGAAAAGAGTTTGTCCACCAATTCTTTTTTTGCCTTTAAAGAAAGCTTTCCCGGAAGGGCTGCGGTTACATTGGTCAGAACCTGTGGACTGTCGCCGCCGGAAAAAGAAAGGGCTGATTTAACCCTGGAGGACCAGTAGTGTTTTTCCTTTTCATCTATTTTCCGGGCCAAACTTACGGTAACGTAGGTTTCTGCGCCCCTTTGGGGTAATGTGTAGTTAATGAAGGATTGGGCTGCAAGGTTTATTAGGGTTCCGTCTTTTGTCATATGCTGTATCCTTACCTGGCGGAAGTCCTTATCTTCTTCAACTATAAGCTCTGGGTTTACCGCACCCAGTCTTTCTGCGGTTTTTAAAGCAGTGCTTTTTAAAGGTTTCATTTCCATATAGCTTGAGTTTACCTTTGTCCATCCCTGGACCGTTAGTTCCACAGGCTTTGCTCCCGATTTCTCCACCAATTTATAAAGGATTTCTTCGGAACCCAGGTTGTAAACCATGCTCTGGGCCGGCTCCCAGTAAAAGGGAAACAAAGCTGCAAAAATGACCAGTATCATAAGTCCTCGCTTAATCACAAAATTCACCGCACTCACTCCATTGCTTTAATAATTTTTTATTTATATCCTTGACAGTTTTCTTAAATGCTAGTCACCCAAAGACGTGCAGGAGTAAAAATTCAAATACTGTTAATATCAACCGTTTCCCCGTCTCCCTCTGTGTGTTATACTTGTACAAGGAAGGAAATAAAAGTCCAATAACCGTGGAGGGGATAAAAATGACAGCGGACGAATTCAAAAAATACAACATAGATTTTCAGGTGGAAGTAAATCTTGATACTGAGGGAAAAGTAGTGGACGATTCTGAGGAAGAGGAAGAAGTCCTCAAGGCACAACAGGAGGAAGAAGAAAGGAGAAAGGCTGAGAAAAAGAAAAAAGAAGAAATTCTTCTGAAGGGAAAAGAACTGGATGCCCTGGGTGAGGAAATGGGTGTTACCCGGAACGAAGGAGAAAGCGATAAGGACTTTAGAAAAAGGCTTGCCATGAAGGAAGTTGAAGGGGATCTTGAAAAATGCCTTGTGGCAGCCCTGGCAAAGCGCAGGAAAAGCTGGCACGTCGATGAAGTGAAGCTTTATGATGTTTTTAAGTCCTCCGCAGTGGAAGCAAGGAAAAAGTTCATCACCGATTATCTCAACAGGGAAGAGTATTCCGAAGAATTACAAAAGCTTGCTGAAAGATATTACGTAAGATTTCCTGAGCCCTGTGTGCTGAGTAACGAGCTCAGGGAAATTATGGTGTGGTTCCTGGGAACCGTTGCTCCATGGGAAAGGGATCCCTGCTTTGGATGTTCCTATTGTCTTTTAGGCAAACATCCCGAAGGGGAACAGAAGGAAAGTTAACACAAACAATTAAAAAGAGAAAAATAAAAAGGGACGCAGCTTTTAACTTTATTTTAAAGCACGCGTCCCTTTTTTTCCCTTCAGCCAAAGCTACGGGGTTTTAGGGCCTTTACTCCCTGCCTGCCGCCTTAAGCCTTGCTATGGCTCTCTGCAGGGACATCTGGGCCCTGGCATAGTCAAGGTTTTCCTTCCTCTCTCTCAACCTCTGCAGAGCCCTTTCTTTGGAAGCAGTGGCCCTATCCACGTCAATTTCTTCAGCAAGTTCTGCGGTGTCGGCAAGGATGGTAACCACATTGTCCGCCACTTCCATAAAACCGCCGCTTATGGCCATTCTTTTCTCTTGCCCCTCTTGTCTATATCTCACAACCCCTATCCTAAGGCTTGTAATTAAAGGGGCGTGGTTGGGCAGAATGCCCAGATAACCCTCAGCGGCGGGGACAACGATGGAATCCGCTTCGGTTTTTATCACATGGCGTTCAGGGGTAACAACCTCCATTGTGAGAATTTTCTCAGCCATATTATCAGCGCCCCTCTACTGTCTTTCTTCAAGAATCTTTTTGCCCTGCTCCACTGCTTCGTCAATGGTTCCCACCATGTAGAAGGCGTCCTCGGGCAGGTCGTCGTGTTGGCCTTCAAGAATTTCCTTAAAGCCGCGAATGGTTTCTTTAATGGGCACGTACACACCGGGAGTTCCCGTAAAGGCTTCGGCCACGAAGAACGGCTGTGAAAGGAAACGCTGTATCTTCCTGGCCCGGGCAACGGTGAGTTTGTCCTCTTCGGACAGTTCATCCATACCCAGAATAGCAATGATATCCTGAAGCTCTTTATAGCGCTGCAGCACCTGCTGGACACCCCGGGCAACTTCATAGTGCTCCTGACCCAGGATCTGCGGGTCAAGAATCCTGGAGGTTGAATCCAGCGGGTCCACTGCAGGGTATATTCCCAGTTCAGCAATTTGACGGGAAAGAACCGTGGTCGCATCCAGGTGAGCAAAGGTGGTAGCCGGTGCCGGGTCCGTTAAGTCGTCCGCGGGTACGTAGATGGCCTGAACCGATGTAATGGAACCCTTTCTGGTGGAAGTAATTCTTTCTTGAAGCTCACCCATTTCCGTTGCCAGGGTGGGCTGGTAACCCACAGCCGAGGGCATACGTCCCAGAAGGGCCGAAACCTCTGAACCGGCCTGGGTGAAACGGAAAATGTTGTCGATGAACAGGAGGACGTCCTGTCCCTCTTCATCTCTGAAATATTCTGCCAAAGTAAGCCCCGTCAGCCCAACGCGCATCCTTGCTCCCGGAGGCTCGTTCATTTGGCCGTATACCAGTGTTGTTTTGTCAAGAACGCCGGATTCTTTCATTTCCAGCCACAGGTCATTACCCTCACGGGTGCGCTCGCCCACACCCGCAAAAACGGAGAACCCCCCGTGTTCATAAGCAATATTACGGATAAGTTCCATAATAAGAACGGTTTTTCCCACGCCGGCGCCGCCGAAGAGGCCGACCTTGCCGCCCTTGGCATAGGGGCAGAGGAGATCAATAACTTTGATACCCGTTTCAAGCATTTCCGTTGAGGGGTCCTGATCCTCAAAGGTCGGGGGATCTCTATGAATGGGATATCTTTTATCAGTCTCAGGAGGCTCTTTGCCGTCAATGGGTTCTCCAATAACGTTGAACATTCTACCTAAGGTTTCCTTTCCAACGGGAACGGTGATGGGAGCACCGGTGTTAACGGCAACCATTCCCCGCTGAAGCCCGTCGGTGGAATCCATAGCAACGCAGCGCACCCTGTTGTTGCCCAAATGCTGCATAGCTTCCAGGGTGAGATTGAATTCTACATTTCTATATTCTTCGGGCTGATCTTCGGTGCGTACAAGAATCGCGGTATATATTTCCGGCAGGTCACCGGCGTCAAATTCCACGTCCACAACGGGGCCGATTACCTGCACCACCTTACCGTATTTCACGCTGTTTCCCTCCTTCTCAAAAAGCTGAAGACCTTTACGCACATTTAACTACCACTTTGCAAAGCTTCGGCGCCGCCCACAATTTCCGAAATTTCCTTGGTAATTGCAGCCTGGCGGGCACGGTTGTAAGAAAGGGTAAGCTTTTCAATGATTTCCTGGGCGTTGTCTGTGGCGTTGCCCATGGCCGTCATTCTGGCAGCATGCTCACTGGTTTTGGCTTCAAGGAGAGCATGATAAACCTGAACTTCAATGTGTCGGGGCAAAAGCTCCCCTAAAACCTCGCCGGGAGACGGCTCAAAAATATATTCCACTTCACTCCAGTGGTCTTCCCCTTCTTCCTGCGCTCCGGTTTCTACGGGAAGTAGCCTTTGGATTGTGGGATTCTGTTGAATGGTTGAAACAAACTCGTTGAACACCAGATGTACTTCCCGTAATGTTCCGTCGGTAAAAAGCTCAATAAGTTCCTTTGCCAGCTCCCGGGCCTGAATGTATGTGGGAACGTCGCCTATGTTTACATAATCCCTCAAAAGGGGGTAGTTTCTATAACGGAAGTAGTCCCTGCCTTTGCGACCCAGAGCAATGATGGCAGCCTCGTCCCGGCAGGAATCCACATGCTGCTGGGCAAGGCGCAGGACGTTGATGTTGTAACCCCCGGCCAGACCTCTGTCGCCGGTTATGACCACAAAACCTATTTTCCCCTTTTCGGGAACGGATAAAAGGGGATGTTTAAAATCTCCGGCTCCTGCGGTAAGCCTTCCCAGCACTTCCTGCATTTTAGCGGAATAGGGCCTTGAAGAAATTGCTTTTACCTGGACCCTGCGGAGTTTTGCCGCGGCAACCATTTCCATTGCTTTGGTAATCTTCTGGGTGCTCTTAATGCTTCGGATCCTCCGCTTTATGTCCCTGGTGCTTTGAGCCAATTATCTCACCACCTTTAAGGCATAACGGGAATATTAGTATTCAAATTTTTCTTTGAATTTTTCTATGACCTGCCTGATCTTCTGATCCAGTTCCTTAGAAATTTCTCCCTGTTCTTTTAATTCCTTCAGCACATCGCTGTGTTCAGCACGGACAAATTCAAGAAACTCCCTTTCAAATTTCTGCACTGCTTCCACGGGAATGTCGTCCAGGTATCCGTTGGTACCGGCAAAAATTACGATAACCTGCTCGGCAACGTCCATGGGCTGGTACTGGCCCTGCTTCAAGAGCTCAACCATTCTTTCACCCCTGGCAAGCCTTGCCTGGGTTGCTTTGTCAAGGTCGGAACCAAATTGGGCAAAGGCTTCCAGCTCCCTATACTGGGCCAGGTCCAGACGCAGACGTCCCGCAACCTGCTTCATTGCTTTAATCTGAGCTGAACCACCAACACGGGATACGGACAGACCTACGTTGATAGCAGGACGCACACCGGCGTAGAACAGGTCGCTTTCCAGATAAATCTGTCCGTCGGTAATGGAAATCACGTTGGTGGGGATATATGCCGAAACGTCCCCTGCCTGGGTTTCAATTATGGGTAAAGCAGTCATGGAGCCGCCGCCCAGTTCGTCGTTCAGCTTCGCTGCTCTTTCCAGTAGCCTTGAATGTAGGTAGAAAACGTCGCCGGGATAAGCTTCCCTTCCCGGAGGACGGCGCAGAAGCAGCGATAGCTCACGATAAGCAACGGCATGCTTGGAAAGATCATCGTATACTATAAGAACATGTTTACCGTTGAACATAAAGTGTTCTCCCATAGCCGCTCCGGCGTAGGGTGCTATATAGAGCATGGGTGCCGGATCGCTTGCGGTAGCCGATACAACGATGGTGTAGTCCATAGCTCCGGTCTCTTTGAACCGCTGAACAACGTTGGCCACGGTGGATGCCTTCTGACCGATGGCTACGTAGATGCAGATAACATCGGTATCCCTTTGGTTTATAATGGTGTCAACGGCAATGGCCGTTTTTCCCGTTTGACGGTCGCCGATGATGAGCTCCCTCTGGCCCCTTCCAATGGGAACCATGGAGTCAATGGCTTTTAGACCCGTCTGAAGGGGTTCGTGAACAGGTTTACGGTAAATAACACCGGGAGCCTTCTGCTCAATGGGCCTGAACTCCTTAGCTTCTATGGGTCCCAAACCATCCAGAGGCTGACCCAGGGGGTTAACCACACGCCCAATTAGTGCCTCACCAACGGGCACTTCCACAATTCTTCCGGTGCGCTTCACCTGGTCCCCTTCCCGGATATGTTCATAATCACCCAAGATAACGCAGCCCACGTGATCCTCTTCAAGGTTCTGGGCCATTCCAAAAACGCCGCCAGGAAACTCAATGAGCTCGCCGGCCATAACGTTTTTAAGTCCGTATATCCTCGCGATACCGTCACCGACCTGGAGAACGGTACCCACTTCTTCTATATTAACTTCAGCATCAAACTGCTCTATCTGCTGTTTGAGGATGGAAGTAATTTCTTCCGGTCGAATACTCATGTGGCCATCTCACCCCTATCTTCCTCTAACTGTAAATGTACTGATTTTAAATGGCGCTTTAAGGAATCAAGCTTATTGATGACGCTTCCGTCGTACACTCTATCGCCTATTTTCACAACCAAACCCCCAAGAATCTTGGGGTCCACCTTTTCTATAAGCTTTACCTTTCTATTAATCATTTCCGAAAGTCTATTTTTCACAAACTCCCGCTGTTGAGGAGATAGTTCCACAGCCGTTGTTATTTCCACCTTTTCAATACCTCTGGCGCTGTCTGCCAATTCTACATATTCTTCTAAAAATTCCCTTAAGTAGCGTTCTCTGCGTTTGCGAAATACAAGTTTCAAGAAATTCATGGAAAGGTTGGAGATTTTTCCTTTAAAAATTCTTTCAATAACCTCAGTTTTATTTTCAGGGGGGATTAGCTGTTGGTCCACAAAACGCGCAAGGTCCTCGTTCTTTTCCACTTGATCCACAACTAATCTTAAATCCCCTTCCACCTGATCAAGCAAATCCTGTTCCTGGGCACTCAAAAACAAAGCTTGGGCGTAACGACTGGCTAAACTTCTATCACTCATTGTATTTCCCCCACTTCAGATAGGAAGTCCCGCACAAGCTTTTCGTGATCTTCCTTGGTCATGCTTTTTTCCAAAACTTTGCCTGCTGCCATTACGGCAAGGGTAGCAATCTCGTCCCGCACTTCCTTCATAGCCTGCTCTTTTTCCCGCCTTATTTCCTCCCGTGCCTTCTCGGTTATCCTTGCTGCTTCTTCGTGAGCCTGGGACATCATTGTGTTTCTGGTTTCCTCAGCCGCCCTATTAGCTTGGTTTATAATATCCTGAGCTTCGGATTTGGCCTCGGCTATTTTCCTCTTGTACTCTTCCAGCATCTCCTCTGCCTGCTGCTTCATGCTTTCAGCACTGGAAAGATTGCTGCTTATTTCCTCTCTTCTCTTGTCAAGGGTGTTTAAAATAGGATTCCAAAGGAATTTATATAAAAGGGCTAATAAAACAAGAAAATTAATAATTGCCCAGATAAATTCATTCAGGTCAATCTGCATAAACTCCTGCCCCCTCTCTTCCCGAAAAGTACCCTACGGGCGATCTTCGACAGGAAAGACCGCCCGAGAGGGTTTTTCGGCACATGCTTAAAATTTGCCAAGCAGCATAAAAGCAATTAACAGTCCGTAAATTGTAAGCGCCTCCATAAAAGCAAGGGCCAAAATCATTGATGTACGGATATCACCTGCTGCTTCCGGCTGACGGGCAATCCCTTCCAATGCTTTGGTGGCTGTATTACCCTGGGCTATAGCCGGAGCGATGGTTGAGATGCTGATGGTCAATGCTGCAGCGATTGCAATAAGGCCTGCACCTAGATCCATAAATTACCCCTCCTTTCCCCCCAAATCTCTAATTTAATTTTATTAATTTATTTTTAACGTTCCCACAGCCTGTATTAATGGCTTTCCTCTATTGCTTCGTGGAAGTAGATGGACGATAAAAGCGTAAAAACTATAGCCTGGATAAATCCAAATAAAAGGGAAAGTATCATAACCGGAATTGGTGCGAAGTAAGGAACTAGACCTAAAAGCACTGCTATGACCATTTCTTCACCGAATATGTTGCCGAAAAGACGCAGCGAAAGAGACAGCGGCCTAACAAATTGTTCAACTATGTTTAAAGGAAGCATAAATGCAGGCTGAAGGAACTTTTTTAAATAACGAAAACCAAGGGCTTTAACGCCATATACCTGAGTTGCAACAAATACAGTGGCAGCAAGACCCAAAGTGACACTCCAGGTGGATGTGGGCGCCGCAAGCCCGGGAATGTGACCTGCCCCGGGAAGCAGTCCGGAATAGTTGGAAACCAGGATAAAAATAAACATGGTTCCCAAAAAGGGCAAAAACCTTCTGGCTTGCTCATAGCCTATGATATCACTAAAGAAATTGAGAAGAAGTTCTACCACCATTTCCAAAGAGTTTTGAACTCCCCGGGCCTTGGGTATCTTTTCCATATTTCTGGTGGCTAAAATGCTTAGTACCGTTAAGAGCAACATGATGGCCCACATGGTTGTAATTTTACTGGTAACCCCAAGGCCAAAAATGTGAAACAGATAACCGGATTCATGCCCCATTCTCCCCTATCACCCCTTTCTCTTTAAAATGTAACTGATTAGAATTATGTTTTTAATTACTGCCAGCCCAAGGGCCGTCCCCAATAACATGGGTATATTTTTATAGACCAAAAAAAGAGCCACAAAATTAATTATATACCTAAATATATAAGCTCCCCCAAGTCTTCTTTTTGCTTTTTCTGAAGTTAGTTCTTCCTTGGGGTAAGCGGCACGTACCGTAATATAATTGTTTAAAACACCAACTGCTGTACCAAAAACCAGTCCTTTAATAAAGGGCATCATCCACGCTGGCATATTCCGCTACTCCCTTTTTGTTGGTTCCTCTACGTCATCCCCCCCGCTGCCGTCAACTTTAATAAATTCAGTTATAAGGTGATGAAAGGACATTCCTATGGCAAGGAGGATCCCCAGTAAGGTAAGCCAAGGCTCCGTACCCAGTTTTCTATCCGCCCAGCGCCCAAGATAATAAAATATGGCGAGGCGAATGGCCATGGCAATACCAAAGGATATTCCCACATTTACATGCCTAAGCATGCTGCGGAGTTTTTCGTTCTTAATAGGTCATCAGCTCCCTAAGTCTTAAAAATACCGGCCGCATTTTCCTTACAGAAATTTCACCAGTATCTATAAATTTTTTCAGCCTCCTATGCCACAGAATTACCAAATCTGAAAATAATATACAATCCCCAAAAACAATTTCCAGAAAAGGATTTTTGGTATACCAACATGCCACACAATTATATTCTCCCAGCCTCTTCAAAATCCTTTTAAAAAAACAAATTTTTTAATTTTTTATTGTTTAATTTTATTTAGGTTTTGCTGCCAAAATTTGACGAAAATTCTGGGGGAATTTCACTGATTATACCATAACGGAATTCCAGCCACTTTCTTATTCTCAAAGAAGCCTTTCCGTCCCCATAGGGATTTACGGCATTGGCCATAGCCTGATACTCTTTGTCGTCCCTAAGGAGCTTTTCCGCTTCCCTTACAATCCTGTCCCTGCTGAACCCCACAAGGCGCACAGTGCCAGCCTCCAAAGC
>JAAYIF010000024.1 GCA_012523575.1 Clostridia bacterium
CATGGTTGATATGGCTCATATAGCCGGCCTTGTGGCCGCGGGCCTCCACCCCACTCCTGTCCCCCATGCGGAATTTGTAACAACTACGACTCATAAGACCTTGCGGGGGCCCAGGGGAGGTCTTATCCTCTGCAAGGAGGAATATGCAAAGGCAGTGGACAAGGCTGTTTTCCCCGGCATCCAGGGCGGCCCGCTGATGCATGTAATTGCTGCCAAAGCGGTATCCTTTAAGGAAGCCCTTGAGCCCCAGTTTAAGGAATACCAAAAGCAGATTGTGGCCAACGCAAAAGCCCTTGCGGAGGCTTTAAAGGAAAGGGGATTCAATCTCGTTTCCGGAGGAACGGATAACCATCTGATGCTGGTTGATTTGAGAAATAAGGGGCTTACGGGGAAAGAGGCTGAGGAGCTGCTGGACGAAGTGGGCATTACAGTCAATAAAAATACCATACCCTTTGACCCGGAAAAACCCTTTGTGGCAAGCGGCTTGAGGCTGGGAACCCCCGCGGTGACCACCAGGGGAATGGGGGAGACGGAAATGGAGCGCATTGCCGAAGCCATAGACCTTACCTTGTCCTATGGTGCTTCCGGGGAAAAACTGGATTTGGCCCGTAAGATAGTGAAGGAACTCTGTGCTGAGTTTCCCCTTTATGGAATAGATTAAGGGTGAGTAAACCCCAATGAAGAAAACCGGCCGTTCAGGAATGTCAAGGCCCAGCTGGGATAAATATTTCATGGATATAACGGAAATGGTGGCTTCCCGGTCCACCTGCCTGCGGAGGAAGGTGGGTGCGGTTCTGGTCCTGGACAACAGGATTCTGGCCACGGGTTACAACGGCAGCCCATCGGGGTTGAAGCACTGCGATGAAGTGGGATGCGTACGCCAGGAAAGGGATATAGAATCCGGCAGAGACCTTCACCTGTGCCGGGGTGCCCACGCGGAAGCAAACCTCATAACCCAGTGTGCCAAATTCGGTATTCGGGCAGAGGGAAGCACCCTTTATGTAAATACCAGCCCCTGCAGCCTGTGTATGAAGCTTCTGGTAAATGTGGGCATTAAGAAAATTGTGTACAGGGAACTTTATCATGATCAACTGGCCCTGGAGATTGCCGAAGAAGCAGGCATAGAAATGAAAAAGTTTATGGAAGAAGATTAAAAAGCTCCTGCCGAAGGGCAGTGAGCTCATTTTGTTGATAAAGGGTCTCTTCTGCAGTCTTCTCTGCTTGCGAACTCACGCCGGAGGGCTGCGATTTTAAAAGGGGGGTTTTGGGTTTGGAAATTCATCCCATAGGAGTTATTCATTCTCCATACAAGAGCATGGAAGATGCACCCCGTCAGGGCAGGCACCGAGAGGATGTTGAATTTGTCCTTGAAATTTTTCCTGAATTTGCCGAAGGGCTTAGGGAGGTGGAATGTGCTTCCTATCTAATTGTGCTCTACTGGTGCCACCTGGCGGATAGGGACAGGCTCATAGCCAACCCTCCGGGAAGTGAAGAGCCCCGGGGAGTTTTTGCGTGTCGTTCCCCTGCGCGTCCCAACCCCATAGCCTTTTGTGCTGCCAAACTGCTCCGCAGGGAAGGCAACAACCTTTATGTCAGCGGGCTGGATGCCATTGACGGTTCACCCATTGTGGACATAAAGCCCTATGTTTCGGGAATTGATGCCGTGGAAAATGCAGAGCTTACTTGGTTTAAAAAATAGGCTTTATCTGGCTATAATTTTTTTAGCAAATTTTACAATATTATAATATCCTCTATTCTCACGTGAAACCCGCTTTTTTTAACCAGAACCATGTTGATAAGTCCCGTATGGCCGAGGGTCATCATGCAGAAGCCGGGAAGAAATCTCTGCCTCATCCCAAAGGCGGGCTCCCTTCTTACACTTTTGGCAATGCCCTCAAATCCCACCATGTGGTAAGCGGAAATATCCTTTACCTTACCTTCACGGGAGTATTTTGGGCCCACCACCCAGGTGTATAGAAGTCCCGTATGGGGTTCTGCCTTTATAACTTTAAGGACGTGGGGGATGGGGCAGCCCGCCCCCATGGGCCTTCCCATAACTATATCCCCCGCCTTTATATTCCATGTATCCACCAGATCACTTCTAAAGGGAAGGATGATTTTTCGTGCGGAAATTTCCCCCGGCAGAGGATGGAGAATAAAGTCAAATTCCTTTCCCAGTACGTCCCTTTCGGGGAAAATGGCCTGGTGTTCTATCTCCTTGGAAAAACTCTTTTCCCCAAAACTATTTTCTTCCGGGTAATAAGGGCAGTCCCTGGGGTCCCTAATTCCCGCTTCCGTGAGGGCTAAAAAGATATCGCAGGTTCTTAAGCCGCAGAGGCCGCAGTTTTTCCCGGGAGGCGTCCATTTTATTCTTTTTTCTTCCACGGTTATTCCCCCCTGTAAAGATATTCACTGCACTGATCCAGTTTTTTTACTATACCGAAGTGGTGCTGCCAGCCGATTTCCTTCCTCCCCACGCATATGGTGCAGGTGCCTATGGGGGGAACCCCCTTAAGTTCCAGGGTTTCGGGATCTATGGGATCCGACATGAGAATTTTCCGGTAGAGGAGCTGAAGAGATGTACCGTAAAGGGCGTTGGTCTCAAACATCCGGATATCAGGATTAATTTCAAAAATTTTCTGCCTGAAAACTTCCCTTTCCGCTTGGCTCACCAGATCGATCTTTGTTACCACCGCTATATCCGCTAGGCTTACCATGGGCCCCATTTTTGCAGGGGCATGAATTCCCGAAATGGCATCCAGCACCACCACTCCCAGCCCCTGGTTTAGGTAGGGAGAACACCTTAAACAGAGCCCTGCGCTTTCCACCATCAACAGGTCCGATTTTAAGCTTTCAGCCCATAATACTGCGTCCCCCAGCACCATTACCTCTGCATGATCGGGGCAAAGATCCCCTGAATACACCTTCATGGTTTCAATGTTGAATTCCCTTTTAAGTTCCTCATCCTCAAAGGCCTTAACCACGTCGATCTTCAGAAAAGCAATTTTTAATACTTCTGACAAATTTTTTATAATCTGCTTGGCCAAAGCGGTTTTTCCCGAAGAGGGAGGGCCGGCAATGATAAGAAGTCTCATTAAACCACCTCCGCGCTTGTTACCACGCCGGCTTCAAGCCCTACAATCCCAAGGATTTCTTCGGAAATAACACTTCCCCGGCGCAGTTCTTCGCGGATCACCCCCATCTTTTGGTCCAGGTCTATTAAGGCTCTGGCTGCCCAGAGTTCTTTTTTGCTCTGGTTGATGACCTTTTTTACGGCACCGTTTTTCATAACGATTCTTTTATCCGTGAGCAGGGCAATTACGGGATCATGGGTTACAAAAATGATGATTTTGTCCGTATTCTTAATCACTTCTATTACTTTGTGTTTAAAGATGCCTGCATTTTCCACTTCATCCAGCAGGATAATGGGAGCAGCCCCCACGGTTATGGCATCGGCGATCATGAGAGCTCTGGTCTGTCCTCCCGACAGGGAAGTGACCCGCATTTCTCTGGATATTTTCTCCCCGGTAAACAGATTGGCCATTTCTATTGTTAAACCGGTGATTTTGGGGCTTTCCTTTTTTCTGGCCCTGGCATGGGTGAGGATGAATTCTTCCACGGTGAGATCGGTGAAGCACTTGGTGTTTTGGTTGATCATGACTATGGGCTTAACGGCGGGATTATGCCGGTACTCATCGGATGGGTATTGCCCGTTGATCATAACGGTGCGGCCCGTTACGGTGTCTCCCTGGGCAAGGAGTTCAATATCATTTATAAAGGCCGTTTTACCGCTCCCCGTTGGTCCCACAATGGAAACACTTTCCCCGCTGATAAAGGTAATGGACTGGAAGTTTTCCCTGAGGTTTGCTTTATCCTTTCCGGGGAAAACAGTAATTGTTATTGACATAACAGCTCCTCCTCAAATTTTTACATATTGTATACTGAACACATAATATGAAAGCAGCGAAGCGACTGTCATATTGAGAAGGGTGTTAATTATTTCCTTGCTCCATTGCTGCACTTTTGCGGCACCGGGCTTTTTCTCCCAAATTCATTGGGACGGATGGGGTTGCAACCCTATTACCCTATTACTGTTGACCACAGTATTTTTCATCAGCTATAATAAAAAAACAAAAAATTAATGCGATGGGCAGGTATCAAGGGAAGCCGGTGAAAATCCGGCGCGGTCTGCGCCACTGTAAGGCGGAGCAGCCTGCATTATGCCACTGGGTTTATGCCTGGGAAGGCGCAGGTTATGCCGTGAAGCCAAGCCAGGAGACCTGTTCCTGCTTGTGAAACGGGTGCTCCCTACGCAGGATGGGGAAGGCCGTGGCCCTGTTTGCTTTAGGGGCAGGGCTTTATTTGTTTTTTGCTGTAAAAAGGGCTGTTTCCTGCGTCTCCATCCTGAGCCCAGGGAGGGGAGGGGTTAGCAGGCAGCCCTTTTGTTATTTAGACAATTTCAGCATAAAAATTGTTTAAAGGGGATGGGATGAACAAGCCTAAGCGGAGTATTGACGAACAAAATGCTGATAAATGGCCGGAAGTACCGGAAATCCGTAAAAGAAAGGCAGGTTTTATAAAATGCCCAAAAAAAGATGGTTTTACCTTGCCGTGTTTTTAGTGCTGGCTTTGGCCCTTATAGGGCCTCCCCTGTATACCCATTTTTATGGGGACGTATCCAATGATGCAGGGGATACTTCAACTTTAAAGGATGAACAAAATTCCCCTTCTTCCGGAGGCGGGGAGATCCCGGAAAGTGAAACGCCGGATGGGTACGAGGTCTTTGTTGCCGTGGTTGGAAAAGAGGGAGAGCTTCTTTTCGGCCCGTCCATGGTAACCCTAAAGGAAGACAGCCGGTGGGGATTAACTGCTATGGGTGCCCTTCAAGCCACGGGATTAAGCTTTACCACCCATCCCAACTACGGAGACTTCGTGACGTCGGTGGAAGGGCTGAAAAATGAGGGAAGCGGCGGATGGATGTACAAGGTAAATGATGAAATTCCCAGCGTATCAGCCGGGGAAATTACCCTTGAACGGGGAGATAAAGTTATATGGTGGTACAGTTCTGGCAGTGACTTTGAAGGTCCGTCGTGGGATTCCTTAGTGCCCTGAGGTCTGTCAAAATCGGGAAGAAGTTGGTATTTATGAACGGATACCCTTACCCCTTTAATTTCAATAAAGGTAATTCATTTTTCCGGAGTTTGCATACCGGGGCTGCCGCTTTATACCTATTTTCCATGCTGGTAATGGCCCTGATTTTCACCCACCCCCTTTATCTTTTGGGGCTTTCTCTGGCCATTGTTTTGGCTGCTGCTTTAGCCGGAGGGCTTAAGGATTTGGAGAGCTTTATGAAACCGGGGATCGTAATGGTGTTGCTGATAATGGGCATAAACCTTCTTGGGGCAGGCTCCGGGGAGACGGTGCTGTGGCGCAGCCCCCTTCTCCCCTTTTTCGGAAGAGCGGTTTTTACCCTGGAAGCCCTTTGCTTTGGAGCTGCCATGGGAATAAGGCTCCTTGCCGTTCTTGGGATTTTTTTTCTTCTTAATGTTATGGTTCACCCTGACCGGCTTCTTCGGGCCATGTCCCTTTCCGCTTCCAAATCCGCCCTTGTGGTTTCACTGGCTTTGAGGCTCCTTCCCGGTACCGCAAGGAGGCTTGATGGGATAAGGGAAGCCCTGATTATAAGGGGAGTGGTTGTTGGAGAGGGCAGGTTTAAGGAAAGGGCCCAGAAGTATATGCTGATGCTGGGCAACCTGCTTGCCTTTTCCCTGGAGGATTCCTTTACCCTGGCCGAGGCTATGGAGGCCAGGGGATACGGGGGATACGGGAAAAAGGGCAGGAGCCTTTACCGGCGGGAAAGAATACGGCCCCGGGATGTTTTAATTGGGGGCTGTGCTGTTTTGGCGCTGCTGCTGTCGGCTTTGGCCGTTAATACCGGCGCAGGCAGTTTTTCATATTATCCCAGGCTTGCAGAGCTTGTGTCTTCCCCGGAAACCCTTTATTTCTTCTCCGGGATCATGTTTTTTCTCCTTGTTCCCCTTTTTGTGGGCTGGGGGTGGGATAGATGGCACTATTTGAAATCCAAAATTTGACCTATTTTTATCCCGAAAGCAGTTTGCCGGCCCTTGAGGGTGTTGATCTGTCCGTTTTTGAGGGTGAATTTCTCCTTATGGTAGGGGACTCGGGGTCTGGAAAAACCACCCTGGCAAAGTTTTTGGCGGGGCTGCTCCTTGATTTCTACGGGGGAAAAATAGGGGGGAGGGCGGAATACCGGGGCATTGATATCGTAGGGGACCGCAGGCGGGTGCCCCGGGGAGAGATAGCAATGGTGTTCCAGGACCCGGAGAAGCAGCTGATGATGACGGAAGTGGAAGGAGAAATAGCCTTCGGCCTGGAGAATCTGGGGTTTACCCGGGAGGAAATGGGGCGCCGCATAGCAGAGGTTATGGCCTTCATGGGGCTTACAGCGGTGAAGGACGTTCCCACCTTTGAGCTTTCGGGGGGAATCAAGCAGAAGCTGGTCATATCATCGGTCCTTGCCATGCAGCCCCGGGTTCTCATTTTTGACGAACCCACATCCCAGCTGGACCCCCCTTCGGCGGAGGAAATATTAAACCTCATTAAGCGCATAAATGAGGAGCTGGGCATTACGGTAATTTTAATTGAGCAGAGGCTGGAAAGGTGTTTTCATCTGGCGGACAGGGTGCTTCTCATGGATGGGGGAAAGGCCTTGTTCTGCGGCACTCCCCGGGAAATGATAAAGGACTGCCCAAAGGAAAGGTTTGCTTTAATTCCTCCCGTATGCCGCTTCTTTTGCCAGTTGGGCTTTTCTCCGGTGCCCCTTACCGTTAAGGAAGGCCGCAGGGTGCTGAAAGAAAAGCTTGGGAAAAGAAGCTTACCGGCAGATGCTGAAGGGGAAAGTTTCTTTGAAGGTTCTTCTCACAAAACCCTATATGAGAAGAGAAGACTCATGGAGCTCAAAAATGTTTCCTTTGTCTACCCCAACGGCAGGCAGGCTCTGGAAGGAATAGATTTTAAAATCGGCACGGGGGAATTTGTGGCGGTACTGGGGGAAAATGGTGCGGGCAAAACCACCCTTTTGAGGATCATGGCGGGATTAGCCGTACCGGGCTGGGGAAAGGTGGATTTCCACTGCAGTAAGGAAAAAAGGGCCAAAAACCCCACTTTTTCCTTCCCCGGAGGTGCGGCGTACCTTTCCCAGAATCCCGGCGATTATCTTATAAGGGACACCGTGGAAGAAGAACTCCTCTTTACTTTGAAAAATTTTGGGATGAAGGACGACGGCATAGTGGATTACCTCCTGAAAAAACTGGAACTGGATAGGTGCCGTAAAGCCAATCCCAGGGATCTGAGCGGCGGGGAGCAGCAGAGGGCTGCCCTGGCTTCGGTGCTGGTTCTCCGCCCTTCCCTTCTCCTTCTGGATGAGCCTACCAGGGGTCTGGACCGGTTTTTAAAAATTGAGCTGGGGAATTTTCTGACGGGGCTTATAGATCAAGGAGTTTCGGTGGTCATGGCCACCCATGATGTGGAATTTGCTGCCCGGTTTGCCCGTAGGGCAGTTATCATTCACGGTGGAGAGAAAGTGTACGACGGGGAAGCACGGGAGGTCTTTAGCCGCTCCCTCTTTTATGCAACCCAGATAGGCAAGCTTTGCCGGGGCTTTGCAGAGGGAATCACCACGGTGGAGGAAGCCCTGGAAGTATTTGGACCTGTTATTTTCGATACTGTGCCCGCTAAAGGAGAACAAAAGGGGAGAGAGTAGGGTGGGTTTTGTTTATAAGAGACTGCTTATGGGAGCAGCGGTTCTTTTAACAATTTTTCTGATTGCGGGGATCAATATTAAAGCCCCGAGCCCGGGGCTCATTCTCATTATTGCTGCGGCTGCTGCCCTGCTGTTTTTTTATCTCATTTATGAACGGGGCAAAGCTTCTTCTAAGGAAATTGCCCTTACAGCAGTGCTTGCCGTTGCTGCTGCCGCGGTACGCCTTCCCTTTGTCTTTATTCCAGGCCTTCAGCCCACCACCTTTTTAGTTATCGTTTCCGGCAGGGCCCTGGGGTGCCGGGCAGGATTTATGATTGGTTCAACGGCAGCCCTGATCTCAAATATTTTTCTTGGACAGGGTCCGTGGACTCTGTGGCAGATGCTGTCCTGGGGACTTGCCGGGGTGAGTGCGGGTATAATTGACAGGGTGACCCCGGGAATGGGCAGGGTAGGAATGACGCTTTTTTCCTTCCTCTGGGGATACCTCTTCGGATGGATCATCAACCTCTGGCACTGGGCAACCTTTGTTAACCCCTTAAACCTTAAAACCCTCCTGGGAGTTTTTGTAGCCAGCTTCTTGTTTGATACCGTCCATGCCCTGGGGAACGGTATTTTCTACTATCTTTTTGGAGACGGGATATATAAAATGCTCCAACGCTGCCGCAGGAGATTTTTCGTGGAAGTCCTACCCTTATCCCCTGACAGCACCCGTTGAGTTTTGGAGTGAGAAAACTGCAGCAGAGCTCTTTGCAAACCGCAGCAAATAACTGATGGGAATAACTATGACGATTTGTTTACAGTGATATTCGTAGGAAGAAAAAAAGACTGGTCCGGAGAGGTATTTTGGTTTAAAGTAAATAGGTGGTGGAAATGGACAGAAAAGTGATATACTTTATTTGCACCGGGAATTCGGCCAGAAGCCAAATGGCTGAAGGTTTTGCAAAAGCCCTTGGTGCGGATGTTTTTGAAGTTTACAGCGGAGGGACCAATCCAAAGGGGCTTAATCCTTATGGGGTAGAGGTTATGAAGGAGGCGGGGATAGATATTTCGGGGCAGACCTCGGCTCCCATCGATACCTCTGTGCTGAAAAGGAGTAACCTTATCATAACCCTGTGCAGGGATGCTAGGGATCAATGTCCTGCAATACCTCCCGGTGTTGAGCACAGACACTGGCCCCTTGAAGATCCGGCTGAGGCCAAGGGTGGCCGGGAAGAAATTCTTAAAATTTTCCGCAAGACAAGGGATGAAATTAAAAGGCTTGTTGAGGATTTGGTAGAGGAATTCCGATAAGTTTAGATTTTATTTGGATTTTATAAAGAATGGGAGGCGGGAAGAGCAGTGGGCTTAGTGGATGATCTCCAAAGGGTTTTTCCTCGCCTTGATCTCAAACCCACCCTTGAGGGGACAATGATAAAGATAGCCGAAGAAGTGGGGGAAATGAGCGAGATTGTGGGTAAAATAAGGGGGCTGTCGGGAGAGGATAAAAAAACAGCCCTTCTAAAGCTTTTGAGCCGGGAAATGGGAAGGGAAATTTCCGATGCCCTGGGCGCTGAAGCTTCCATTGACGCCGGTGTAATTGAGGAAATAACGGAGAAATATGTCAGGGAAAGAGAAAAAATAATAAAGGACGGGGTATCGGAAAGGGAAATCCAAGTTTTTATCGCCAGGGAGCTTCTTGATGTGATGCAGACCTGTGCTACCTTTGCCTACCAGCTGGATGTGGACATGGAAGCCCTGCTTAGGGAGCACCGCCAAAAGCTGATACGGCGCGGGTATCTTGAGAAATAAAACATTAGTAAATTGGAGTGTGAAACCTTGTCTAAAATAAAAGTATTGATAGTATTCGGCACCAGGCCAGAAGCCATAAAGATGGCCCCCCTGGTAAAGGAGCTTCAAAAAAGCTCCCACATCCTGCCCGTGGTGGCAGTGACCGCCCAGCACAGGGAAATGCTCGACCAGGTGCTGGACCTTTTTGAAATAGAACCCCAATATGACCTTAACATAATGCGCCACGGCCAGACCCTATCAGAAATTACCGGCAAGGTGCTGGAGGGCATTGGAGAAATCATAGCAGGAGAAAAACCTAATCTGGTTTTGGTTCACGGCGACACCACCACCACCTTTGCCTCGGCCCTTGCCGCATTTTATGCAAAAACTCCCGTGGGGCACGTAGAGGCGGGGCTTCGCACCCGGGACAAATACGCTCCCTTTCCCGAAGAAATGAACCGCAGGCTTACCGGTGCCCTGGCGGATTTTCACTTTGCCCCTACAGAAACCGCAAGGAAAAATCTTCTTAAAGAAGGCGTGGATGAAAAGGGTATTTTTGTCACAGGAAACACGGTGATCGATGCCCTTTTAGCCGCTGTGAATCCCAAATACAAATTTGAAGGGCCCTTAAGCCTTTTGCCCTTTGAAAACAGAAGAATTATCCTGGTCACGGCGCACCGCAGGGAAAACTGGGGTGAACCTATGGAAGAGATTTTTTCAGCCCTGGCCCAGATAGTGGACAGATTTGGGGATGCGGAAATAGTTTTTCCGATACATAAAAATCCGGCCATAAGGGCCCAAGCGGATAAAATTTTAGGAAGGAGAAAGCGAATTCATCTCATAGAACCCCTTGGGTATGAGCCCTTTGTAAATTTAATGGCCCGCTGCCATATGGTGCTTACGGATTCCGGCGGCCTGCAGGAGGAAGCCCCAGCCCTAGGAAAGCCCGTTCTGGTTCTAAGGGAGATAACGGAGCGCCCTGAAGCTTTGGAGGCTGGCAC
>JAAYIF010000025.1 GCA_012523575.1 Clostridia bacterium
ATGAATGATCTTTCATTTATTTCCACCCTATTCCAGCAGCCGGTGATAATTATAAGAATCACTGCCGTAAACACTGCCAGAACCAGTACAGACTTAAGCTTATTCTTAAATAAAGCCATACCTTACAGCCTCCCAGGCAGATCATACTAACCTTTATCGTCAAGGCGCTTAACATCCTGAGGGCTTAAACCCTGGGGACGTTTATGCATTGATTGAAGGGGAAAGCGTATCATAACATCCCTTAAATCCCCGGTTCTTAAGGGAGCAAAGGGTTCAAGATAACCCATACCGAAACTTTTTAGGGTTGCCAGATGGCCGATTAATAAAAGTAAGCCAAGCATAATACCATAGATACCCAAAACGGCAGCCAGAAACATAAACAAAAAGCGCACCTGGCGAATGGCCACACCAAAACTGAAGGTGGGAACCGCAAAGGCAGAGATGGCCGTAAGGGCCACTATGATAACCATGATGGGGCTTACGATATTTGCCTGAACCGCTGCTGTTCCCACTATGAGCCCTCCGACAATGCCGATGGTCTGATTTATTGGTCCGGGCAACCTCGCCCCCGCTTCCCTTAAAAGCTCCAGGCTCAATTCCATCAAAAATGCCTCCACAAAGGCAGGAAAGGGCACATTTTCCCTGGTGGCCGCAATGGACAGGGCCAGGCCCGTGGGAAGCATTTCCGGATGATAAGATGTTAAAGCGATGTAGAGCCCCGGAAGCAGCAGGGCTATAAAGTTTGCCCCGAAACGAATCAAGCGCAAAAAGGAGCCCGCTGACCAGCGGAGGTATGCGTCTTCCGGGGAAACCATGAACATGTTTATATTGGTCGGCACAATTAAAGCAAAGGGGGAGTTGTCTACCAAAATAGCCACTCTCCCCTCAGCAACGCTGGCAGCAACTGTATCCGGCCTTTCGGTTTCTTGAACCGTGGGAAAAATGGACCACCATCTGTCTTCAATAAAATGGGAAATGTAAGCACTGTCCATGACAACATCTATATCTATTTTCTCAAGCCTCTTTTTTACCTCATCCACCAAAGCCGGGTTGGCAACGTCCTGTATATAAATCAGCGCAACTTCAGTTTTGCTCCTTCTGCCAATCTGGATAGTAATAACCCTGAGATTAGGGTCCCTAATCCTTCTCCGAATAAGAGTCGTATTGACCCGAAGGGTTTCGGTAAACCCGTCCCTGGGGCCCCTGATAACCTTTTCAATGTCAGGCTCTGTAATATTTCTTTTCTCCCACCCTTTGGTATTCAGCATAAGGGCCCTGGGGTGTCCGTCCACAAGGACTGCGGAAATCCCGATAAGGAACTGCGACACCAGCACATCAAAATCCTCAGCCTCGCTAATTTCTCCAATGGGAACAGAATTTTCCTTAATTTTTAGGAAAAGCTCCTTTGGGGTAAATTTCTTGTTCGGCTTTACTTGACGAATGCCCAATAGAAGAGGCTTTAATATAAAATCGTTTACCATTTGGCCTTTGGCCATTCCCTCCAAATACAAAACCGCCGCTTAAATACCCCCGATTTTAACTCTCCTTATAATAACATCATTGCTTTCCCCAAGGATTTGGCGGAATATTTTAATATTTTCCTCCAAACTATCCCGGATTTTTACTTTCCCTAAATTGCCCGTAGGTAGTTTATTGGCATTTCTGCTCTTTTTTTTAAGCTGTCCAATAATCTTTCGAAGCATAATTATATCTCTTACCCACCCGGCTTTTACTTTTGTTTATTTAGTTTTCAACTCCGGAATATAAATTATTCCCAGACAAAAATATAGCTATTTCTAACTTCCCCCTAACCCGGCATCAAAAACCCTTGAAACGGCTTGTGCAGCAATGGAAGCCACAATCACCTTCACCATATCCCCGGGAAGAAAAATCAGCGCCCCTTCAATGAAAGCCGTTTTAATGTCCAGACCCTGCTGTACGGCCAGCCACGGCACCCCCACAGCGTAAACTACAGCTATACCCCCCACAATATTTGCAATAATGTAAAGGAGTAAGTTCTTATTACGCCGGCATTCCACAATCTTTCCAATAACATAAGCCGCAACGGGCCAGCTCAAAATATACCCCCCAGTGGGACCCAATATTATTCCCAGGCCCCCCCTCCCACCGGACAGGACAGGTATCCCAGCCGCGGCAAGGAGGTCAAAAACAATAAGGCTTAAAGCTCCGGTCCTGCTCCCAAGGATGGAACCTGCCAGCATGGGTCCCATGCTCTGACCGGTAACGGGTACGGGATAAAGGGGTATTATGAGCAATCCCAATGCGGCGGTTACGGCAGCAAATAGTGCCGCATAAACCAACCTCCTTGTGTTAAGCATGTAAAATCACTCCTTCAACGTAAAAGTTACATATTAAGTATATTTTCTTATGGTTTATATATCAACCATTTTTATATTTAGGTTGACAATTAATATACAAAGAAACCCTCGCCCGCAGAGGGAGGATTTAACCTTTAAAAAATCAGTTTTCTCTTAAAAGTTTTTTCATAACTTTACCCGCGGCATTCTTGGGAAGACTATCCACAAATTCAATAACCCTGGGCATTTTATAATGCGCCAGCTTTCCCTTTAAAAAGGCCTGGATTTCTTTATCAGTGAGCTTCTCACCCTCCACAGGGGCTATAAACGCCTTTGGCACTTCCCCCCTTAAAGGATCATTTACCCCCACCACCGCAGCCTCCGCTACTTTGGGATGGGCAAGAAGAAGCTCTTCAATTTCCCTGGGATAGACATTAAACCCTCCCATTATTATCAAGTCCTTTTTTCTGTCAACGATATAAATATAACCATCCTCATCCGCCATCGCCATATCACCGGTGCGCAGCCAGCCATTTACAAATGCCTCCCGGGTAGCCTCTTCGTCATTGTAATAGCCCACCATTACATTTCCACCCTTCACCAGGATCTCCCCAATTTCTCCCCGGGGAACCTCATTTCCCTTTTCATCTCCGATAATGACCTCTACATCCGGAATGGGAAGCCCTATGGAGCCGGGTTTTTTAATACCGTAAATCGGGTTTACACAAACCACCGGTGAAGCTTCGGTCAATCCATACCCTTCAACAAAATTTACCGGAAACTTCTCAACAAAGGCTTTGTAAAGTTCCGCAGAAAGAGGTGCCCCACCGGAAACGGCAATTCTTAGGCTTTTAAAATGCTCCCCCTTTGCTTTCCTATAAAAAACAGCATACATGGGAGGAACCCCCAATAGGAAAGTTACCCCTTCCCCCGCTATGGTCCTTATGGTTTCAGCGGGTTGGAAGCTCTCTAAAACTACCACCGTCCCCCCGCAGTACAAAGGCAGAAGAACGCACACGGTCCAGGCAAAACTGTGAAACATGGGAAGCACGCACAAAAATTTGTCATCCGGGGTAATATCCATTACCTTGGTTAATGAAATCACATTGCTGAAGAAATTTTTGTGAGTGAGCATGGCTCCCTTGGGTCTTCCCGTAGTGCCCGAAGTGTAGAGTATGGCAGACAAGGAGTCCTCCCCAAGTTCCGCCGAACTTACGGTATACCGTTCGGTTTGATAAATCTTCTTAAGAGTGCTTTCATCAAGAAGTATTATTTTTTTTAACCCCAGACCCCCAACGTCCGGGGAACCCACTTTTTCCAAAATCACCGGATGAACAATCAGGCTATTAGCCCCGCTGTTTCTGATAATATAGGCTATTTCTTCCAGGGTTAAAGTTAAGTTAAGAGGAACGGCCACCGCCCCAATTCGGTTAATTGCCCAGTAAGAAAAAATAAATTCCGGGCTGTTGGGCGCTGTAAGGGCAACCCTGTCGCCCTCCTTAATTCCCAGGGATTTCAGATATCCGGCAAAGCGTTGTACCCGCTCCTCAAATTCTTCAAAGCTAATTTTTCTACCTCTGTGGCTGATGGCAATATCCTTTAACCTGCTGTTGGCAAGGTGCAAATTGTCTACACGCACAACCCCCACTCCTTCTTTCTCCTATACTATTGCTGCCCTTTACAGTACTTGTTTTTTCTATATACATAAGGATATTTCCTTTTAACCATGAATTAATAGTTTTTGTTGCATTTTTTAAAAAGCTCTAACAGAAAATAATATAGAAAATCAAACCCTAAGGAGCGGTTAACACACCATGATCTATTCAGATATTTTTAGTAATAGATCCAAATACCAAAAGTTTATAGGTACTGCTGAAGCATTTAGCTTATGGGACATGCTATCATCAAAATATAATGCCCTTGAAAGAATGCAGATATGGGAAAACTATACCCACGACCGGGACCTGAAACACTTCCTTACTTCCTTGAGAAAATCCATGGAAAAACACGTAAAAATAGTTGAGCAAAAGTCTCAGAAGTATGGCATCATGGGACCCGACGGCAGGTTTTCTGACATTCGGGCAGCAATTAATTCGGAAATTGTAAGGGATGAGTTTATCGCCAGGGACCTTAAGGAATTCATTCAGGAGGATATACTTATGCTTGTTAAAGCCATCAGATCAAGCATCACCAATGATGATATAAGGGAAATGTGGACAAATATTTTTAAAGAAACTGTTAACACCATAAATGATTACATTAAATACCTGAAGTTGAAAGGCTGGATCAGTATTCCCCCTATTTACCCCCATTTGCCCTCGGTTATTAATGAAAAAATTGACGTGGGGGAAGCCTTTGCCCTTTGGGATCACCTGGCATTCAGGTACGATAATATTGAACTGACACAACATTTTTATTCCTTTGCATACGATTTTGATTTTAAATTTTTACTAAAAGAAGGTATTCAGGAAATCTTAAAAAAACAGGCCGAAATGCTTGAAAAAGAACTGAGGCACTTCAGCATACCTTTGCCCGTTAAACCTCCTAACGTGATGCCCAGCGTGGAAAAAACCGATCTTATATATGATGATAATATTTTCCGCCAGCTGTTTTTCGGCGTCCAGGGCGCCGTAATAGTTCACACCCATGCCTTTATAAAATCCACAACCAATGACCGCATAAGACAAATTTTTAAAGATCTGCTTATTTCAGAAATAAATATTCAAGAAAAATTAATTTTATTTGGCAAGATAAAGGGCTGGTTAAACCCAGCCCCCGAATACGGAGCTAAAATAAAATAAAAAATCCCCAATAAGCGGTGGCTCATGGGGAGCAAAGAATGCTTGATTCTCATTTCTCATAAATTATCCCTTCTTCTCCCTTTCGGTATGGAATAGAATCCAAATAATCCACAGAACCGATTGGTTCCTCTTCATCGGGCCATATATTGGGATATTTTTTCGAACCCGGAACATCCTGGGGTGTATCCGATGACCCGTATCTGGCCACTTCCTGCCAGGCATCTTCCCCGTCATATATGGTCTGGTTTTCCCCACCTCCAAAATCCTGCTCAGTCTGAAAATTAAAGGGCGGGACTAGCACCTCTCCCTCCAGCGGCCTGTATGACCGATCCCCTTCATGGGATCGGGAGCTACAATCTTCGCAAGTAGTGGCTTGGGGCAATACCTCAAGCCTGTCCCGGGGTATTTCCTTACCACAGATAGAACAAATCCCATAAGTGCCCCTTTGGATGGCCTCAAGGGCTGCGTCTATCTTTTCAATTTGTCTTTTCGCGTTTTCCCGAAGAGAAAGATCTTTAGACCGCTCAAAAATTTCATCGCCAATATCGGCGGGATGGTTATCATATGTTGACAGCTCACCAATACTAAGGGATAACGGACTATCAAGTCCGTGGGATTCTATATGATTTATTAGATTTTGCATCTCTTTCCTTTTTTCGATTAATCTTCTTTCATATTCCCTAAGTTGAGCTTTGTCCATTTTTACATCCTCCCAAATTTATTTGAAATTTTAGTTTCTTCCCTTATTATTTCTTTTTATTTATATTGCTTCACAAGAAAGTGCTGGTTTTTTAAATTATTTTCCAATAATTTCTAATTTTGCTGCACTTTTCCTTTTATTGGAACATAAAATGTTATCGTAAAAAATTAATTATTGGAGGCGAACAAATATGAAACTTTCTATCAAGGATTTAAAAAAGTACTTTGATTTTGAAGAAGAAAATCAAACCCATAATCATGAGTTTCTGGGCAGCACAAAATTAGCTGCAGAAGATGCAAGATATTATGATTATGATGATGAAAAGTGCTGTTATTATGATGATGAAGAAGAATTCGAATTCGAAGAAGAAAAAGAAAAAGATAAAAAGGGTAAAAAAGACAAAAAAGGAAAAGACAAAGATAAAAAAGATAGAGATGAAGAACATAATCATCGCTTTGCAGGGGTCACCAGTGGAGCTATTCCAAAGGGTCGCAGCCATGTCCATGCAATATTGACCCGCACTGACTTCCATGAGGATCATTATCATAACATAGGCATATTAACCGGCCCTGCCATTGAAGTTGATAAGAATAGACACGTGCATTTTGTTAAAGGAGTAACCAGCTTTGATGATGGCCATAACCATGAATTCGTTTTTGCTACATTAATTGAGGATCCTACATCGCAACGCCGTAAACCTCTCTAAAATGTTAAATGCGCTCGGATTTCCGAGCGCTTCTGCTTGTTGACAAACGCTATCTGCTGCAGTTTTCTCACTCCAGAACTCACGCCGGACAGCTCTAGGCAAAGCTTAAAGGCAAAACCGGACCGCCCCAAATTCGGCATCCGTGCCTCGGGTTGGGGCTGGCGCCAACCTCCTGTTGGCGCCTCCCGGTTTTGCCTTACTCTTTGCCAAGAGCTGTTAGCCGGCGTTCGTTAAGTCGTTTCGCAAACTGCAGCAGATACCTCATGAGATTTGCTAAGGCAGTTTGTCTACAGTCTAAAGCGCTCGGATTTCCGAGCGCTTTTTAATATTAACCTGAAAACTTATGTACTTCCTTAAATATCATTGACGCCAATATTGATAGACAGCTGTTAGATGTAAGAAAAAAGATATATGAAACGGGTTTGTGGAAAGTGGGAAATAGAAGGAAAATAAATAAAATAATGAAAGATATAATATAGCCGTTGATTCAGCAGGAGGCATCCTCTATGCAGCCCCAAAATGAGCAGATCCCCATGGAACACCAAGAAAGCACCTTAAATCCTTTGAAACCACCCCTAAAATGGGCAGGCGGTAAAAGGTGGCTGGTTCCCCACCTCAAACCCCTATGGGAAAAGCACCGGCACAGAAGACTGGTTGAACCATTTTGCGGTGGACTGGCTGTAACTTTAGGGCTCATGCCATCCAAAGCGCTGCTAAATGACATAAACCCCCATGTGATAAACTTTTTTCGCTGGCTCCAGCAGGGATTGGAAATTACATTGCCCATGCTCAATGACAGGGTTACCTACTACAAATACCGGGAACGATTTAATCAACTGATAGCTGAAGGAAAGGCCCATACAAAAGAAGCCGCTGAACTTTTTTATTATCTAAACCGTACTGGATATAATGGCCTTTGCCGCTTCAACAGCAGCGGCAAATTCAACGTTCCCTTTGGAAAATATAAACAGATAAATTATAAAACCGATTTTTCAGAATACAAAAGGATATTAAAGTACTGGAAATTTACATACGGGGATTTTGAAAATGTCCAACTAAAACCCGATGACTTTGTATATGCCGATCCCCCATACGACGTGGAATTCACCCAGTACTCCAAGAAAGACTTTAAGTGGGAAGATCAGGTGCGCCTTGCCCAATGGCTGGCAGAACATAAAGGTCCCATTGTATTATCCAATCAAAAAACCCATAGGATAGTTAAATTATATAAAGAACTTGGATTTAAAATACATTATCTTAAAGCACCCAGAATGATAAGCTGTAACGGGAACAGAACCCCGGCAACAGAAGTTTTGGCTGTAAAGGGGATATAAATTACAGCATTTTTCGGGAAAGCAGCAGTAAAGAAAAAAATTCCAGAGAAATCGTCGGGTAGTTCTAGTGTTGGTCGGGGAAACTGTAATGGCAGGAAAACCTGGATAGGAGGCGAAATAAAAAAATTGGAACAATAAGACAATGTGAGGGAAGATGCGTTTTACCCCTGGCTTGAAACCCGGCGAAACCATCAATAACCAACGCCTAACTGAAAAGTTTTCCCGTATTTGCCAGGGTGACTTGCAGAGCTTCCACCAAACCAATGCTTTAGCCATTGTATCTGACCATACCCGCCGGGTTAATTGGAGGAAGAATCATGACGGAAAACACAAGCATGGATCTTACTACTCTGGAAAACTGGCTTTGGGAAGCAGCCTGTGTAATTCGCGGTGCCGTTGATGCACCTAAAGATAAAGATTACATACTGCCTTTGATTTTCTTAAAACGATTATCCGACGTATTTGAAGATGAGATAATAAGGCTTGCCGAAGAAATCTTTGATTCAATGGAAGAAGCCCTGGAGCAGGTCGAAGAAGACCACTCCCTGGTACGCTTTTACATACCGCCCCAGGCCCGCTGGAAAGCCATATCCCGGCAGACGACCAATATCGGCGAATACCTTACTGATGCCGTGCGGGTAGTTGCCCGTGAAAACCCCAAACTCCGGGGCATTTTCGATCACGTTGATTTCAACGCTCAGATGGCCTGTCAGCCGGTTATTGATAACGACCGCTACTACAACCTGATACAAGTCCTATCCCGCCATCGTTTAGGGTTAAAAGACGTGGAAGCCGACATCCTCGGCCGGGCTTACGAGTATTTACTGCGCAAATTCGCCGAAGGTCAGGGCCAGAGTGCCGGCGAATTCTATACGCCACGGGAAGTTACCTGGTTGATGGCTTATATTTTGGAGCCCCAACCCGGCGATGAGATCTATGACCCGGCCTGCGGGTCCGGCGGCCTGCTAATCAAAAGCGTGTTGGCTTTTAAGGAAGCCCATGGTGATGACCCCAGAATAGCACCGGTAAAGATTTATGGCCAGGAAATTAATCACACCACCTTCGCCATGGCCAAGATGAATGCCTTTATCCATGACCTGGAGGCAGATATTCAATTGGGGGATACAATGGCCCGTCCGGCTTTTACCAATCCCGACGGATCGCTTAGAACTTTCGACAAAGTAACAGCCAATCCCATGTGGAATCAGAAATTCCCCTTAACCGTATATGAAGAAGATTCCTATAACCGTTTTGACTTCGGCGGCATTCCACCGGCATCAAGCGCTGACAGGGGCTGGGTTCAGCATATGTTCGCTTCCCTGAAAGAAAACGGCAAGATAGCCGTTGTCTTGGATACCGGTTCCGTCTCCCGGGGCAGCGGCGGCCGGAGCTCCAATCGCGAGCGAGACATTCGCAAAGTCTTCGTTGAAAAAGACTTGATAGAATGCGTCATCCTTTTGCCGGAAAACATGTTCTATAACACCACCGCCCCAGGTATAATCATGGTTATCAATAAGGCCAAAAAGCATCCGGGGGAAATTTTATTAATCAACGCTTCCAAGATGTTTACTAAAGGCCGCCCTAAAAACTACATGGACGACGAACATATTAAGAAGGTCTATGGCCTTTACCGGGAATGGCGAGAAGAAGAGGACTTGAGTAAAATAATTTCAATTGAAGAAGCAATCCGCAACGATTACAACCTCAGCCCTTCCCGCTATGTATCCAATAACAATAAGGAAGAATATCAGCCTATAGAAGAAATTCTAGTCGAGCTGGCTGAAATCGAAGAAGAACGGCAAACGGTAGATAAGGAATTAAATGAGATCCTCACCAAGTTGGGCTTCGGAGGTTGGCTCAATGGATAAGGAAAATAATGAGATGATTGAAGGGTATAAGGAAACGGAGATTGGGATACCACCAGAAGATTGGGAAGTGGTTAAGCTGGAAGATGTTGCACATGTAAAAGCTGGAGGACCAGCTCCACAGGGCGACCACTTCTTTGGTGGTAAAAACCCTTTTATACGAGTTCAACATATTGATGAAGTTATGAATAAGGTATCAGGATGGAACCTTATTACAGATGAAGCCGTAAACAGGTATAACTTACAGTTGTTCCCAAAAGGAACAATTATTTTTCCTAAAAGTTGTGCATCTATTCGGTTGGAAAAACGCGCCATGCTGCCGTTTGATGCTTATATTGTCAGCCATTTATGTGCAGTGCTTCCAGCTGTTCAAAAGGTACATAACATATTTCTTTTCCATACTTTGAGGTTTGTCCGCTTTGCCGAAAGTAAATCCGATGGTTATCCAACTCTCAGTTTAGGAGAGATTAAAGATCGACTAATACCCCTCCCACCCCTCCCCGAGCAGAGAAAGATCGCCTATGTGCTTTCAACCATACAAAAAGCCATTGAACTTCAAGAAAAAATTATCGTCGCCCTCAAGGAACTGAAAAAATCTCTCATGCGCCACCTTTTCACCTACGGCCCAGTACCTGTGGACCAGATTGACCTCATACCCTTAAAAGAAACTGAAATCGGAATGGTCCCGGAACATTGGAAAGTGACGAAATTGGGGGAAGTAGCAAAGACCGCAAGTGGCGGAACGCCCAGTCGAAAGCATCCTGAATATTTTGGCGGCAAAATTCTTTGGGTTAAGTCAGGAGAATTGAATGACAATTCAATTAGTTGCACAGAAGAAACTCTTACAGACACAGGGCTATCAAATTCTAATGCAAAAGTTTTCCCCGAAGGTACTTTACTTATTGCCATGTACGGTGCAACAGTTGGAAAAGTTGGCATTTTAAAATGTAAAGCTGCTACCAACCAGGCTGTTTGTGGAGTCTTTCCACACAGAGGAATTATCTCTAAATTTCTCTTTTACACAATCATTTATCGCAGGTCTGAGCTGCTGAGTAAACGATACGGTGGAGCACAGCCTAACATTAGCCAAACTGTGATAAGAGCCTTCAATATTTACATCCCCCCACTTATTGAACAACACCAAATCGCCTGTATACTTACAACTATAGACAACAAAATTAACACCGAGGAAAAACGCAAATCCACTCTCCAATCCCTCTTCCAAACTATGCTCCACCTGCTTATGACCGGCAAGGTGCGAGTTAGAGACCTGGAGGTGAAAGAAGATGCCCTTAGGCGGTGAACGCTCCACTGTGCAGAATCCCTTCATCCGCTATGCCACCGAAACGGGTTGGCAGTACATAGATCCCAAAAAATTAGAAATTAGTCGTGGTGGAGTGGAGGGATTAATCCACCGCCAGGTTTTCATTAACCAGCTCCAGAAATTAAACCCAGGTGTTGTAGACCACCTGCGGGCTGAAGAAGTATTAAAACGGCTGGAGCGCATACCACCTAATATTGAAGGAAACCTCCAGGCCTGGGAATATCTTAAAGGTTTACGGACTGTATATGTTGAGACCGAAAAAAGGGAGCGTAATATACGTCTGCTGGAACTGGATAAATGGCAGGCTAACACTTTCCAGGTTACCGATGAATTCACCTTTACCAATGGCACCTATACCATCCGTGCCGATATCGTTTTTTTAATTAACGGCATCCCGTTGCTGCTGGTAGAAACAAAATCTGCCAGCGAGATTGAAGGTATCGCCAAAGCTCTGGATCAATTGCGCCGATACCACAGGGAAGCACCGGGACTCATGGCCCTTGAGCAGATATACTGCTTAACCCACCTGGTCCGTTTCTATTACGGCACCACTTGGAGTTTAAGCCGTAAAAACCTTTTCAACTGGCGAGACGAAAGCGGCGGGCAGGATTTTGAAAGTATGGTAAAAAGCTTCATCCATCCCCAGCGGGTCTTACGGGTTTTAACAGACTTAATTATGTTTGTCCGTCGGGATGACGAATTAAGCAAAGTAATATTAAGACCCCACCAAATGCGGGCCATCGGCCGGGTCTTAAACCGCGTCCTAGATCCCGAGAAAAAACGGGGTCTGGTTTGGCACACCCAGGGTTCAGGTAAAACATACACCATGATCACCGTCGCCAAAAAGCTCATTGAAAATCCCCGTTTCAATAATCCTACTGTTCTCATGCTTGTCGACCGCAATGAGTTGGAACAGCAGCTTTTTGCTAATTTGTCCGCCTGTGGTTTCGGTATGGTCGAGATAACTCGGAGCAAACGCCACCTTCAGGAGCTTTTGGCCTCTGATCGTCGCGGCTTAATTGTAAGCATGATTCATAAGTTTGACGACATTCCGGCCAATATCAACTGCCGGGACAACATTTTCGTCCTGATAGATGAAGCCCACCGCACTACCGGCGGAAACCTCGGCAACTACCTCATGGGTGCCCTCCCCAATGCAACATACATCGGTTTTACTGGCACTCCCATTGACCGCATTTCCCACGGTAAGGGCACTTTTAAAGTCTTTGGCTGTGATGACCTGCCCCATGGTTATTTGGACAAATACAGCATAGCCGAATCCATAGAAGACGGAACAACTGTACCACTTCACTATTCCCTGGCTCCTAACGAATTGAGAGTGGACCGTGAAACATTAGAGGAAGAATTTCTAAACCTTGCAGCAGCCGAAGGAGTCAGCGACATTGAAGAATTAAACAAAGTCTTGGAAAAAGCCGTTACCCTAAAGAATATGTTAAAAAACAGAGAAAGAGTAGAGGCCATCGCTGCCTATGTCGCCCGCCATTACCGGGATTATATTGAACCGCTGGGTTATAAAGCCTTCCTGGTAGCAGTAGACCGCGAGGCCTGCACTCTGTATAAAAAAGCCCTTGATAAATACCTACCGCCAGAGTATTCCGCAGTGGTTATCAGCCGTGCACAAAATGACCCTCCAGAACTTACCCGTTATTATCTATCCGAAAATGAAGAAAAAGAAATACGCAAGGCTTTCCGCAACCCCAATGAGCTGCCCAAAATCCTCATTGTCACTGAAAAGCTTCTTACCGGGTATGATGCCCCGGTGCTGTACTGCATGTATTTGGATAAGCCTATGCGGGATCATGTTCTTTTGCAGGCCATTTCCCGGGTAAACCGTCCTTATGAAGATGAAAACGGTCACCAAAAACCGGCCGGTTTTGTCCTTGACTTTGTTGGTATTTTTGAAAACTTGGAGAAGGCTTTGGCCTTTGATTCCAAAGACATAGAAGGAACCATTATAGATTTCGAAATCCTCAAAAACCGCTTTCAGGAGTTAATGGCTGAAGGTAGGAACAAATACCTTGCCATTTTTTCCGGGTATAAACAGGATAAGGCAGCGGAAAAAGCTCTGGAACATTTCCGTGAGCATAAAACACGGCAGGAGTACTATATTTTTTTCAAAGAGCTGGCCAATCTTTTTGAAATTATTTCGCCGGACCCCTTTTGAGGGAGTACCTGGACGATTACGACCAGCTGGCCCGACTTTACCGGCTCTTGCGTTCCACTGAGCCGGGGGTCAACCTGGACTATGAACTGATGCGCAAAACAGCGCGACTTGTTCAGGAACATACCATCCCGGGTGCCATCCAGGATACGGTAACGGTATATAAGATCAACGAGGAAGTCCTGGACAAACTGGCTGAAAGTAAGGCCAGTTACACCGTTGAAGTGTTTAACCTGCTGAAAAGCATAGAAAACACCATTTCAAAAAAGAAACGAGAAGCTCCTTATCTGCTTTCTATAGGCGAAATGGCAGAAAGAATAGCTAAAGCCTACCAGGAAAGGCAACTAAGTACTCAGGAGGCCTTGCGCCGGTTAGAAGAGCTAATTAAAGAATATCTGGACTCCGAAAAAGAGCGGGAAGAAAAAGATATGGCACCGGAAACTTATGCTGTATATTGGTATTTAAAAAGGGAGCAAATAAAAGAGGCCGAAACGATAGCCCGGAATATGGCCAAAGCCTTTGATTATTATCCGTATTGGCAGTAAAGCGAAAAACAAGAACGTAAAATTATAATGGAGTTATACAAAAACCTAAAAAAAACAGGAGTAAAAACTGGAACAAAGATGAAAGAAATCGTAGAACAAATGATGCAACTGCTTAAGGGGGCAAAACGATGAGCAAGGTATTTGATAAAACTTCAGCTTCGGCATCCCTTGATAAACTGGAAGAAATTATTCCGGAGACAGTTTTCCGGACAGAAGTTATCACCTGGGCCAAGAGGATTGGGGTTGAACCAAAAGAAATACATATCCGCAGCATGAAACGCAAATGGGCAAGCTGCTCCAGTAAAGGGCGCTTGACCTTTGATATAGATTTGTTAAAACAGCCCACAGCCTTCCGGGCTGAGGTAATTGTCCATGAATTGCTACATTTAAAAATACCCAATCATGGGCCGTTGTTTAAAGCGATGTTTAAAGCATATCTGGCACAGTATGGGATTAAATAAGATTGTTTGATCCGCACTTACGGTAACCAGTTGCATGCTACAGCTATTTAAATAAAACTGGCTGACTCTCCTAGCATGACTTTACAATTCTCTCTTTAACAACATCTTTTTCTGCAACCTGCCCGATAGTCCACGTGACTGACGGTGACGGCACCATTTCTTCCCTGTTAAAGGATGAGAATGCCATGACCAGGGCGGTTAATGGTATAATGAGAGAAGCGGTACTATACCAAGGAGTAAACCTGGACTTTGAGGGTTTGGGTTACCGAGATGACGGTGAGCAGTTAAAGGTGGTGCGGGACGCTTTTACCAGGTTCGTCCTACTCTTAGCGAAACAGGTTAAGGCTGCTAACCTCACACTAACCCTCACCCTCCACGCCCCAAACAGCGCCTATCAGGGTTACGATTACAAGGCGCTGGGAGAATTAGCCGACCGGATTACATGGCCTACGACTATGGCTCCACGCCGGAGCCAGTAAGCCTTGTCACTCAAGCAGTGGAGATAGCTAGGGTTAATGTCCCATCGGAAAAGCTGGTACTCGGGATTTCTGCCCCCACGGAAACAGCGGAAAGCATTCTAACGAAAGTAGGCATTGCCAAGCGGTACGGGCTTGACGGGATCGCCATTTGGCGGTTAGGTCTGGTGACCAGCGAGATGTGGAGCGTACTGCGAACAACGGTTGAAATTAACAGGTGAGGGTTGACCATGAGAAAAATGACTCTACTCGTCATGTAAGGATTACTTTTGATTATATTTGCTGGTTGTGGTGAAGTTGAAACACAAGAAAAAATATCAACGGGTGGTAGTATACCGATAATTGACGCTACCGGAAAAGTAATTGACGAATCTTCCAAACAGCTTAATTCCCTGTTAGTGAAATCTCTGGCTGAAAATGCAAGTTACTTGAAAGATGTTGTTAAAACTGATGATGGTAACACTTATACAATAAAAGACCCTCAACAGTGGGCTGAATACTATGTTTCTGAGCTTGCAAACCTGATTTCTTTGACGCATCAGTTACTTGGAGATATTCAAGACGAAATGAGACAAGACCAGCTAATTAGTTATGAGAAAAGATGGAAAAACGAGTTCTCGCCATTTCTTAACCGGATTAAACAGGGTGATATAATCGCCTTCAAAAATAATGTAAATGACGGTTTTCAATTAGCTATTAAAGGGATACGTGATGATAACTCATAGGAGATTGAACAAGCCCGGGACATATTTGTTGAATTGAGTGGGTTGTTACCGAAGATGCCTTCCAGTGAAAAGATTATGGTGGAGGACATACATAGTAAGTTGTTAGAGGGATACGAACAGGTTACTTGCTAAGGAAGTTAAAAATCAGTCCGGCTATAACCTTGTAACTCCATGAATATCTACCGGAGCGTTTTCAGTTTTACGGAATATTTATGCGAAATAATCCAGGGATACCAACTGAAAAGATGGTAAAACAATTGTGGTATGACCTGGAAAAATTTGAAGTGTTAATGGTAACAGATATGAAAGGCGACAGTACATCTCTGGAAGGGCGATTAATCTTCACAGAGGATTTAGAAGGGCCAGTTAAAATTAGCGACATCTACGCTTGGGCTAAGCATATTTGTAGTTATGAGTTTACTAAAAATGAAATTCACATTCAGGGATATATGCTTGTAAATGATGAAGGTAACCGAGACGAATACGAAAAGATATCGAAATCCTTGAAGGAGTAGCAACGTGTCAGTTGCCTTATAAAACTTTGATGGGAGGGGTTCTTTCCTGCCTGGAGAAGGTAAAGGTTAATCTTGCTGGCAGGGTCGTTGAAAGATTTTGTTGCGGAGAGCGGAACAAAGTAGGCCATTTATCCGTCTATTATTATTAAGAGATTTTTTAAAGTAGGTTTTTAGTGATAAGAAATTTTTTTGGGGGCACGGAAAAATGTCCAAAAAATTACAGGTAATTATCCTGATTGTCTTATCTTTATTAATAACAGTGACAATAACTGCTTGTTCAACGACATCCTGGAAAGTAAAAAGCCAGCTGAATAACCCTACTCAGATAGAAGTACATGAGAATTATTTATATTTTTTAGACACATATTCTGCAATAAAAATATACGACCGAGGAACAATTTATGATCTCACATCTTGGTTGCCTGAGGGGTTTAAAAAGGAAAATATAATAATGGAATTTGCCGTGGTAAACCCCTCCGAGATAGCGGCTCTAACCGGCTCGAGTCTCTACATGATTGATGTCCGGAAAAAAGAGATCAAAAAGATCTTTTCGGATAATAACAACTATACCTCAATGGATTTGGATCAAAAAGGTAACTTTTACCTGGTATCAGCTAAACAGGTATTGAAAATAACACCAGAGGGAGAAAAAACCCTGTTTTTTGCTTTTGAAAACCTCCCTTCCGATCAACAACAGGAAGATGCATATTTTAGTGGAATTTTTGTGGGTAAGAATGATCACCTGTTTGTGGAGCTTCATCAAAGAATACCCTTCAGCAGCATAGTCTTCGAATTAGATGGTAAAGGAAGCATAATAAATACATATGATCTGCGGAAAATCATAGCAAAAAGCTTTTCCACAACTTCTTCTACCACTAGAATATTAGATTATCAAGATTTTTCTTTATATATCGTGGACACTGGTGGAAATCTTTACAAATACAGGCCGGGTACCGGCAGTTTGCGCAAACTTTTTGACATAGCCTTAGATAACTTTCACTATTGGCGTGTGATAGATCTTGTTAAAATAAGTGATGATTTTGATGAATACATCTTATTGGTTACCGATTCAGACACGGGTAACTTTGTAAGGGTATGGAAACTACTGAAAGATGGAACACCGATAGGAAATTTTATCAGCACTGAAGTCACCAGAGATTAAAACTGGAGACTAAAAAAGAAGCGAGGGGTCTAAAACCCCCTATTTCATTAACCGGTATATACGTAAGCAAGCACTGGCCGATGGTCTGAGTTGTCAATTTGCAGTACTCGACTCTTTGAAGTATCTACTGAAACACCCCGCTTAAACCAAAAATCAACCTTGGGGTTATTGGGGTTATTATAACATTGTAGTGTACATACTCCTCCAGGTCCAGTATCAGCCATTGGAAATACATTATACAGCATTATGTTGTAAGGATCTGAACCTTCATCATCATTTAGGTCACCACCGATAATCAATTTCTGATCTGAATAACCGTTGTTATTTAACGCATCTTTTATCTGTTGGGCATGGATAGATTGGTCAACGTTTAAACCTAAGTGAAACGTTCCTGCATACAGATAGGTGCTATCGAAATCAGCACGGACGAGAAGAAAGCTACGATCTTCAGAGCCATTTACTTTGGGCAAGGAAACCCTTAGAGCAGTTGTTAAAGGGTATCTGCTTACAATTGCATTACCATAATAACCAGGATTCATTTCTATAGAAGTAATATACTTGTAGTACCAAGTTACCCCGGTAAGCACGGTAAGCCTATTAGTGATATATTCAGCCTGATGAATATCACCAGAACGAGTCGTAAATGCATCTACTTCTTGTAGACTGGCAATTAAAGCTCCGGAATTTTTAATTGCGTCTGCAATTCTATCCAGGTTTTCCGTTTTTGGATAAGGATAAGTACCATCCCGATTTTGACCTGCTTTTATATTCCAGGTAATTACATAAATAGCCAATATTCTCGCTCCTAAATTTTATTTTTACCCAAAAGCAAGAGAAAAGTAAAATAAATCTGGTGTACTGCTGGTTGTGACATCCCGAACTCTGTTGCTACCTCCTGCTCTGTGCGTTCCTCCAGAACCGTTGCCGTAATAACCTTTTGCTGCTGCGGTGTAAGCAACGAGAGGGCTTCCTGGAGGAATATCATTTCTTCTACTTCGACAAGGATGTCATCTGTGACGGCTATGGTATCGAGCCTTATTGTTACTTCATCTTCGCTGTCTTGGCTGAGCAGGTCGTTGAGGATTAGCAGTTCGCGCTCCCGTAGGGGGTCATTTTAATAACCCCCTACCGAAAAAATTTTTCAATTCCTCATAGGTAGACTAAAACCCGTTTTGTGCGCATGAATCAAGGCTTGACAGAATTGTACATCAATCTCTTATGCTTAGCAACTTTTTATTTTTAAGCCTTAAAAACTCTTTGAACCTTTGGAAATCAAAGTCCCTCCCCATTACTATATACTTAAAAGAAGTGTCGTCGACAAGACCGGAGGTCAACGACTGCAGATCGTTAAAAAGAATTGACCCTAGGAAACATGCGGACAAAATCTTGGGCTCCAAAAATAGGAAGTATGCCCAGAAAGACGCTGATATAAAAAATAAAAGCCCGGAAGAGCAGAATCGCATCATCCAGACTTACGTTAAAAGAGTAATCGTTTATGATGATAAAATTGACATTGATACGATTGTGGATATGACTGGTGGAGGCGGGGGGAATCGAACCCCCGTCCGAAGGAACACCCACAAGAGCTTCTACCAGGATAGTCCCCGTTTTGTTGTTCGCCGGAATGCCTCCCGGAGACAGGATGCCTACCGACTAGCTCACTGGAATTTCCCTTAAGCTCCCGTGAGCGAGAAGCTTAAGGTAGCCCGCTCAGTCGACACCCAAACCAGCCTAGCGGACGTCAGCAGGTTGGATGAGCCGCTTTTACTAAGCAGCTAATGCGTAATTTTCGTTGGCACTTATTAGGTTCCACCGTTTTACGAGTCGGTGGGATCTCGCCTGGCAACTCTTGCTCGTGCTTCCCCCGTCGAAACCTTTCGCCCCCATATACTTTTTTGCATTTTAGCATATATAATTATAATACATTATATACATTTTCGCAAAATTCAAAATAGCTTTAAAATTTATTTATATACCCTTATATCGCTGGGCAAAGGCCTTTCTCATTTCCCTTTCAGCATCCCTCTGGGCTATTTCCTTTCTTTTGTCGTAAAGCTTTTTACCCTTGGCCAGCCCAATTTCCAGTTTTACTTTGCCCCTTTCATTAAAGTATATTTTCAAGGGCACAAGGGTATATCCCCTTTCCTGGGTCTTCCCTATGAGCCTTCTTATCTCATGTTTATGAAGCAGAAGCTTCCTTGTCCTTTTAGGTTCGTGATTAAATTGATTGCCCGCCTCATAGGGGGAAATGTGCATGTTGTGCACAAATACTTCTCCGTTCCTAACTTCAGCATAGCTGTCCCGCAAATTCACCTTTCCCTCACGAATGGACTTAACCTCCGTACCCGTTAAGGCAATGCCGGCTTCATAGGTTTCCTCAATAAAATAATCGTGGCGGGCCTTTTTGTTTGTAGCAATGACTTTTTGCTCAGCCATTTTATGAACACCCCTTATTCCCCGGTGCCAATATTATACCATCGTTTATGAAACCATCAAGCTTTTAATTCACCAGTTCGAAATCAATCTGCCGTTTATCCACGTCAACCCGTGCCACCAGAACTTCCACCTCGTCCCCTATCCGGTACATTTTTCTCGTATGCTGGCCCATGAGGATCATTTTATCCTCAAGGTAGGTGTAGTAATCATCGGTTAGGGTTGAAACATGCACCAGACCCTCAACGGTATTGGGAAGCTCCACAAAAAAGCCGAAAGCCAAAACGCTGCTTATGACACCGGTAAAAACGGAACCCAGGTGCTGCTTCATATATTCAGCCTTCTTCATATCCAGGCAGTCCCTTTCAGCTTCTTCCGCCACCTGCTCCATTATTGATGACTGCTCTGCCGCAGCGGGCATCCTCTGCTTTAAATACTCGTACCTCTTCTTTGATATCCTCCCTTTAAGGGTTTCCTTAATAACCCTATGAATTGTTAGATCCGGGTAGCGGCGGATGGGCGAAGTGAAGTGGGTATAGTACTTGGAAGCAAGGCCGAAATGGCCGACGCACACCTCATCGTATCTTGCATGTTTCATGGACCGCAAAAGAACGGTATTTATAAGTTTTTCCTGCGGGGTATCTTTAACCTTCTCCACTATTTCCTGATATGCCCCCGGATGAATGCTCCCTTCCCTTCCTTTTATCTTATGACCAAAAATTTTGAGAAAAGAATTGAGCTCACTTATATCTTCACTGTCCGGCTCTTCATGAATTCTGTAGATAAAAGGGACTTCAAGCCAGTACATATGCTCAGCAACGGTTTCATTGGCCAGGATCATAAATTCCTCTATGATTTTTTCAGCAATGCTTCTTTCAAGTTTGATAATATCAATGGCTCTGCCTTTACTGTCAAGAACCGCCTTCCCTTCGGGAAAATCAAAGTCCACAGCACCCCTTCTTCTCCTCTTTTCCTTTAAAATCAAGCACAGTTCTTCCATAAGTTTGAATTCATTTATGAATTCCTTATAACGATCCATGAGCTCCTTGTCTTGATAAACAAGGATTTTTCTCACATTATCATAGGTCATTCTTTCATCCACATTTATCACGGATTCAAAGATTTCGTAATTAATCACCCGTCCTTCCCTGTCCACTTCCATCATAACCGACAGGGCCAATCTGTCTACCCCTGCATTTAAGCTGCATATACCGTTTGAAAGTTCGGGGGGAAGCATGGGAATAACCCTGTCCGCAAGATAAACGCTGGTACCCCTGTTGAAAGCTTCCCTGTCCAGTGCACTTCCTTCCTTAACATAATGGGCTACATCGGCAATGTGGACTCCCAGGCGGAAGTTGCCGCTGGACAAAAGCTCAATGGACACGGCATCATCCAGATCCTTTGCGTCTGCTCCGTCAATGGTTACGGTTTTTAAGTTTCTTAAATCCCTTCTCCCCTCAATTTCTTCAGGGGATACTTCCTGGGGAGCATGTTTTACCTCCGCAAGGACTTCTTCGGGGAATTCAGTGGGAAGCCGGAACTTCTTTACTATGGAAAGAATGTCGACCCCCGGATCTCCCAGCCGCCCTATAAATTCCACAATTCTACCTTCCGGGCTGCGTCTTTTTTCCGGCCACCTTGTTATTTCCACTACAACCTTGTCATAATTAGAAGCTCCCTTATCTTCCCCCAAAGGAACGAATATATCATAGTAAAGCCTGGGATCGTCAGGCACCACAAAACCAAAATGTTTACTCTTCTCAAAGGTTCCCACCACCTGCTTGTTTGCCCTTTCCAGGATGCGCACCACTTCCCCCTCCAGCTGCCCGCTGGGGGTATGGTGCGGCCTAATCATAACTTTGTCGTTGTGCATTGCCCCTTTCATGTTGTCAAGGCTTATGTGCACATCCTTCTCGGTGGGGTCATCGGGTATTACAAACCCAAAACCTTTGCGGTGCCCCTGGAGCCTTCCGATAATAAGGCCCATCTTTTTGGGAAGCCCGTAGCGGTGCTTCCTTGTTAAGACAATGCTCCCTTCCTTTTCCAGCCTGTTCAGCATTTGAAAGAAAGCCTGCATTTCCTCTATATCTTCAATTCCCAGAGCATTAATGAGTTCTTCCGCTGTCATTGGCTTATAACTACTTTCATCCATAAAAGCTATCAATTCTTTTTCAGAAATCACATACATCCTCTCCTGGTAAAAAATATTCTTCCTTTAAAGTTCCAGGTCTTCAGAGATTTCCTGCATTGCCTCCAACCCAATTTCCACAAATTCCCTTAGTTCCAGCCCCAGCTGGGAACATGCCTTAATCTGCTCCCGGTTGGCTCCCCTGGCAAAGGATTTTTCCTTAAATCTGTTGAGAACAAAGTCCGTATCAATGGCACTGAGCTTTTTCTCCGGACTTATCAGGGCTGCAGCCACAATGAGCCCCGTAAGGGGATCCACCGCATACAGAGCCTTATCCAAAAGGCTTTCCCTCTCAATCCCATGCATATAATTATGTGCCTTTACCGCATGCACCAGTTCTTCGGGAAAGCCCAACTCCGCAAGCATTTCTCCCCCTACCAGTGAATGCCTTTGGGAATCGTCGCGGGTCTCCTCATAATCTATATCGTGAAGAAGCCCTGCCAGCCCCCACAGTTCCTCATCTTCTCCAAAACGTTCCGCCAGCTTCCGCATAATGGCCTCCGCCGCAAGGCAGTGCTTCCTCAAATTTTTATTCTTCAGATTCTTTTTTAAAATATTCAGCGCTTCATCCCTGGAAATCACTTATAAAACCTCCCTATTTGTTTATTGGCCGGTTTATGCTATTTAATACCGTATTTTATCAAAAAAATTGCCGGGCGGAAAGAAATTATCTGTAAACACCCCGCCCGGCCTCTTTTTCTTTTTTAATAAGCCAGCTTCTGCTCTATTCAATAATTATAAATTACATGAAAAGTGGAGCAAATACCAGGGAAACTATGGTCATAAGCTTGATAAGAATGTTAAGGGATGGACCGGAAGTGTCCTTAAAGGGATCCCCTACGGTATCCCCGTTTACTGCTGCCGCATGGGCAGGGGATCCTTTGCCGCCAAACTCACCTGTTTCAATGTACTTTTTAGCGTTGTCCCAGGCTCCCCCGGCATTGGCCATCATAATTGCCAGAAGGAATCCGGTGATCAGGGAACCCGCCAGCATTCCCCCAAGGGCTTCTTTACCGAGAGCCGGAATTAAGCCCACAGCCAGAGGGAATATAACAGCCAGCAGTCCGGGTATAATCATTTCCCTTAGGGCAGCCCCGGTACTGATGGCAACGCATCTTGCATAATCGGGTTTCGCCTTGCCTTCCATAATACCCGGGATTTCCCTGAACTGTCTCCTTACTTCTTCAATCATGTCAAAGGCAGCACGTCCCACTGCCTGCATGGTAAGGGCCGAGAACAGGAACGGAAGCATACCGCCGATAAACAGACCGGCAACAACTTTGGGAGAAGTCAGGTCAATGGCTTTTAACCCGACACTTTTGGTGTATGCTGAAAACAGCGACAGTGCAGTAAGGGCAGCGGAGCCAATGGCAAAACCTTTCCCAACGGCAGCGGTGGTATTACCCACGGAATCCAGGGCGTCAGTAATTTCCCTTACATGGGGATCCTGCCCTGACATTTCAGCGATGCCGCCGGCATTATCAGCTATGGGGCCGTAAGCATCAACGGCAACGGTCATTCCTGTGGTGGAAAGCATACCTACAGCTGAAAGGGCAATACCGTAAAGGCCTGCAAACTTATAAGCCAGCAGTATGGCAATTACTATCACAAAGATAGGTATGGCGGTACTCATCATACCCACCGATATACCGCTGATTATATTGGTTGCTGTACCTGTTTGGGAAGATTTAGCTATTTCCTTTACCGGATTATAGTCGCTGGATGTATAATATTCAGTTACCTTACCTATAATAACCCCTGCCACAAGACCTGCCACTGCAGCAATAAATACTCCAAAGCTGTTTTCTTCCAGGAGGTATGTAGTTAGGAAATAGATAGCCACTACAGTGAGAACGGTAGCAACAAGGTTAGCGGTATTTATGACTTTCTGGGCGTTATCGCCCCCTGCTTTTTGCACAAACAGTACACCCAAAGCTGAAGCGACGAGGCCGAAACCGGCAATAAACATGGGAAGTATATCGCCGTTTGTGATGTTCAAGGTGACAGCCAAGGCAATGGCAGCAACAATGGACCCTACATAGGATTCAAAGAGGTCAGCACCCATGCCTGCCACGTCCCCCACGTTGTCACCCACATTATCAGCAATGGTTGCCGGGTTTCTTGGATCGTCCTCGGGAATTCCTGCTTCAACTTTACCCACCAGGTCAGCCCCTACGTCCGCCGCCATGGTGTATATTCCGCACCCTACCCGTCCAAAAAGGGCTATGGAACTGGCTCCCAAAGCAAAACCATTTATAATTACAGGGTCCTTAAAGATTAAATTAATTATCCCCAGACCCAGAAGTCCAAGACCTGCTACGGACATGCCCATAACGGATCCACCGGAAAAGGCAATATCCAAAGCTTTTTTGGCACTTTCCCTTGCAGCATTGGTGGTCCTTCCGTTTGCCTTTGTGGCTGCATTCATTCCTATAAATCCTGCTAGGGCAGAACAAATGGCACCGCAAACAAAAGCCACTGCGGTTTCAGGCTGCAGGCTTCCTTCTCCCTTTGTAAGGAATCCCGCAATTAAAATAACACCGCCAAGGAGTATTACAAAGTAAATCAGCGTGGTATATTGGCGTTTCAGGAAAGCCATTGCTCCTTCATGGATGGCGTTGGTCAGTTCCTTAATCCGTTCCGAACCCAAATCAGCTTTGCTTATCCTATTAGCGAAATAATAAGCAAACAAGAGTCCGATAACTCCAAATAGCGGAGGTGTTAATAGAGACTTAAACATTTTCCACACTCCCGTTCAGCATCATCAAATATTTAAATTTAATTCAAAATAAATTAATAAATAAGCCTGCTTACAAGCTTATTTTAAAAATTTTTCTATTCATTTTTTCTATGCAGCATTTCCGTCAAATCATGGATAAAAGAAGGGTTAGAATCAGAAAAGCTATTGCCAGTGCAATGGTTATTTTATGAAGCAGCCTGTCCATTCCCTTTTTCTTACCAAAAAAAGTTTCGGCTCCTCCGGCAATGGCTCCGGATATTCCGGCACTTCTCCCTGACTGAAGTATTACTGAGGCTATTAGTCCCAAGGATACTATAACCTGTAGAATGGTGAGGACTGTCTTCAACTTCCTTAACACCCCCCTATGCTTTGATCAATAAATATATTCTAACACAGCCTCCCGAAAAACACAATAAATTCCCGATACATTGATTATGTATCGGGAATTGTAACCTTTTTTAATTTTTTAAATCCTCACTTAAAATTAAACACTTTAATGCCCTTATATTCTGCCACATAATCCAGTTCCTCTTCTATGCGAAGGAGCTGATTATATTTTGCCACTCTGTCCGTTCTTGAAGGAGCGCCGGTTTTAATCTGTCCTGCATTGGTTGCCACGGAAATATCGGCAATGGTGGTATCTTCCGTTTCTCCGGAACGGTGGGAAATCACCGTGGTATATCCCGCTCTGTGGGCCATTTCAATGCAGTCAAAGGTTTCCGTAAGGGTACCGATCTGATTAACCTTAATCAAAATAGAATTTCCTACTCCCTCTTCAATGCCCTTTTTAAGCTTCTCAGTGTTGGTTACGAAGAGGTCATCCCCCACAAGCTGAACCTTTGTACCCAGCTCCTTGGTTAAAAGCTTCCATCCTTCCCAGTCGTTTTCCGAAAGGCCGTCTTCGATGGAATAAATGGGGTACTTTTCTAACAGCTTCTCATAAAATCCTACCATTTCCTCATAAGATTTGGAATCACTTTCCCCGGCAAAAACATACTTGCCGTCTTTGTAAAGTTCCGAAGCGGCTACATCAAGGGCCAGCACAAAGTCCTTTTGGGGTTCGTAACCTGCCCGCTCAATGGCGCTCATAATAAGATCCAGGGCTTCTTCATTGGATTTTAAGTTTGGGGCAAAACCCCCTTCATCACCGACGGATGTGGCATAGCCCTTTTCCTTTAAAACCTTTTTCAAATTATGGAAAACCTCACCCCCCATCCTCAAGCCTTCACGGTAGTTTTCTGCTCCTACGGGCATAATCATAAATTCCTGAATGTCCACATTGTTATCAGCATGCTTTCCCCCGTTTAAAATATTCATCATGGGAACGGGAAGGATCTTGGTGTTAAATCCCCCAAGATATTGATAAAGGGGCAGCCCGTGATAAAGCGCAGCGGCCTTTGCAACGGCCATGGATACACCCAGAATGGCATTGGCTCCAAGTTTGGACTTATTGGGGGTTCCGTCCAGTTCAATCATAATTCTGTCTATACCTATTTGGTCCGCAGCGTCTAAACCGATGATTTCAGGGGCAATTAAGGTGTTGACGTTATCCACTGCCCTCTCCACACCTTTACCCAAAAACCTGTCTTCTTCCCCGTCCCTTAGCTCCACGGCTTCATAGGTACCCGTTGAAGCCCCTGAGGGAACGGCAGCCCTGCCTACAACTTCTTCTTCCACAACCACTTCCACTTCCACCGTGGGATTTCCCCTGCTGTCAAGGATCTCCCTTGCATAGACGTCTGTAATAACTCCCATGTCAACAACCTCCTCAATTAATCTAAAATCAGCGAGCTTCCTGTCATTTCCGCAGGCTTGGGCAGTTTCATTAACTCAAGAATGGTTGGGGCAATATCCCTCAAAGCCCCGCCTTTTCTGAGCCTTTTTTCCTTCAATTCTTCATCACTTGACACAATAATAAAGGGCACTTCGCCGCATGTATGGGCGGTATGGGGTTCCCTCTCCCCTTCATACATCTGCTCGGCATTGCCGTGGTCAGCGGTAACAATCATTGTTCCCCCGGTATTCTTTACTGCCTCAAAAATTTTCCCCAGGCATGTATCCACTGCTTCCACAGCCTTAACAGCCGCTTCCATTATGCCTGTGTGCCCCACCATATCGGGATTAGCAAAATTAACAATTATTACCCCGTAGTTTCCCCCTTCCACTGCCTCTACAACCTTTTCCGCCACCTCAAAGGCGCTCATCTCCGGTTTTAAATTATAGGTGGGCACCTTTGGGGAAGGCACAAGGATCCGGTCTTCTCCTTTATTGGGTTCCTCGACGCCCCCGTTGAAGAAGAAGGTAACATGGGCATATTTTTCCGTCTCCGCCACTCTCAGCTGACGTATTCCCTTCTCCGCCAGAACCTCTCCCAAAGTATTCACCAGGTTCTGTGGGGGAAAGGCCACAGGGGCTTTAATTTCCTTATCATACTGGGTCATGCATACAAAAGTGGGATCCAAAAAGCCCTTTGGCCGATCAAAATAGGCGAAGTCCTTGTCCACAAAAGTCCTGGTAATCTGCCTTGCCCTGTCTGCCCTGAAGTTAAAAAATATAATGGAATCTCCATGTTCAACGGTTGAAACGGGTGCTCCCTTTCCATCCACTATTACGGTGGGCTGGACAAATTCATCCATCTCCCTTTTTTCATAGGACATCTGCACCGCCGAAGCCGCGGAAACAGCTTTAATCCCTTCTCCAAGCACCATAGCCCTGTAGGCCCTTTCGGTCCTGTCCCAGCGGTTGTCCCTGTCCATGGCATAATATCTGCCCATTATAGTGGCAATTTTCCCCAAGCGGATTTTTTCCAGCTTCTCCTCCAGCTGCTTTACATAAATCCCAGCGCTGTCGGGGGGAACATCCCTTCCGTCCAGAAAACAGTGGACATATACATCTTTTACTCCCTCTTTTACCGCCAGATCAAGGAGGGCAAAGAGATGGTCAATATGGCTATGTACTCCCCCGTCGGAAAGAAGTCCCATGAGGTGAAGGGATTTACCCTTTTCCTTAGCAGCCCTTATGGCATTTAATAAAACGCCATTGTTGAAAAAATCCCCATCCTTTATGGCCTTGCTTATGCGGGTAAATTCCTGATACACAATTCTTCCAGCACCTATATTGAGGTGACCCACCTCCGAATTGCCCATCTGTCCCTCGGGCAGTCCCACGGCTTCTCCCGAAGCCTGGAGGGTTGTAGATGGGTACTCGTTCCAAAGGCAATCAAAAACCGGGGTATTTGCCTCAACCACTGCGTTTCCGCAGTGGCTGTTTCCCATTCCCCAGCCGTCCATTATTACCAGCACCAGCGTCTTACCCTTCAATCATTGCACCTTCCTTCAAAAGGGCAGTTGGGCGCCTTTTGGGCGCCCTCTTTTTAAGTTTTCAAATCACACAGAGGCGAACAATTTCCCCAAAACTGTCAGCCTTTAAACTTGCCCCGCCCACCAGGGCTCCATCAATATTGGGCTGGGCAATAAACTCCACGATATTTTCGGGCTTTACGCTGCCCCCGTAAAGAATCCTTACCCTTTCAGCGGTTCTCGCAGAGTAGGTATTGGCCAGAATAAGCCTTAAAAAATTGGCCACATGATCCGCATCTTTCGGGGATGCGGTTCTTCCGGTTCCTATGGCCCAGACGGGCTCATAGGCAACCACTATCTCGTTCCCTTCCAAATTGTCTATGCCCTCAAGGCTTTCCATAAGCTGTTCCCTGCATACTCTGTCGGTCTCCCCAGCCTCCCGCTGGGACAGGGTTTCCCCCACGCAAATAATGGGAATAAGCTTATGTTTTAATGCGGATTTAACCTTCTTGCTCACATTTTCATTGGTTTCCCCAAAAAACTGGCGCCGTTCAGAATGCCCCAGTATAACAAAACTGCAGCCGAGATCTTTCAGCATCACCGGAGAAATTTCTCCGGTATAGGCTCCCTGGTCCTCCCAGAACATGTTTTGAGCCCCCACATGAATTCCGCTTCCCTTGCAGGTTTTTGCAACGGTTTCCAAAGAGGTAAAGGGAGGGCACAAAGCCACTTCAACTTCTTTTGTATCAGAAAGCCTGCTTCTCAGTTTTTCAACCAGAGAGGCTGCCTCTTTGGTTGTTAAATTCATTTTCCAGTTGCCTACAATTAAAGGTGTTCTCATAAAAAACACTCCCCCAAGCAGAATTAGCTTTTCGGAGCAATTCTGTTTTTTTTAATTATTTTATTTAATTTGTTAATGCTACTTTTCCATAATAACGGAAATTCCGGGCAGTTCTTCTCCACCCAAATATTTCAACGAAGCTCCGCCTCCTGTGGAGACATGGGTAATGCGGTCTGCAACACCCATTTTTTCCGCCGCAGCCGCGGAATCTCCTCCTCCCACAAAACTGTAGGGAACGTCGGCAACCGCATCCGCTACGGCCTTTGTCCCCCCTGCAAAGGCATCATGTTCAAAAACCCCCATGGGGCCAACCCATACCGCAGAACGGGATTCCCTGATAATTTCCGAGTATTTCTGAGCTGTTTTTGGACCTATATCAAGAATCATCATATTTTCAGGGACTGCATCCACCGCAACCACTTCGGTCTTTGCTTCCGGGCTTATTTCCTCCGCCACCACTACATCCTCTGGCAAGAAAAGCTTTACTCCGTTCGTACGGGAACTTTCAACTATATCCAGGGCAGGTTTGACCTTTTCTTCTTCTACAAGGGATTTACCCACTTCATGCTCCATGGCCTGTAAGAAAGTATTGGCCACTCCGCCACCTATTAAGAGATTATCCACATGATTCATAAAATTCAGTAAAACGGACATTTTATCTGCAATTTTAGCTCCTCCCACCACTGCAGTCAGGGGGCGGTCCGGTTCCTTAAGAATTTTATCCATTATGGAAATTTCCTTTTCCATCAGAAAGCCCGCCACCGTGGGAAGGTGTTCAGCAACTCCGTAGGTGGAAGCATGGGCCCTGTGGGCTGCACCAAAGGCATCATTGACAAATATATCCCCAAGCTCCGCAAGCTCCCGGGCAAATTCAGGGTCATTGGAAGTTTCGCCGGGATAAAAGCGGGTGTTTTCAAGGAGCAGAACGTCCCCTTCAGCCATTTCTCCCACTGCTTCCTGGGCTTCTGGTCCAACGCAGGAATCTATTTTCCTAACTCTTCTGCCCAAAAGTTCTTCAAGCCTTCGGGCCACCGGATCCATTTTGAATGCGGGATCGGGTTTTCCTTTGGGACGTCCCAGATGGGACATTAAAATCACCTTTGCCCCGCCGTTGATCAAATACTCAATGGTGGGCAATGCTGCCTCAATGCGGGTATCATCCATAACGGCCCCGTCCTTTAAGGGGACATTGAAATCAACCCTTACCAGAACCCTTTTAGAACGCACATCAAGATCTCTGATGGTTTTTTTCGGCATTTCCCCCGCCTCCTGAAGGATATTTATACTTTGTTTTATATTTGATTTATAATCCCTTGGATGCAATGTAGCTGGCTAGTTCAGCAACACGAACGGAATATGCCCATTCATTGTCGTACCAGGCAACTACCTTTGCCATGGAATCATCAATGGTCATGGTGGACAGGCCATCAACTATAGAAGAATAAGAGCTTCCGTTGAAATCTTTGGAAACCAAAGGCTCTTCAGTATAAGCAAGTATACCCTTTAACTCTCCTTCTGAAGCAGCCTTGAGGGCAGCGTTTATATCCTCTGCGGTGGCTTTTTTCTTCAAGCTAACCACAAGGTCCACCACCGAAACATTGGCCACCGGCACCCTCATGGCCATCCCGTTCAGCTTGCCCTTGAGTTGGGGTAGCACCAGCGCCACAGCCTTTGCCGCACCGGTGGTGGTGGGAATAATGGACTCCGCAGCGGCCCTTGCCCTGCGAAGATCCTTGTGTGCCTGGTCCAAAATCCGCTGATCGTTTGTATATGCGTGAACGGTGGTCATAAGACCCCTTTCGATTCCAAACTCTTCATCCAGCACTTTTGCCACGGGAGCAAGACAGTTGGTGGTACATGAGGCATTGGAAATAACATGGTGCTTTGAAGGATCATATTTATCTTCGTTTACTCCCAAAACAATGGTTATGTCCTCATTTTTCGCCGGGGCAGTGATTATGACTTTCTTTGCCCCTCCTTTAATATGGGCTTCCGCTTTGCTCTTTTCCCGGAATACACCCGTGGCTTCCACCACAATATCCACACCCAGTTCGCCCCAGGGCAGTTGGGCAGGATCCTTTTCACTGAAAACCTTAACTTCTTTACCGTTAACAATAATGGCGTCCTCGGCACTTTTTACTTCATCTTTTAAAACGCCGTGAATGGAATCGTACTTTAGCAAATGAGCATTGGTAGCAGCATCGGTAAGGTCGTTTATCGCTACAACTTCCAGATCCGGATTATTCAGCGCCGCACGAAAAACAAGCCTTCCTATCCTGCCAAAACCGTTGATACCAACCCTTACAGACATACAACTTCCTCCTTAAACCTAATATTTTTTAATTTGGCTAAATTTTCTGCTTCCAAAACTATTTTAAATAAATACGACACATATTCCTGCCATTACCGCTCTTTATAGTATTTCTATTACAATTTATTAATATTAATTTGGAAATTGTGGTTTAAAAAACTTAAAAATCCCCATCCACGATTATTCCACAAAAGGATAAAGAATCCTTTTTATCGCTAATTAATTATATTCCAAAAAAAGGATTGACTAAAATTGCTGTAAAAATATAATATTATTAGTACCAGGTAATTAGTACCTGATTATAATATTAGGTTTTATTATAAGGTGATAATATGATAACAGCAAATTATGAATTTGTTCCCGGGATTCAAAAGGCAAGTTTTAAGCTCCCTTATAATATCAATCTTGAAAAGCTGGAATCCTTTTTCAAAAAGAAGCACATGGAAACAAAAATAAATAAAGAAACGCTGGCAGCTATAACCAACGATACATATATTTACGTAAAAAGAAACGGGTTTGTTCAAGTTCATTCCTTTAAAAGGATACGTCCCCTTTACCTGTGCAAAAAAATAGCCGGTTTCAAAACCGGCCATTCTTAAAACCTATTTATTTGTATCTCCCTATCTCCCTCTGAACATATACCTCCTTACGGTTAACCCGTATCTCCAAACATAAAGTAAAATCAGCACAGAAAGTCCTATAGACGTAAGCATTGCAAAGAATCTTTGATCAGGATGATACAGATAGGGATGTATCCCCCACCAATAGTCAAGATAGTCGTTAAGCCCAAACCACAATGCCAAAAGAAGAAGATAAAACTTGGAAACATCCAGGTACCTTAAAAAAATGTAACCTTCCATAGCCATTCCCACATGGGACAAAAGAAGCGCCGCCGTTATAAAGGTGGGGCTTCCCGTGGTCAGCCAGTAATGGAGAATAACCGCTATGGCCCAAATCCCGTATTTAATTACTCCGGTGTAGGCAAAGAGCTGAAAAAGTTTATTATGGACACCCATTAAAATAAAAAAAACAGCAAGGGCAAATAAAGTGGCTGAAAAGGGACTGTCAAAGGTAAAAAGCCAGAGTTCCTTGGGCGTTGCCATCAGCTGCCCCTTATTCCAGTGATACCCGTATATGGAACCCAGTATGTTGACAATAATTAAAAAGATCAGAAACCCGCGGCGGAAAGGATTTTGAAAGAGCTTACGAATCACTGCCGGCATCCTCTTTCCTAAGATTTTTTATCACCCTGGCGGGAACCCCTCCCACAAAAGTATACGGAGGAATATCCCTGTTAACCAGAGAACAGGCAGACACCACTGCCCCCTTGCCAATGGTAACCCCGGGTAAGATAGTGGTATTTGCCCCCACCATTACATCGTCTTCAATAATAACATTCCCAATTCTGTACTCATTTCTTAAAAATTCATGGCATAAAATTGTTGAATTGTAGCCTATTATTACATTACTTCCTATTTTTATTTTTTCCGGATAGAAAATGTCCAGCATAACCATAAGCCCAACGGAGGGGTATGGCCCCACTTCAGTTTTAAGAAAGGTTCTATACAGAAAATTTTTAAGCCTCAAAGAAGGACTGTATCGGCAAAACTGTATAACAATAAAATTCTTCACCACTTTCAGGGGATTTATAATTTTGGGCCAGTACCACAATGAATTATGGCCCTTTACGGGGTAGCAATTTATGCGGCGCACCCTGTCAGCACCCTCCCATAAAACCGCTCTTTTTTATTTTTTCCGCTATATAGCTTATCTTCCGCATTCTATGATTAACCCCTGATTTTCCCACCGGGGGATTGAGCATTTCCCCAAGCTCTTTCATACTTGATTCCGGATTGACTAGCCTAAGTTTTGCAACTTCATATAACTTTTCGGGCAGCTTTTCAATGCCCACCACCCTGTCGATTAATTCTATATCCTCTATCTGCTTTAAAGCTGCGTTTATGCTTTTATTCATGTTGGCCGTTTCGCAGTTAACCAGTCTGTTGACCCGATTGCGCATTCCCTTGTAGATCCTTATGTTTTCCATGGACAGAAGGGAAGAATGGGCTCCTATAATATTTAAGAAGTGGGCTATCTGCTCTGCTTCCTTTAAATAAACAACATAGGAATTCTTTCTCCTGCTTATACCGGGTCTTAAATCCCATTTTTTCATCAATCTCGCCACTTTCTGAGCACATTTTAGACCAGTGCATGATATTTCAAGATGGTAGGCCCTTAGGGGATCTATAATGGAACCCCCGGCCAAAAAGGCATCCCTTAAATAGGCTTTTTGGCAGCACGGATTCATTTCTGCTTTATCTGGAACTGCAAAACCCTGTAGGTCTTCCCCTTTAACAATTATGAAGTAGACGTTCCTTTTTTTGAAGTTATTTTTCTTGGATACGCATATTTCAGAATTTATGCCCCATACATTTTTTATCAGTTTAAAAATTTTCCTTGCCACCGATGCAATTTCCGTATTAAATCTCAGTACCACCTCACCTTTATATGTACAAGGCTTAACGCCGTCAATTTCCCTGAATGCCGAAAGTTCGGCTATCTGACAGCACCTGGCCTGGGAGATCTTTCTTGCCAGCTCCCCTTTAGCCTTAGAAGAAAAGGACAATAACCTCACCACTTTTCAACTTAATAAATCACACATTAATAAAAATTTTAACACAAGGTAGTACCAAAGGGCAAAAAAAGGCTGCTTTTTTCAAAGCAGCCCCTTTTACATTACCAGTAGGGTTTGGGTATGAGTACTATCAGGGCCGGGGTATCAGACCCTCCCGGAGGAGTGTAAAGGAAAGTTTTCTCCTTCTGCGCAGGGATAACTCCCATAACAGCCCCTACAAAGAAATTACCTCTTATGAAGCCCGTTGCAGGCAGAAGATATGCTTGTCCCTGGGAATCCGCTGCGGCACCCCTGAATATAGTGCCCCGGGGGTTAAAAATAACTCCCGTCTCAGTAGGAGACTTAACGGTTATTTTGTACAGCACCCCATAATTACCTTTATTCACCACTTCCTCGCCCGTTAGGGCATCTCTTCCCTTTATGAAGCCTTCCACACTGATATCCCTGCCCAGAGTTATTTTTTCAGGTTCGCTGCCTTTTAAGGTTGCCATAATAATCACATCCCCATCTTCAAAGGTTCCCCTGGCATGAATTCCATCGGGAGAAAGTACTACATGGGCGCTGTAGTAGTCCTGACCTAACTCTATCATGGCCAGGGTAATTTCCAGCTGTTCACTGCACTCCAGCTCAATCATGCCCGAAATAATCTCCCCATTGGCGATGGCTTTTCCATACTGACCCGTGTTTATCGCTGCAACGCCACCCCTGTTGAGGATCACACTGCTTCCCCCCGGGGAGTTCAGATACTGGTAAGCAACCCTCTGCCCTAAAAACATTTCATCGGTGGTGGGTCCTGCAAGGGCCAAATTATTGATCTTCACTACTTCATTACTGTCTCCCAAATTCTTAACCCACACGGCAAAGGTGCATCTTTTACCCGTGCCGTTTTTGTGATGGTAGTAGATCCTTACTTTTCCCTTTACCCTATCCTGATACAGTATCCCCGGTGACTTTACTGTTTCCGGACTGTTGCTCAAAATGAGCACAGGGCCGCCGTATTCCACTTCCACCGCTGCTTCGGGCAGGGAATTGTAATGTATATTGTCGGGATTTATAAAGAACTCACCGGAAACTGGATCTGAAAATTTAAACTCATACTCAGATTTACCCTTTTCTTTTGTGCTTTCCAGCACAATAACCGCTTCATTACTCCAGTTGTTGAAAGAATCCTTAACCTTTAAGGCCACTTCGTATGTTTGGTCCCCAAAAAGGGCCCTGGGTTTTCCCACCACTTCTATGGTTTTCCCGGTATAATCCTTCCAGCGGTAAACCCAGCGTTCCTCCACTATGCTGTCCCACGGCTCGTCCTCTACTTTATAAGTAAAGTTTAGGGGAGTTCCCTGGGGTATCCTTTTGGCTCCGGCTTCAAACTCCTTAATCACCGGAGGCTGATTGGGCTTTACTTCCAGGTTCTTTTCATACAATTGGCTCCAGTTTTCATTGCTGTCCTTTACCCTCAATCGAACCAAATATGTTCCAGGGGTACGCACAGGAAAATACTCGTCAAGGGAAGCAACTCTTTTTCTTTCTCCCTTATCATTAACCACTTCCCACTCCCAAGCAACAATGGCATCGCCTTCGGGATCCCAGCTTAAATCGTTTACTCGAACGGCCTGTCCAGCCCTTACCTCGGCATCCACAAATTCAAAATATGCGTTGGGTGCATTGTTGACCGTACCTTCCTGGGAGCGAGTTATGGTAATTTTCTTTGAAAGGTGCTCGTAATCAACGGTAAGGCCTGTGCTTTCCGAAAGAAATCTTAAGGGAACCAGCACCCTACTGTTTCTTATCAAGGGAGGTTGGTTAAGGGAATATTCCTTTCCGTCTACAAAGGCAGTTTTATTATTGACCCACAATTCAATTAACAGTTCTCCCTTTTTCACCGTAACCTTTTTATCCTGGTCGCTCCAGTCAACCCCTGCGGCCAAGATATCCTGACACACAAAGCGCATGGGCAGGAGGGTAGTGCCGTTAAACACTTCTGGCGCCACATCAATGTTCATCTGCTTGCCATCAATGATCACCGCATTGCTACCAACGGTGAGCTCCACCCTCTGCGGTGCCGGTGTAACCTCCTCGGCATGACAAACAACGGCAAATAAAAATAATAAAGCCAAGACCACCTGGGTTAACAGTATGAGCCTCCCAAGTTTTTTCAAATAAATCCCTCCCCTAAAAAACAGGTAATTTTTTCACGTTATCCTTCATTATACCAAAACCTAGAATCATAAATTACAAAAGTTCAAATAATAAAAACCCCCCCCCATTAATAATTACCATTTATCAAGTTGCAACCTTTCAAAAAAAATGAAATAATACTTGTGAACATAATTTCGCTAAGGTGATGTTAGAAATGGCGAGACGTCCAAAGAATCGTTGTGTTCAATGCCTGCCCCGGGTAAACAGATTTAAGCCGGCGGGGATGCCCCTATCAGAACTGGAAGAAGTTGTACTGTCCGTGGAAGAGCTGGAAGCAATTCGCCTTAAGGATTTGGAAGGCCTTGAACAAGCAGAATGCGCAGTAAGAATGGGTATTTCCAGACCCACATTCCACCGCATTTTAGTCAGCGCAAGACAAAAAATAGCGGAATGCCTTGTAATGGGGAAAGCCCTTCGCATTGAAGGAGGAGACTTTAAATTATATCCGAAGAACTATTATTGTAAGGAGTGCAGCCATGAGTGGCAAGCTTCCTTCAAAATGGAACAGGATGATGGGGAAGCCATATGCCCCAACTGCGGAGAAGAAGATATTAAACCCATGGATCCAAGGAGACGGGGATTGGGCGGCCCACCATGGGATTCTATGGGAAGGGGCCCCAAGAAGGGTTGGGGTGGTCCCCAGGATAAATAAAAGAGTAGGGTTCTGCAATCCCGGCGGACCCTGCTCTTTTAGGGCACTGTGCTTAAGAATTCCCCTTTTCTTTCTTATTCCTCATCTCCTCCACAACTTCTATAAACACATCCACCAATTGGGGATCAACCTGCCTGCCCGCAAGGCTTTTTAATTCGGAGACCGCTTCATCGTGGGACTTGCCATTTCTGTACGGGCGGTCATTGGTCATGGCATCGTAGGCATCGGCAATGGAAAGTATCCTGCATTCCAAAGGAATTTCCTCCCCTTTTCAGCTAGACAATTGATAACTTTTAAAAAATTTTCCCTTTGATCCTCGGGTACAGTAGGGTTGAATTTTCCAACCCCCCCCTTTTTTTCCAACTATAGGTTTTCTCCGCTGCAGTGTTCCACATTTCCACTTGCCCTTTAGGAGAAAACACCACGACAGGAATGGGTGATGCCTCAAATATGGTCTTAAGCCTTTCCTCACTGTCCTTTAATTCCATTATCATCTGCAGCCTGTGAAAAGCCATGGAAATAATTTCGGAAACTATTTTAAGGAGGGCAACCTACCTTTCACTCCAGGACTTCCCCACCTCCGCAGCTCCAAAACCTATAAATCCCAAAAGCCTTTCACCGCACACAAAAATAAATCTCCTTATAAAAATATTTTTCTATTAAAATCCAAAAAATCCCATTATCCCCATTAAATTATCTGTTATAAATAGCCTTAAAGTTGTGTTCCGTTGCAGCATTCCCACAGCAATTGATATAATATATTAAGCTGTTTTTTGTGAGGAGATCTTTTATGGGACTCCTGTCAAACATCGAAAAAGGACTGGAAAATTGCATAGAAGGTATATTTAAAAATAAGCAGAAAAAACCCCGTAAAAAATCCCCAAAGGAGATTCACAGCACCAAACTGGTGGTCATTGCAGGTCCCCACAGGGGAGAAACTTTTTATCTCAAAGAAGGGAAAACCATCATCGGCAGAGCGGCGGACTCCTGTGACCATAAAATCGTTCTAAAAGACAGCAGTGTGTCCCGCCGTCATGCCCAAGTGGAATATTCCGGCGGGAAAGTTTCTATAAATGACCTAGGAAGTACCAACGGAGTTTATGTCAACAGCCGCATAACCATAAGGAAAACCCTTGAACCCGGGGACATCATAAGCCTGGGAAGAACGGTGTTTGTTTTTGAGGTGGAGTGAGACTATGGAGCTGGCCTTAACCCTAACAATTTTGAGGTATGTTTTCCTGGTACTCCTCTATGTATTTGTCTTTACAGTGGTGGGACATATGTTCAGGGGTACAAAGGCAAAACCAAGACCCCACTTATCCCAGCGGCAGGTAGCATACATGGAGTCTGAAGGCCCCAGGGTAAAAGCCGTCTCTCCCACTGCCGCCCCAAGGCTTATAAGCGCCAAGCCCCTTTCGGGCAAAAAGGTTTTTTATCTTGACAGCCGGACAACCATAGGTAGCGGGAAGAACAACAGCATTGTAATACCAAGCCGCTATGTTTCCCGGGAACACGCCGTGATTTACAAAAAAGGCGATCAGTACTGGCTGCAGGATCTGGAAAGCAAAAATGGCACCTATTTAAATGGTTACCCTGTAAAAACCTCCACGGTTTTAGCCCATGGGGACCATATAAACGTGGGCGGTGCCGATTTTAAATTTTACAAGTGGTAATTTTAAACTTCTGTCAGGAATTTGTTTCCGGAGGATCCCCTATGGCCTACAATAAAAAGGTACATATGCTGCGAAGGCTGGAAAGAAAACTGCTCCTAAGGGTAGCTGCATATTTATTTATAGGGACAGGGGTGCTCTTCCTTGAACACCCGGACTCCGGCAGGGAGCTTTTTACTGCAGTGGTAATTATTACCTGTATTTATTTTGCCTTAAACCAATTTTGGAATTATGTCCACTTTGCCGGGGATCCCTATATGCTGTCCCTTATATTTGTTTTGTGTTCCACAAGCCTTATTCTTCTGTACCGCCTAAACCCCATCTATGCAGCGCGTCAGTTTTTATGGTTCATTGTGGGCCTCACAGCCCTTGCTGTTTCTTCCAAAATCAACTACAGGAAGCTTGCTGACTACAAATACCTTTATGCGGCCGGAGGAGCCCTTCTGCTGCTTCTGCCCGTTTTTTTCGGTGCGGAGCGGGGAGGAGCAAAAAGCTGGCTGCAGATAGGCTCCATAACCATACAAACCTCTGAATTTGTAAAGATACTGCTGGTGCTTTTTCTTGCCTCCTATCTCTCCCAGAAAAGCACGGAGCTGGTACGGGAAAAGCAGAGCTTTAAAGGTTTTAAACTCCCTTCCCTAGAAGAATGGGGGCCCCTTTTAATGATGCTGGGAATTTCTCTGATTTTCCTTGTTTTTCAAAAGGACCTGGGAGCCACCCTGATTTTTTACGGTACTTTTCTCGCCATGCTTTATATTTCCACTGCCAAACTTTCTTATATTATTATGGGAAGCCTGCTTTTTTTAATTGGCGGTTCCGCAACATATTTTATCTTTGACCATGTGAAAATGAGAGTGGAAACATGGATTAATCCCCTTCAGTATGCAGAAACCGCCGGCTACCAGGTGATCCAATCCTTACTGGCTTTCGGATACGGCGGTCTCACCGGAGCCGGATTGGGAGAAGGGTTTCCCCATTTTATACCCGCTGTCCATACGGATTTTATTTTCGCAGCCGCTGCAGAAGAACTGGGCCTTGCGGGGGCCCTTGCCCTGCTCATGGTATACATACTCCTTATTTATCTTGGCTTTAAAATAGCCGCCAGGGCCCGGGATAACTTTTCAAAGCTTTTGGCGGCAGGCTTTACATCCCTCATGGCTCTGCAGATCTTTATAATAATCGGGGGAACCACCAAACTCCTTCCCCTTACAGGGGTTACCCTTCCATTCCTGAGCTATGGGGGAAGTTCCCTGGTTTCAAACTGCATCATTGTGGGACTTCTGATGAATATTTCCTCTACCCGTATTTAACGCGGTGTTTGGAAAGGTGATGGGATAATGGACAAAACCATCCGCAGATTATGCAGGTTTTTTATAGTAATCTTTACGGTCCTGGCGCTGTATTTGGGATACGTAAACCTCTACCTGGGACCCAGCCTGGCCACCAGTCCGTATAACAGGCGCCTTGCCGCTATTGAAGAAAAAATCCCCAGGGGAACCATCTACGACAGGAATGGAGAAATTCTTGCCGAAACTAAAAGCCAAAAACGCATATATCCCTTAGGAGAGGATGCAGTACATGTGGTGGGATTCCTTTCCAGACGCTATGGACGTACCGGACTGGAAAGGGTTTACGACCAGTACCTTTTGGGAATAAGTCGGGAAAATGAGCTGCAGTCCTTCATCAACAAAGCATTGGGGCGTGTTCAGAAGGGGCATGACGTGGTGGTAACCCTGGATGCGGCTTTGCAGAAAAAAGCGGCGGAAATGCTGGGCAACAGAAAAGGGGCCGTGGTGGCTCTTGATCCCAGGACAGGAGAAATATTAGTTCTGGCCAGCAGCCCCAGCTTTAACCCTGAAAGTTTGGAGGAAAATGTTTCCGTAGAAAACACCCGGTATGACCTGCTTCTCAAGGACGAAGATTCGCCCTTGGTGAACCGGGCCACCCAGGGCGCTTACCCGCCGGGTTCCACCTTTAAACTGGTAACCGGAGGGGGAATGCTTACCTGGAATCCCTCCACTTCATACAGAAGTATAGACTGCAAGGGAGAGATTACCGTTGAAGGGTTTACCCTCCCCGACATAGCAGTCCACGGTAGAACGGATTTTGACAGGGCCATAGCCCTTTCCTGCAACACCTTCTTTGCCAGGGGCGGACTGGAACTGGGGCCTGATAAATTATACAAAGCCGCAGAAGCCTTTGGGGTAACAAAAAATCCCTGGGAAGGAAAAACCCAGGAAGTCCCCTGCCGCGCCGGTACCCTTACACCGCCGGAAAAAATGACCAAGGCACAGATTGTGTCCACGGCAATAGGTCAGGGAGAACTTTTGGTAAGCCCCCTGCATATGGCCCTGGTAGCGGCAGCGGTAGCCAACGACGGAAAAATCATGAAGCCCCATCTTTTGGATAGGGTGCAGACTCAGGACGAGGGGAGAATAATCACTAAATATACACCTCAGGTTTGGCTTGAGCCCTTGGGGCAGACCGCAGCAAGAAAAATTAAAAGGGCAATGCAGGAAGCGGTGGAAAATGGTACAGCAGTGCGGGCAGCCATTCCTGGAATTACTGTGGCGGGTAAAACGGGCTCAGCCCAGAACCCCAGCGGGGATCCCCATGCCTGGTTTGTAGGATTTGCCCCCGTTGAAGAACCAAAGATCGCAGTGGCAGTAATAATTGAAAACGGAGGTGCTGGGGGCAGGGCAGCAGCTCCCATAGCAAGGGAAATAATGAGAATGGCACTAAAATTTGGCCAGTAGGTTAATATAATTATTATGAGGTGAATTACAAATGCTGAAAGGGCAGCTGGGAAACAGATATGAGATAATTGAACAGATCGGAAGCGGGGGCATGGCATTTGTTTATAAAGCCAAGGATATTTTCTTAAATCGTCTAGTAACCATTAAGGCCCTTCGACCGGAATATACTGCCGATGAAAACTTTCTCAAACTGTTCCGCCGTGAAGCCCAGGCCGTTGCAAGCCTTTCCCATCCCAATATCGTGGCCATCTATGACGTGGGACAGGAAGGGGACATTCCCTATCTCGTAATAGAGTACATCGACGGCGAAGATCTTAAATCAAAAATTGAAAGGGAAGGAAAACTGGATCCCAAAACGGCGGTGGAAATAGCCCTGCAAGTGCTGGACGCCCTGGAACACGCCCACAGGCACGGCATCATCCACAGGGATATTAAAACCCACAACATCCTTATTTCAAAAAACATGGAAGTTAAGCTTACCGATTTCGGCATAGCCAGAGAAACCACCTCCGCCACCATTACCCAAACCGCTGCCATTACGGGTTCCATGCACTACATTTCCCCGGAACAGGCCCGGGGAGAACCCGCCGATGCCAGGTCCGATATTTATTCCATGGGCGTTGTTTTGTACGAAATGCTTACCGGAACCTTACCTTTCCAGGGGGAAAATCCCATTGCCGTAGCCGTTAAGCACATACAGGAAGAACCGGAACCTCCTTCCAGCCGGGAAAAAACCGTTCCCCCTTCCCTGGAAAGATTGATCATGAAGGCTATGGATAAAATTCCCTATAAGCGGTTTACCTCAGCGGAAGAAATGTCCCTGGCTTTGAAAGATATTTATATCAATGAACTGGGGGGCACCAAATCATTCGGTTTTGAGCCGGGACAATCATATACAGATTCGTACACGGAAATGTATCCCGAAGGGATCTATGATGAAGATTTAGGGGAAGAGGAAGAAGAGATCACCATTCCCCCCAAAGCACACCATCCCGGTAAGGAGAGCCGAGCCTTAACAGTAACGGCGGTACTTGTGGCACTGGCGCTGCTGGCGGCGGCAGGTTTTGCCCTAAGCAGCTTTTTCGGCTCTGCAGGAAAAGAAGTTCAGGTACCCAATGTGGTGGGAATGAATCTGGATGAAGCTAAAAAAACCCTGGAGGATTTAGGATTAACCGTTGAAGTAAAGAGGGAAAACCATCCCACAATCCCCGAAAATACGGTAATAGAACAGGATATTAAGCCCGGGGTAACGGTGAAGCTTCCCCAAACCATTATTTTAACGGTGAGCTCAGGGCCCGATCTCGTAACGGTGCCAAACCTTTACAATAAATCCGTTGATGAAGCAAGGGATATCTTAGAAAAGTTTGGCCTTAACCTTGCGGACGTTAAAGAGGGATACAGTGATGAAGTCCCCGAAGGTTTTATTTACCGACAAATTCCCTCGCCGGGGGAAAGGGTATCCAAAGGGACAGAAGTAATGGTCTATGTTTCCCTAGGTCCGGAAGGAATAAGGGTACCTGACCTTATTGGTTTGACCATAGAAGAAGCAAAGGCAAAATTGGAGCAGAGTGGGCTCAGTTTAAACGCAAACATTCAGTGGGAAGAAAGTGACAGATACGAAAGGGGAGTAGTAATAGATCAGAACCCCAAACCCGGCACTTCGGTAAAGGAAAATGCGTCGGTTAGCGTCACCCTAAGCAGGGGTAAGGAAGACGACGATGATGAAGACGAAGATTCCTGGGCTTCAACTACGGCTGAAGTTTCAGTACCCAGCGACGGACGGGAACACAGGGTGCTGGTAGCGGTAACGGACCAGAGGGGAACAAACAATGTATATGAAAGCACCCACCCCCCGGGAACAAGGTTAAGGATACCCGTAAGGTTTAGGGGAAACCAAGCAGTGGTCAAAGTTTACATTGACGGTTCCCTGGTGGACGAAAAAACTGTTTCCGCAAGATAGAAAAAACAAAAAAAAGGCCCCTTCAAAATTAGAGCACCTTTAAGGCCTTGATGGAAAAATAGTAGCTCAGTTTTTCCTCTCCGTTTTTGAAGGGGTCTTTTTCCATGATCTTTTTTATGCGCTCCAATCGGTATTTTACCGTATTGGGATGAATAAAGAGGGTTTCGGCAGTTTTGTTTATATTTTCGCCGCAGTCCAGATAGGTTTCCATGGTTTTTAGCAGCTCACTGTTGTGATTGGCATCATATTCAATGAGTTTTTGTAATTTCTTCCGGCAGCTATCCTTAAGTTTCTCATTGCCAAATGTGAGAAGAAGGGAATATATCCCCAGTTCCTGATAATCAAAAATTCCACTGCCCCCCTTTATCCTCCAACCTATTTCCAGGGCCTGCTCCGCATGATGAAAGCTTAGGGGAAAATCAGTAATTTTACTGCACAGGCTGCCAATACCAATGGAAACGGGTATATTTTCCAGTTCCTCTTCAACTTCCTTTTGGATCTCCTGGGCTAATCCGTAGAGTAGTGTTTTAACCTCACTTTGTTTTACATCATTTGGAATGTTCTGGAGAACTATAACCCTTTCTCCCTTGGGTATAGTCACACTTTTTTTGCTGAACCTTTTCACCGCAAAATCAACGGCATTATGCAGTCTGTCCTTAACCAGCTGGACGATCCAATAATTCTCCTGCAGATACTTTAGGTAGATCTCCTCATAATTATCAATTTCAACTATTAAAACCACATATTTCCCCTCAAGGTCCAAACCCCTCTGCTCTGCTCTCCGGATTATGGCTTCTTCGCTGCTGTAGTTTCTGCTTAAAAGGTCATCAATAAATTCTAAATTCAATTGTTCCTCCACTTTTTTTACCGCAAGGTTTTTGGAAATCTCCAAAGCAACGGCAGTCCCCGTATGGGTAAGTAGCATTTCTAGATGGCATTCTTCGGTTTCCTGGGGTTCCGGAAGAACCACATACCCGTAAGAGGTAGTGCCCATAAATACGGAAACGACAATAATTTCCTCTCTGCCGTCAAAGGCGGAAACACGGGAAAATTTTATGTTAAGCTTCCCCTCATCGATAATTCTTTTATCCGGAAAGTCCCGCCCTGCGTATTCTTGCAATACTGCCTCCACTTCTTTTCTGAAAATCAAAGGGTCGTAATGGGGGTGCTGGACTTCAGCAACAATGTGTCCCGTACCGTCGGCAATAACAACGGGTTTTTTTACAACTTCCCTTAAAGATTCGGCAATTCCCTTAAAACCGCCCCCGGCAAGGAGCATATTGGTAAGGTATCTGTTTAATTCCTGGGACCTCTCCAGCATAATCTTTTGTTTGTCCAGTATGGCTTCCATTACAGTGGTTAAAACACTGCTATAGGGAATGCTTTTGGGAAGAATGAGTATGGGAAAATTGAGTTCTTCCGCCAGGGCATAGGCATGATCGTCCAGAAAAACTTCCTGCTTATTGCCCGGATGCACCGCCAGAGCCGCCGAACCTGCATCTTTCAAATCCCTGATAAGCTGGTAAACCTGATCTTTTTTTTGAAAAGCGCTGAGGGCTGTTAGGTAAAGCTCTCCCCCCTGGAGCCACTGCTGATAAAGCTCCACCTCCAGCACGCTTACGGTTTCGATAATATTGGACAGTCCATTACGCCCTGCTTTAAGAATAACCCCATGACCCTTAAGTAGCTCCAAAGCTTCGTTGACAGTTATACCGTTCAATGTCCGCACCTCTGCCAATCCCCTCTTTTTTATGAATTGAACGCTTTTTCTAAGAATTCTTTAAAAAACAAAAAACCTCCTTCTCCGCAAAAAAGCTGCCAATAAAAAAGTGCGGCAATTGACGCCGCACCTCTTTTTTGATTATTAATTACCCTCTTCTGCTTCTCTCTACCCTAAGCTTTTTGGTTTTTTCCTCATCCACTGTCAGGGTTTCTTTATCTATTATAACCCCATAATCCCTTTCCGCCTCTTCTGCGGTAATAATTTCATCCTTAACATCCCGCAGAACCTTTTCCACAGGCCGCTCCAGAGGATCACCGTAGCCGCCGCCGCAGCCGCTAATAAACCTCACCAAATCCCCCTTGCGCATGGGATAATTGGAAAAGGTAGCCCCCACCACAGGTTCTGAACCGTCAGCGGGGTGCACCTCAACGATGTTGGGAGAACCATCCTTGCCCCCGGCAAATCCCCAGGGCGGGAATTGATGCCTGCTGACGATGGTGGTCAGTTCGGCATTGGAATTAAGGAGACGATAATCCCTGATAAGGCCGCAGCCGCCCCTAAATTTCCCGGCACCGGTGTTTAAATTAAAGGCAAACTGTTCCACAATAATGGGGTATTTGTATTCAGCCACTTCTGCCGGTATAACAAAGGTTTCTCCGTCGGCAATGGCCACCAGCCCGCTTTCACCGTCTTTATTGTATCCTGCTCCCCAACCTCCGGCCTGGGGCTCACAGAGTACGAAGGGCTGTTTGGTTTTATCGTCAATACCCGCAAGGATAGTTCCGATAATGCTTAAGAAATGACCCGCGGTGATCCTTTCGGGTATAGCGGGAGCCAAAGCCTTAGCCACCAGGTCCGTTATGTGAGACGTAGCCTCCCAGTTAGTAGACACAGGGGCAGGGCGCACTGCATTAAAAACGCTTCCCTCCCTGGTAATAACTTTAACGGGAGAATAAAAACCTTCGTTGGGTTCAGCGTCGGGGTTTACCAAAGCGTGATAAATAATTCTCCCAGCGGAGTAGGCTCCGTATTTTGTGCAGTTAATGGGAGCGGGTACCTGATCCCCGGATTCCGTAAGGTCAATAATGAAGCTGTCGTCGGTTATGGTCACCTTTGCCTTTATATAAACGTTTTCCACATTATTGGCCTGGGCATCAATGTAGCTGTCTGCTTCAAAGGTTCCTTTGGGCATTTTGGCAAGCTCTTTAAGGGCTAGCTTTCTTCCGTTTTCCAGAATCCAATCAATGCTTTCCAGCACCGCATCCCTGCCGTACCTGTCGAAAAGCTCCAGCACCCGCTTTTCCGCAATACGTAGGGATGCTGTCTGGGCGTAAAGATCTCCCAGGGTCATATCGGGAGTCCTGCAGTTGGCAGCAATCATGTCCCTAACTGCTTCATTGAGCTTACCCTCATCATAAACCTTAATTACGGGAAACTGCAGACCCTCCTGGTATATTTCCGTGGCGTTGGTAGACCAGCTTCCCAAATTCTTGCCGCCTATCTCATTCCAGTGCCCCTTGTTGGCAGCAAAGGCCACCAGTTCCCCTTTGTAAAAGATGGGAAGCACTGCGGAAACGTCACATAGGTGGGTTCCGCTTCCCGTATAGGGATCATTGGTAAGAATTATGTCCCCCGGTTTCAAATTTTCTGGGCCGAACTTTTCCAGCACAGAGGCAACGGAAAAGGTAATGGCTCCCATAAAGCCCGTAACCCCGTTGGCCTGCCCAATGAGGTTGCCCTTTGCATCGGTAAGGCCGCAGGAATAGTCCAAAACTTCATAAATAATGGTACTCTGGCTTGTCCTTCCCCAGGTATAGAACATTTCCTCAGCAGCAGCAATGAGCCCCTGGGCAATATTTTCCCTGGTAAAGGGATCAACCTGCCCCTTCTTATAAGCCCTTTCCTGTATTTTTAAACTTTCCTTCATTTCCTTACACCCCCGTATGAATTATCAAGTTCCCGTATTCATCCACTTCCAAAGTCTGGCCGGGATACACTATGGTAACGGATTTGGATTCCTCTACGGCTGCAGGCCCTTCAATCACATGACCCGGTCCCAGCTTTGTCCTGTCGTATACCCTACTCTTCAGCCTGCCCTGTTCGTCAAAGTCAATGATTCTTTCCCCTTTAACAGCAGCTTCAAGGGCACCTGCAGGAGGCATTTTCTTAATTTCCGGCTTTTTAACGGTTCCAAAGGCTGTGAGGTTGAAGTTGACAAATTCAGCAGGAGCATGTTCCAAGCTGAAGGTGTAGTGCTGATGGTGAAGCCTGTCAAAGGCCTTCCTTATTTCACTAAGGTCCTCCTCCCTTACTTCACCGCTGCCCACCGGTGTCCTCACAGTGTGTTCCTGGCCGATATAGCGCAGATCAGCAGTCTTTACGAATATAACATCCTCAGGTGAAATGCCCTGCTTTTGGTAAATGGCCAGGGCTTCCTCTTCCATTTCCCTGTAAATTTCATTAACCCTCTTAAGATCGCAGCCGTCCACGGGCATGATCTGTGTCTGTACAAAGTCCTGGCGGAGATCCGTCATGAGCATGCCCCATGCGGAAAAGGTAGCTGGCATGTTGGGGACAATGAGCTTGCCCACCTTGAGTTCCGAAGCCAAGAACGGTCCGTGTACGGCACCGTTTCCGCCCATGGCTACCATGACGAAATCCCTGGGATCATAACCCCTGCGCACGGAAATCAGCTTCAGGGCATTGAGCATGTTGTTGTTGGCAATCTTTATAACTCCAAGGGCTGCTTCCTCAATGCTGATCCCGAAATGACGGGCAATGGGTTCCATGGCTTTCTCCGCCAGTTCCCGTTTTATCTTGAACTCCCCGCCCAGGAAGCTGTCGGGATCGATTCTTCCGGCAATGAGGTTGGCATCGGTTAGTGTGGGGTTCGTTCCTCCCAGACCGTAGCAGGCAGGTCCCGGAACAGCCCCGGCACTCTGGGGACCTACTTTTAAAACTCCCACTTCATCTATCCACGCAATGCTTCCCCCGCCGGCGCCTATCTCAATGATGTCCACGATAGGCATTTTTACGGGATAACCCGCAAATTTTGGCGTCCACTCCAGTTTATAATCAGTGGTAATTTTCACCTCGCCCTTGTTTATAAGGGATGTTTTTGCAGTGGTGCCGCCTATGTCAAAGGTTATGATGTTGTCCTCCCCGATGATTTTCCCCAGAGCAGCTGCCCCTATAACGCCTCCCACGGGGCCGGATTCAATGAGGTTGATGGGAACTTCCTTTGCCCTGGCGAAGGTTGCCGTTCCACCGTTGGAAAGCATGGCATGGGGTTCAATGTACAGATTCATTTCCCCCAGCCTCATCTTTAACCTGTCCAAATACCTGGCCGCAGCGGGCTTCACATAGGCATTGAGCACCGTAGTGCTGGAGCGCTCGTATTCCCTCCACTCCTTGATCAAATCAGAAGAAATGGTTATCTCCACTCCCGGCAGTTCCCTGGCGAGAATTTCCCCTACCATCTGCTCATGACGGGGGTTTGCGTAAGAGTGCAGGAGGCATACTGCCACTGCATCTACATTTTCTTTTTTAATTTTTTTGGCTACTTCCACAACGTCTTCTTCAGAAAGTTCCTTTAGAACCTCTCCCTTGTAGTTGAGACGCTCGTCCACCTCAAACCTCAGGTAGCGGGGCACAAAGGGCTCCGGTTTTTTATAGAAATAATTGTAGAGATCAGGTCTGTTGGCCCTTCCGATCTCCAGGGCATCCCTGAAACCCTTTGTGGTTACCAGAGCAGTTTTTGCCCCCTTTCTTTCCGTTACCGCATTGATAACCACCGTTGTTCCGTGAACAAAATAGGCTGTTTCCGAGAGATCAACCCCTGTTTTGGCCACTGCGTTGATGACTCCGTCAGCAAAGTTTTCCGGAGTGGTGTGGGCCTTTTCTTCAATGAGAGCTCCGGTTTCCTCCTCCAGACAGACAATGTCCGTAAAAGTACCTCCGATGTCCACAGCTATTCTGTAGCTCATAGCAACTAACCCTCCCTGGTATGTTATATATAATCTTCTTCCCAGCAGAAAGCCTAAACTTCCACCAGCTCCCTGGGGAAATTGTTCAATCGCACGGGTCCCCGGTCCGTTACCGCCACAATATCTTCAATGCGGATCCCGAACCTCTGGGGAATGTAAATTCCCGGTTCCACACTGAATACCATGCCCTTTTCTAAGGAAACCTTGCTGCCCTCCACTATGTAGGGCTCCTCATGGTAGTCAAGGCCTATGCCGTGGCCGGTGCGGTGGATAAAAAACCGCCCGTATCCTGCCCGGTCAATTACCTCCCGGGCAGCCCTGTCCACGTCCCCGCACAAAGCCCCGGTGACAGCGGCCCTGTATCCCGCCTCATTGGCTTCCATGACTATCCTGTAAATCTCCTTTTCCTCGTTACCCGCCTTGCCCACAAAGACAGTCCTGGTTATATCGGAGCAGTAGCCTTCCAATACTGCCCCAAAATCCAGCACCACTAAATCTCCCTTTTCTATATTCCTGTCTCCGGGAATGTGGTGGGGCATGGCGCCATTGGGGCCAGAAGCCACTATGGGCTTAAAGGATATATCATCGGCACCCTTTTCCTTGATTTTTCTCTCAATAAAATGCGCCAGCTCCAGCTCGGTCATCCCCACGGAAATTTCCTTCAAAACTTCCCCCATCACTTCATCCGCCAGTTCCCCTGCCTTTTTTAAGCATCTGAGTTCTTCTTCATCCTTTATGGAGCGCACCTTTCCCAAAAGCTCTCCTGCGTCCACAAAGGTGCAGTCTTTGAAAGTTTCCATGAGCCGCAGAAGATGACCCGCCCACAGCTTGGGATCCACCGCAGCCCGTCCCTTTATGGTTCCGCAGGCTTCACGAACCGGCTCCATGGGGTCCTGCTGATCCGCCCAGGTGAGAAGCTCAAAACCCTCTCCCAAATCGGAAGCGGCCTCTTTATACATCTCCGGCAGCACAAGGAAAAGGGGACCTTCCCGGGACAGTACCGCCAGCTGTAGGCGTTCATCCAAAGTGGTTTTTACCCCGGTTAGATAAAAGATATTGGATGAAGGTGCGGTAAAAAGGCATTGGATGTCCCTTTCCTCCATCAGCTCCCGCACCCGTTTAACCCTATTTACATAAACTTCCATGCTTTCACCCCTAAAAACCCTTACTCTTCCCACAGCCCTTGAAAGCCATACTGTTCTTCCAGTCCCCATTCCTTGATTTCCCGGACCGGAGGCGTCTCATATCCCCCTACTTTACTGGTGTACCAGCCAAAGCGATCCCGAAGATTCACAAGAAATTCAGCGTATTTGAAGGGGGCAAGGACAACATCCACCACCGGCACACCCAGGCTATCCTGAAGCTCTTTGTAGAAGCCGAACTGAACGGTGCATCCCAGCACTATCACTTCCGCCCCGTCCTCTTTTACGGCCTTTTCAGCTTCTTCCTTAAGCCTCTTTTCGGTAAATTCTTCATCAGCGTGAAACTCCAGAACCCCCAGGTCCAAGGAACGGAAGGAAGCAAGCCTATCCCTATGTCCGTACTTGAACACATTCCTACGCATGGCGGGGATCCATTTTCTCCTACCAACGATGATGGAAAAGGTATCCCCTAAAGCTGCTGCTATGTTAAGGGCGGATTCCGCCGGCGCCGTTACCACCATCCTTTCACAAATCTCCCTGGCCTCCCTAAGGAAGGGGTCATAAAAGCATCCTATTACAGCTCCGTCATAGCCTTCCTTTTCCGCTTTTTTAATTAAATTTAAAAGATCCCAGGAAACAAGGGCTTCATAATAATGATATTCCAGATGATGGGGTCCCCTTTCTAGGGAAACCACGTCCACTTCGGTGTCATCCTCTTTGGCACTGTTTAAATAATCCAAAATAAGCCGGTCCCAGCTGCTGTGCCCCACTGGATTGATAAAGAGTATGCGTTTTTTACTGTTCATGGTAATTCCTCCTTTGTTCCTGCAGAAAAACCAAACCTATACTTTATCAGACGGTCGAGAATCATCTTAAGAATTCCCACGGGGTTCTGTGGCGGTTTGCGAGCGACTTAACGACCGCCGGCTAAAACCGGGAGGTGCGAGCAGAAGATGAGCGCCAGCCCCAGTTTCTCGCATGGACGTCGAATTTAGAGATGTCCGTCGTGAGTTCGCAAGTCAAGAAAACCGCAGCAGACACCCTTTGTCAACAAGCTGACTTCATTCCAATTAGACTAACCGTATAGGTGGCACCTTACAAAATGCCCCGGCTCAGCCTCCACCATCTCAGGATCAACCTCCATGCAAACTTCCCGCTTCTCAGGGCACCTCAGGTGAAAACTGCACCCCGGTGGAACATTAACCGGTGAAGGAATTTCCCCGGTGGAAACCACCTTTTTAGGCTTCAGCTCCTCCTCTTCCTCAGAAACCACAGGAATGGAAGAAAGGAGCATTCGGGTGTAGGGATGAAGGGGTGCTTGGAAAAAGTCCTCCGTAGGAGCAGTTTCACATATTTTACCCAGGTACATAATTGCCACCCTGGTGGCAATGTTCCTCATAAGGCTTAAATCATGGGTAATGAAAAGATAGGTCAGCCCCTTTTCCTCCTGAAGCTTAAGAAGCATATTGATAATCTTTGCCTGAATGGAAACGTCAAGAGCAGAGGTGGGCTCATCCAGGATCACAAACTGGGGATCCGTAGCCAGAGCCCGTGCTATGGAAATCATCTGTCTTTCCCCGCCCCCCATAGAAGCTGGAGATTTATGCATGTAGTTGGGGGGAAGTTCCACCATTTTAAGCAGCTGGACAATTTTTTCTTCTAAACCGTTTTTACTGGCAATTTTGTGAACCCTAAGGGGCAGTTCCAGTATCTGTCGAACATTCTGTCTGGAGTTCAAAGAAGACCCCGGATCCTGAAAAACAATCTGCAGATCCTTTTTTATGGAAAGGGAACGCTTAGCGCTGGGCATGCTTATATCCTGTCCTTGGAAAATAATCTTGCCTTCCGTTGGAGGATACATTCCCATTACCGTGTAAGCCAGGGTGCTCTTCCCGGAGCCCGATTCCCCCACCAGGCCCATTATTTCACCCCTTTTTACTTTAAGGCTCACACCGTCCACAGCCTTGACAAAAAGGGGCTTGCCTTCCGCTTTTCCCACGGAGAAATAGGTTTTAAGATTTTGTACCTCAAGAATTGTTTCTGTTAATGTTAATGCATCACCGCTCATTATATCACCCCCTGCACCTTAAAACAGGCTACCTGGTGTCCATCTCCCACATCCTTTAACAGGGGCTTTTCCTCACGGCACTTTTCTTCCGACAGCCTGCACCTGGGATGGAAACGGCAGCCTTTGGGGGGAGAAAAGTAATCGGGAATACGGCCGTAAATACCCTCGGCTACCCCGCCCCCGGTAAGCCTGGGAACGGATTCTAAAAGACCCAGGGTATAAGGATGAAGAGGATTTTTAAAAAGCTCTTTGGTCTCTGCGGTCTCCACAATATTGCCCGCATACATAACATATATCCTGTCGGTCATCTCCCGGGCAACACCCAAAGAATGGGTAATCATTATCAGTGACATTCCTTTCTTTTCCACCAAGCCCCTTAAGAGCCTGTGCACCTGGTCCAGAATGGTAACATCCAGGGATGTTCCCGGTTCATCGGCGATCAATAGCTCCCTTTCTGTCACAATAGCCATGGCAATACAGATTCTCTGCTTCATACCGCCGCTAAGCTGACCGGGATAGCTGTTCAATATTCTTTCGGGGTCAGGTATGTAAACCTCCCCAATGGCTTTAACGGCAAGCTCCTTAATCTCTTCCTTGCTCCTTCCCTTCCCGCTATCCGAATATCTGATTACATCAAACATTTGGGTTCCAATGGTAAAAACGGGATTTAACGCAGCTGCGGGCTCTTGAAAGATCATGGAAATCCCCTGGGTGCGCACTTTGTTTAACTTTTGGGGCTTCATCTTTAAAATGTCTTCCCCGTGATAGAAAATTTCCCCTTTGGGGACAACGGCATTCTCGGGTAGAATCCTGAGCACTGTTCGCATGGTGGTGGTCTTTCCGCAACCCGCTTCTCCCACCAGTCCCACCTTTTCACCCTTTCCGACCCATAGGTTTACACCGTCCAGCACCTTGGCAAAGCCATCATAGGTACGGTAGTGCACATGGAGATCCTTTATATTAAGAATAGAGTCATTTTTATTCACGATCATACTCACCCTTTGCCATCATATCGCGTATTCCGTCCCCCATAAGGTTAAAGCCCAGTATAGTAACGGCAATGGCCAGGGATGGGAAAACAGTCATCCACCAAAGATCGGGCATATAGCGGGTCCCGTCTGAAACCATCTGGCCCAAAGCGGGGGTGGGAGGCTGCTCTCCTAACCCCACAAAGCTTAAGGAAGCTCCGATGAGGATAACCCATCCTACGTCCAGAGCCATTTTTGTAAAAATGGGCGAAAGACAGTTGGGCAGTATTTCCCGGAAGATAATGTGAAGTCTCCCGGCCCCAATAAGCTCTGACGCCTTGACAAAATACTCATTGCGCGTGGAAGTGGCCATTCCGTAAACAAGCCTCGTATACCACGGCCACCACATAACGGTAACGGCAATCATTGCGTTGGTGAGATTGGGCTTTAGTACCGCTGCAATGGCCAAAGCCAGAAGCAGCGGAGGCACCGAAAGAAATATATCCGTAACCCTCATGATAACCGTATCCAAAAAAGTACCCTGGTAGTATCCGGCAATGAGCCCTAGGAAAACCCCTATGGGCACGGCAATGGCCAGAACCAGCGCCGCCATATAAAGGGCTCCCCGGAAAGCAAAAATTATCCTGGAAAATATATCCCTGCCGAAATTATCCGTACCGAACCAGTATTCGGCGCAGGGAGCAGTACCGGCATTGGCATAGTCCACAAATTTCCCCGCATGGTGAGGATAGGGAACAATTAGAGGTGCAAAAATGGCCGAAAAAACTATAATGAGGACAATAATAAGCCCCACCACAGACAGCTTATTGCGGGAAAATTTATACCAATTCTTTTTTACCCCTGATTTTACCCTTACGGAAAAAGATAGAGCAGGTACTTCCTGTTTTGACTGAACGCTTATGTTCATGAGCTTCTTCCTCCCAATCGAATCCGCGGATCTAAGTAGGCCACAATCAAATCCACAAGAATATTTACCAAAACGAAAATTAACCCAAAAACAATGATGACAGCGGAAATGGCGTTGAGATCCTTCCGCAGCATAGCTTCCATTCCGTAGCGGGAAATACCCGGCCAGTTGAAGATCACTTCCACCAAAAAGGCATTGCTCATCAAAGAGGCAATGTCAAGCCCCATTACCGATACCGCAGGGATTAAAGAAGGCTTAAGAAGATACTTACCCGTAATTACATGATCGGGCATGCCAAATCCCACCGCTGCAGCCAGATAATCCTTACCCATGTTCTCCGTCATGGCAGAACGAACTATCCGTGCTTCCTGAAACAGAGGCCCCACGGCCAGAGCCAGGGCAGGTAAAATAAGGTGCTTTAAAGCATCAAAGAAAACGTCCAACTGCCCGGTCAAAAGGCTGTCTATGGTAATCAGCCCCGTTATGGTGGGAGGCGGCTGTATCCCCGCGCTCAGGCGTCCCAATACGGGAATAATCGGCCAGATATATCCAAAAAGAAGCAGAAAAATCACCGCCAGCACAAAGGAAGGAACGGCCACTCCCGTATACGCCATTACTCTAATAAAGCTATCCACCCACGTATCCTTGTATCGGGCAGCCAGAGCTCCGAAAAAAATAGAAAAAACAATCACAAATAATGCCGACACAAGTACCAATTCCAGGGTTGCGGGAAGAAATTCCGCAATATCTTCCACCACATTTCGCTTAGTAATCAACGACTTTCCCAGATCCCCCGTGGCAACCCCTTTGATCCAATAGAAGTACTGAACGGGCAGGGATTTGTCAAGATGCATTTCTTCCCTCAGGGCATCCACGGCAAACTGAGGAGCCCTGGGTCCCAAAGCCAATCTTGCGGGATCCCCAGGAACCACCCGGGCAATAATGAAAATCACAATGGACAGTCCCAAAAGGACGAAAATTGAATAAAGAAGTCTTTTTATCACATAAGAGCTGAGTTTCATATAACCACCCCATTCGCGTCTCCGGCATTAGCTACAAGAAAATCCGAGGGTGGCTTCCCCAAAGCCCTCGGGGAAACCACCCCTTAAGAAACCATAACAATTACTGGGGAATCCGATCGGGATACACTTTGAAATCGCGGAAATAGAACATATATCCCATCACCGGAGTTACAGGCTCATCCTTTTTAATCCTTTCGGCAGCGGGCCACATTACGTAATCAGCCTGATATGCCCGCTTTTCAGCCTGATCAAAGGCCCAAATGGTGGGAGCCAGATCTACAATCTTCTTCTGGATGGCACCGTACTTAGGCAAACGCTCCTCAAAATTGATGGTGCCGATGGCATCCTCGATCATTGCATCCAGCTCCTTATCCTGCAGCCACTCGCACTGCTCCCATGTTCCCGTGGATTTTGAATGGTAACGGGATTCGAATATGGTACCCGCCTCACCGTAATGGGGTGAAACAAATACCAGGCTTGCATTGGGAGTACTCTCGGGCTTAGCAATTTGATCCACAAAGGACAGCCATGGAACCTTCACAACATCCACGTTAATTCCCAGTTCCTGAGCGTTGGACTGGAGCATAAGGGCAACCTTTTCCTCATCGGGTACTTCCGCTATCCACGCCAGCTCCACGGTATATTGATCAAGACTTCCCGCATACTTGGACTTTGCCAGCTCCTCCTTGGCTTTCTCCAGGTTCTGCTCAAAGACGGTAAGATCCTTGCTGAAGCCCGGCAAACTCTCGGAAATTGGCCCCACAGTCTTCTTGCATCCCGGGAACAAGCTGTTTACCGCAGTATCATAATCAAAGAGGTATGTTAGGGCTTTGCGGAAATGCACATCATCAGTGGGTGCCTTTTTGGTATTGAGCATGATGTTGAGAATGGTACCTGTAAAGGCAGCATTGACTTCCACACCCTCAATGTTGTCCAAAGCTTCAAGGGCTTCCTTGGTCTGCCACTGGTCTGTGATTTCCAGCTCCCTTCTAGTCATAAGGGTCCTAATGGTAGAAGGAGATGTGGTGCCAATGATCTTGAAAGCCTCGGGAGCATCTTCCTCCCAACCACCCCAATAATCATCAAACTTCACTGCATAAAGGTATTCCTGCTTCTTCAGTTCCTTAACCATGTAGGGGCCGCTGCCCGCATCGTTGGTTATGAGCCATTCTTTACCGTAATCACCCATTTCACCGTATGGCCCATCTCCCAGATTGGATACAACCTGCTCTTTGTTCAGAATATAAAGCCTTACCAGGGTCTGCAAAAACGGTCCAAAGGGTTTTTTCAGCTTAAACTGCACCGTATAATCATCAAGGGCCTTTACGTCCTCCACCACTTCTGTGAACAAATAGGCGTAGCCCTCTCCCATGGTAAGCATTCTCTCCATGGAGAAGACCACGTCTTCGGCGGTAAGCTCATCACCGTTGTGGAATTTAACTCCCTTTCTCAGGTTAAAGGTCCATGTGAGCCCATCGCTGCTGGTTTCCCAGTCGGTAGCAACCCAAGGTTTTACACTTCCATCGTGGTCCGGGAAAACCAAGGTATCGTAAATATTGACCAGGGCTATGGAACTGGCATAATCGGAACCCACTCCGGGATCTATATTGGGAACATTGGCCTCACTGATGCGTATAATTCTTTCTCCCCCCTGGCTTGTTCCTTCCTGATCACCGCCTCCGCCGCATCCCGCAAGGACAACCGCTGTAAAAAATACCAGGGCGATCATCGCAGCCAGCTTTTTATGCTTAACAAGATTCCCCATGATTACTCTCCCTTCTGTATAGAATAAAAAACCGGTCAAAAATCCATTGCAGCCCTAATCCTTGGAGCTCACCCCCCCGTAAAACTAAATCATCAAATTTCACCACTTTACAGCACTAAACGACTTAAAACAAATACAATTTTAGTATCTTCGTTATTTAAGCAGTTTCAACCTTTATATAAAAAATACAAACATCTAAAAAAAAATTGTCCAAAATGGACAATCAGATCGTGATTTTTCGTTATTTTTGCTATATATAATTAAAAGGAAGTTTCCATAGGGAAAATTTCTGTCATATTATATCATAAATTCCCTTCCCAGGGCATCGGCGCCCAAAAGGGAATCTAGCACCATTTCCGGATTAACCGGGAAGGGCATATTGTGAATGGTTTCCTTTTCAGCACATGCAGCCTCCGCAGCCACCATCAATCTATCCCTTCCTGCATCCTTCAAACCCATCTGTTCCAACGTCACCGGAAGCCCTATGGAAATACAGAATTCAATTACTTCCTGAATTTCTTCCGGGGCACGGTCTTCCATCACCATTTGGGCGATAACGGCAAAGGCAACTTTTTCCCCGTGGTATAAATTTTTAGTTTCCTCAAGCCTGGTCAATCCGTTGTGTATGGAATGGGCTGCCGCGAGGCCCCCGGTTTTACCGCTTAAAAGGATGTTGGCTTCAATCACCTTTTCCACCGCCGGGGTAACGGCATTGGCTTCAACGGCAAGCTTGGCTTCATACCCGTTTTCCAAGAGGGTTTCAAAGCATGCTTGGGCCATGGTCAGGGTGGTAACTGTGGAAAGTCCACCGGAAATATGTTCAGAAGTGCCCCTGTAAGCAGCTTCCGCTTCAAACTTAGCGGCCAGGGCATCTCCCATACCCGCCACCAAAAAGCGCACCGGAGCTTCGGCTATTATTCTGCTGTCTACAAGCACCACATCGGGATTTTTGGGAAGGTAAAGGTATTCCTCGAACTCACCTTCGGGAGTATAGATCACAGACAGAGCACTAACCGGGGCATTGGATGATGCCGTGGTAGGAACGGTTATAACGGGAACGGACATGAAATGGGCTACGGCCTTAGCTGTATCAAGGGTTTTCCCGCCTCCGATTCCCACTATCACATTAAAGTCTTCATCCCGCCCCTTTTTCACAAGGCGGTTGATTTCTTCTTTGGAGCACTCACCGTTAAATATTTCAAAAAAAAAAATTCAGTATCGTCCACCGCTTCCCTCAGACGCTGTTCCATAAGGGACATAACCCTTACGTCCACCACAGCCATAGTTTTTTCGCCAAGAATTTTTGCATACTTTCCCAATTCCATTACAGCATTGGGTCCCTGGACGTATTTCGAAGGACTTTCTACGACTTTAACTGCCATTAATTGCGCCTCCTTGTATCGTATGGATGATTGAACTGTTTAAAAAGTCCTTTTTGCTTTTTTTTATAATCCCACCATTTTTTTAAAATATTCTTTGAAATTTTACTTAAAATTACACAGATTACTGATGAAGGGGACTTGCTGCAGTTTGCGAAACAACTTAACGAGCGCCGATTAAAACCGGGAGGCGCGAGCAGAAGGTGAGCGCCAGCCATTCTCTCGCACGGACCCAAATATGGGGCGGCCCGGTTTTAAACAGCATGAGTTCGCAAGTAAAGAAAACTGCAGCAGATGCCCTTTTATTATTCATCCTCTTCTTCCTCCCTGTATATATCCCCCCGGGCCAGGGAAGCAAAGATCCCTACGAAACAAAGGAACGCAAACATTAAATAGCAAAACTTGGAACTTTTTAGTAGCATTCCATGGGGAACCCGGGAAAGCTCCACATTGCCCACAAAATGGGTCATAACAAGGGTCACAAGGCCCATGCTGATGCTCTGCCCCACCAGCCTCATGGTGGAAAGGGTAGAGGACGCAATGCCGTAATACTTTTTCTCCACTGAACTCATTATTGCAATGGTATTGGGAGATGAAAACAGCGCCAGCCCCAGCCCCAAAAGCACCAGCCCCCCTTCCACCATAAGAAGGGGTGTATTTTTATCAATGAAATAAAATAAAACGATAGACAGGGTGGTAACGGCCATCCCGAAAGAAGCCACTTTTCTGGGCTCAATGTCGTCCGAAAGATTCCCCGCAATGGGCGAAAAAATCACCATCACCACGGGCTGGAACAGAAGAATCAAACCCGCCGTCTGGGACGAAAAACCCCGAACCAGCTGTAAATACAGGGACAAAAGATATCCCACCGCAAAGGTGGAGCTGTAGTTGATCAGAGCGGCAAGGTTGGAAAAGGCAAAGGCGGGATTTTTAAAAAGGCTAAGATTAAAAAGGGGCATGTCTGCTCTCTGTTCAAACTTCAAAAAGAATCCCAGATTAACCAGCCCTAAAAGCATAAGGTACTTAGCCCATGGGGAAGAGGTAATACCCGTAACCCCGTACATAAACAAAACAAGCCCCGCGGAATAAAGAATCGCCCCTGTCAAATCAAAGTTTTCTCCCTTTGCTCCTACCCATTCGCCTTTAAACTTCAAAAAGGTTGAGGCTGCCGTAATACTTCCCATAAAAGCGGGAATATAAAAGATAGATTCCCAGCCGAAATAATGATTCAAAGCTCCCCCCAGGGAAGGTCCCGCAGACAGCCCTAAGTACACGGCAGCGGCATTTATCCCCAAAACCCTGCCCCGTTTCCAGGGAGGAAACACCGAAGTAAGGATGGCTATGGAAGTGGCAAATATCATGGCGCTTCCCAAACCCTGAAGCACCCGGAAAAAGATAAATACCCCGATGGAATGGGACAGGCTGCATAAAAACGAGGAAACGCTGAAAACAAAAAGGCCCATGGAAAAAATTTTTCTTCTGCCCATAATGTCAGAAATTCTCCCAATGGGCACCAAAAAGGCAGCGGAAGCCAAAATATAGCTGGTAACCACCCAGCCCATGGTCAAAGCCCCGGCATTAAACACCCTGCCGATGGTGGGAACAGCCAGGTTAATGGAGCTGCCCATAAAGGCTGTCAAAAAAGAAGCAGTGGTTGAGGCTGCTAAAGAGTACCTCTCTATTTTTTCCTTTTCTCTTTCCATACTTTCACCTTCAAACAAACAGCATTGATCATGCCCGTTTTGCCCATAACACCGCGCCCAGAGCTGTCCGGCGTAAGTTCTGGATTAAGCAGACTGCCTCAGAACCCCTATGTCCAACAAGCCGATATTAAAAGTGTACTCCTTTTACCGGCTGTTTTCAATTATTCATGTCCCAAAAACCAAGGGCCCATACTTTCGTTTCAGGGAAAACCTTTCCATAAAATTAATCAAAATCTGTATACCCTTAAACCGCCTTTACGGCCTGGTTTGCCGCAACCAGCAGAGGGTCCCAAACGGGGGAATAGGGCGGTGCATAGGAAAGGTCAAGCTCAGCCAGCTCAAATACCGTTAGCCCCGCATATATGGCAGCAGCCGCCACATCAAGTCTTTTAGCCACCACATCTTCTCCAATTATCTGACATCCCAAAAGTCTGCCGCTTCCCTTTTCAAAGAGAAGGCACACCCTCATCTTTCCACCCCCGGGATATGCCCCCCTGGTGCGCACGTCTACCACACTTTTGCCCCAGGAAATGCCTTCCTCATCCAGCTGCCGGGTAAAAAGACCTGTGGCGCCAACGGTATAGTCAAAAATCTTAAATACCGACGTTTGATTTATGCCGTAAAAAGGTTTTTTGCCGTTTGGAAAAGCAATGTTGTGTCCCACAATCCTCCCCTGTTTATTGGCAGTGGTGCCCAAAGGCATATAGAGATTGCGGTCCAACACCCTTACATAATGCTCTGCACAGTCTCCGGCGGCAAAAACATTGTCCAGATTGGTTTCCAAATAGCTATTAACCTTAACAGCTCCCTTATACCCAATTTCCCCGCCGGCTTCCCTTATAATTTCCCCATTGGGTCTTACCCCCACAGCCGCTACTACAAAATCACAGGGTACCCTGCCCATGGAAGTATCCACGGCACTTCCGTCAAAAGAATTCACCTCCACGGAGGTTACCACCACTACCCCTTTTTCCTTTAAATATTCCTCCGCTTTCTGTCTAATCTCAGGTTCATAGGAAGGAAGAATTCTATCCATCTTTTCCAGTACAACCACATCCATCCCCAGTTCCTTAAAAACATCCGCAAGCTCCAGATTAATAAATCCCGCTCCTATAAGGCATGCCATTTTGGGGTTTTCCTCATAAATAAATTTTTTGACTCTCCTTAAATCATCAAGGGTTTTAAAATAAAAGGCATTGGGCAGATCAAAACCCCTCAAAGGCAGCCTGTTGGCCAAAGCCCCCGTGGCATAAACAAGATAGTCATATTCCTCTATATATTTCCTTGAATTCTCCCTATCGTAAACAACCACCCGCCCCTTTTGGGGTTCAATGCTTAAAACCTCTGAATAAAGCCTGTAGTCAATGCCCCGAACCTCTGTAATTTCTTTATAGGTAAGGGCATACAGGCTTTCCGGCGGCTTATCCTTCTGCAGAAGATTATAGGGCATTGCACACGCACCGTATGAAACATCCCCGGATTTTTCAAAAACCATTACCCGGGCCTCGGGCTTTCTCCGCTTTATGGTGCTGGCTGCAGTAAGGCCCGCAGCTGACCCTCCCACAACCACAACTTTCATGATTTCCGGCTCCTTTCACAAATAGATGTTTTTTTAATTATAGCAAGGTTTAAGCAGGAAAATAATTTTTTTTAAAGAATAGAGGGGGAATAAAGTGTTTAGCTGAATCCCTTTGTAAGTTCAGTAAAGAAAGGGGGCCGTCCCTATGGTAAACGACGAAATCAAGCAGATTGCCAGCCGCATTCGGGAGCTTCGGGAGATTTTCGGCGTCTCAAAGGAAACCCTTGCCCGGGAGCTGGGCATTGACAAGGAGCAATATGCAGAATACGAAAGCGGCGAGGGGGATATACCCGTAAGCGTTCTTTCCATGATCGCCCAGCGCTTCGGTGTGGAGCTCAGCACCCTTCTTACCGGTGAAGAACCAAAGCTCCACACATACTGTGTTACCCGTAAAGGCAAAGGGGTATCGGTGGAAAGGAGAAAAGATTACAAATACCAGAGCCTTGCCCATAATTTCATCAACAAAAAGGCTGAACCTTTTTTGGTTACGGTGGAACCCGAGGACAGACCCATAAGCTTTAACAGCCATCCTGGCCATGAATTCAACTACGTTCTGGAAGGGACCCTAAAGGTGGTTCTGGGAGATTATGAAATAATCCTCAACGAAGGAGACTGCCTGTACTTCGATTCCAGCATTAAGCACGGAATGCAGGCATTGAATGGAAAACCCGCAAAATTTTTAGCAATTATTATCTAGGGAAGAGGTGTTAAGATGCTTGAAAAATTCGTTTCCGGGCATTTCAGCTCTTACGAAGATTTCTACAAAAATTACAGGGTAAAGGTGCCCGAAAACTTTAATTACTCCTTTGACGTGGTGGATGAATGGGCGGAAAGGGAGCCCGGGCGGAAAGCCATAGTTTGGTGTGATGAAGCCGGCCAAAGCCGGACTTTTTCTTTTTCCCAGCTTAAGGAATACAGCAATAAGGCGGCCAATTTCTTTAAATCCCTGGGCATCAAAAAGGGCGACAGGGTAATGCTCATACTAAAAAGGCGTTACCAATTCTGGTACTGTCTTTTAGGCCTGCACAAAATAGGCGCCGTATGCATCCCTGCCACCCATCTCCTTACCCCAAAGGATATTATCTACCGTAACAATGCGGCGGGCATTAAAATGATCGTTGCCGCTTCGGATCCCAGGGTTATGGAAAACGTAGAAAATGCCGAAAAAGGATCTCCTACCTTGGTCCATAAAGCCGTTATCGGAGGTGTGGCCAAAAAGGGCTGGATAGACTTTGACAGGGAAGTGGAAGCAGCACCCTCCCATTTTCAGCGCCCCACCGGGGAAGAAGCAACGGTAAATGACGACATCATGCTCCTTTACTTTACTTCAGGAACAACGGGGCAGCCCAAGATGGTCCAACTCAGCTTCACCTATCCCCTTGGGCATATCGTTACAGCCAAATACTGGCAGAATGTAAGGAACGGGGGACTTCACCTTACCCTTGCAGACACCGGGTGGGCCAAGGCGGCTTGGGGAAAAATCTATGGCCAATGGATTGCTGGAAGCGCCGTGTTCGTTTATGATTACGAACGTTTTGTTCCGGCGGATCTTCTAAAAATGATAGGCAAATACGGCGTAAACACCTTCTGTGCTCCCCCCACCGTATACCGCTACCTCATTCAGGAAAATTTGTCCCAGTATGACTTGGACGCCCTAGAATACTGCGTTGTGGCAGGGGAACCCTTAAACCCGGAAGTTTATTACCGATTCCTCAAAGGTACCGGAATACGCCTAATGGAGGGGTACGGTCAAACGGAAATGACTGTGGCCATTGGCACCTTCCCATGGATGGAACCCAAGCCCGGTTCCATGGGCAAACCCGCGCCGGGATACAGCATAGAAATAATCGACGAAGACGGAAACCCCTGCGAGGTGGGAAAAGTGGGGCAAATTGTGGTACGCACATCCCGTAACACGCCCCTGGGCATGTTCAAAGGCTACTACGGCGACAGAAAGCTTACGGAAAAGGTATGGCATGACGGAATCTATGAGACCGGGGACATGGCATGGATGGATGAGGACGGATACCTCTGGTTCGTAGGAAGAAATGACGATGTAATCAAAAGCTCCGGATACCGCATCGGGCCCTTTGAAGTGGAAAGCGCCCTTTTGGAACACCCTGCCGTTATTGAGTGTGCAGTAACGGGAGTACCCGACGAGCTTCGGGGACAGACAGTTAAGGCAACGGTGGTCCTGGCTCCCGGCTACACCCCAGGGAAAGAACTGGTTTTGGAGCTTCAAAAACACGTTAAAAAAGTAACGGCTCCCTATAAATACCCGAGGATCATTGAATTCGCAGAGGAACTGCCCAAAACCATAAGCGGAAAAATCCGCCGGGTTGAAATCAGGGAAAAGGACACAAAAAAATATAAAAGATGAGAAAAATATTAAAGCATGTCTACCATTTATTAGTAGGAATATACCCCTTTACCGTTGAATAATAAAAAAAAGAACGGTGAAAGGGGGGTGCTGTCATGGCATCAGCTGCCTGCCCAAAATGCGGTCATGAATTTTTCGAAATGCGAGAAGTTGAGCCAATGGGGCCTAAGACCCGATATGAAATTATGTTTGTTTTCTGTGCCAAATGCGGGGCCGCCATAGGTACAGTGGACTGTATCAATCTGGGAAAACTTGCCGTTGAAATCCGGGAAAAGCTTGATGATATCGAGCATAAGATAGATTACTTAATCAGATAGCGTATTAAAACCAGAGCGGGCACCTTCGGGTGCCCGTTTCACCTTATAAAACAAAATCCCTTGCCTTCCCTCAATTTGACAAGCCAGGCTGAAAAACCTATACTTAGGAATTGGAGGTGATTAATTGATGCCCACAATTTTCTTCTATGGGCCGGAACTAGAGAAAGATAAAAGGAGAGAGCTCATTAAGGCTTTCACCGAGAAAGCCAGTGAGCTGACAGGACTGGACAAATCGTCCTTTGTTGTTTACCTCATGGAAACAGATGCCGATGAAGTCGGAGTAGGAGGAGAACTCCTCAAAGACAGGTTAAAAAGGCAATATGAAGAAGAAAAAGAAGACATAAAAAAGGAGTATGAATATAAAGAATTTGAAGAATAAAATATAAAAATAAATCCAAGGCCTCCTAAAACATAATGGGGGGCCTTGGATTTTTATGAAGTACCAGTTTATCCTTACCCCCTGCACCTATTTATGACCAAATCCCCTTCCGAAATATTTTTCACAAAGATCTCCGCGATTTCAGGATCAAAATGAGTCCCTGCACAGCGCCGTATTTCATCCAGGGCTTCTTCGGGATACATGGATTTCCTGTAGGGCCTGTCGGAGGTCATGGCATCAAAGGCATCCACAATGGATAAAATACGGCACTCTATAGGGATCTCTTCCCCTTTCAGATTAAAGGGATAGCCTGTGCCGTCCCATTTTTCATGATGTTTTAAAATAAGATGGGCAATGTCCGCCAGCTCCGGCGTGGCCATGGCAATGCGGCATCCCTTTTCGGGGTGAAGCCTCATAATTCCCCATTCCTCCGGCGTAAGGGGCCCCTCCTTTAAAATTATCCTGTCGGATATGCCAACCTTTCCCACATCGTGGACCTGAGCCAGAAGGGTAAGATCCATCTTCTGCTTCTGGGACAGCCCTACTTTATCCCCAAGGAAATAGCAGAGCCGCTGCATGCGCCTGCTGTGTTCCTCCGCATATCGGTCGTGTTCCGAAAGAGCAGTGAGAAGGGCTTCAACGGTTTTGCTCCTATAACTCAAACCGCTGCATATTTTTTCCTTATTCATGATCTCTTCAGCCCTTTTAAAAGTGTCCCTTAAATGCTCCCCTGAACTCAGAGCTGTGGATATTCCAAAGGCAATGTTCATCGGAGTGAAATAATGCTCATCGTTGTATATCTCCACAGCCATCCGCAGACGACTCACCAGCTCCATTCCCGCCCCTTCATCCACCAGGGGAAGAATGGCCGCAAACTCATCGTCCCCCACCCTTGCCAGAATTGTAGACGGGGGCAGAACCCTCTTAAGAAGATGGGCAAAGGCACATAAAAGCCTGTCTCCCTCCCGGTAGCCCATGGTATCGTTTATCATCTTCAAACCGTTGAAATCCGCCACAATTATGCTGACGGGATACTCCCCTTTTTCCCTAAAATAACAGAGCTGATTTTCAAAGGATATCCGGTTGTACAACCCCGTGAGAGGATCCCGGGATTTTACATACTCAAGCTTTTTGGTACATTTCCCTTTATGGCTGAGGTCCACAAGACTACCTATCACCACTTTGTCTTCTCCATACTTAAGACGGGCAGCCAGCCCCTCCACCCATTTTACGTCACCCTTATTGGTTACAATTCTAAATTCGCTGGGCTTAGTAGACAGCCCCTCAAGCATCCTTGGCGCAATGTATCTTAAAATGGTTCTGTCCTTTGGAAGCACCAGATCCATGGCTTCTTTTTCCCACAGTTCTTTCTGAGTATAGCCGGAAATCCTTTCAAACTGAGAGTTTACTACCCAAAACCTTCCTTCCTTTAAAAGAAACATTCCCACGGGTACTTGATTTAAAATATTACTAATTAGCTCCAATTCCCTCTGCTTTACGGCAACCATTTCTTCTATACGCCGCGCCGCTAAATCCAAAAGTTTCTTTTCTTTACGGGAAATTCCCTTATCCGTTTCAAAAAAAATAAGCCCCTCGGGATTTCCGGAAATGGAATAAACACGGCTTTCCCTGCCGGGCTCTTTAAAATATTTCCCTATCTCTGATGAATCCCTAAATCCCCAATGTCCAAGACAGCGGAATCTATCCTTCTCTTTTAGGAGCACGGCGATCTTTTTTAATTTAAAAATCCTGTTTGCTTCTTCTGCTATTTCAGAGATAAATTCATCAATTTCCTTGGAAGTGGCACCGTTGAAAAGCTCAAATAATTGCAGAAGGTCTGAAGCATTTAGGTCCATAACCCTGATTCACCCCTATCCATACATCCGTTAGCTAATCCGGGCTATTTTATGCCTTTAAGCTGCCCCTTTCCCTGCCTTCAAGAGGTATATTCCCCCATCTTCATGATCCAGCAGCACAAGATAGGTAAAGGAACCGGAAGCGACAGCATAATACCCGTATTTTTGCATATTGCTGAGGTACTCCTCCAAACACAGCCCCCGGCGGAAAATTATTTTGGAATGGGGATACCCCACATATCGATAATGCCAGGGTTCATAGATGATATTGGTAATATGGTTTTTTTCTTTGGGATATCTCAAGATAAAACCGTACTTCCAGCTGTTTCTATTAAGCCAGCGTCCCTGGGGTGTTTCTGCAAAGCTTTCCACCAGGCCCTTTCCCACCGCTGATATATCAAGGGCCAGGCCCGTCTGATGCTCAGAAGTGCCGGGCATCGCCACCACCTGGGAAGCTTTCTCCCGGTTTCCCAGTTGCCGAACCTTTCTCTGGAACAGACCGCTCTGGTAATCATATGAACGGTAGGCACTCACCACGAAAAAGCCCGAAACCCCTTCCTTTTTTGCCTGCTGGAACATCAATATAAGATCATCAATAATCCCTTTTCTCACCTTTATCTCCCTTGCCCGTTGATAAAGTTTGGGGTTATTTGGCAACACCGTAAGGTCTCCGGGCACAAAGTTTCTGTCCAGGAGATTTTCTTTATTTACTAGAATCAGATATTCATCGGCTCTCTTCTTTTCCCCAAATTCCTCCAATCCCTTAATTAAGGTACTTCCGCCCTGCCTTTCCAGATGGAGAACAAAGCATGCCCTTTCTTTGGATGCTCCGGTGGTTGCCACCTCTATGGAATATGGGTCAGCCCTATTAACCTCCGGGGCAGAAATAACAAAAACCGCCCTTGCGCTGCCTGAATGTTGAAGGGCAATTCCGTTGCCTTCCCTTCTCACCAAGGCATTTAGAAACTGAAGGCTAATGGTGGAATCGTTTTTTTTAATAATGAGTCTTTTCTCCTGGGGTACAATTTCTATATTGACACGGTCCTCCCCCGGCACTCCGTTATCCCATCTGCCGAACAGAACTTCCCTGGAATTAAAAAGGCCTTCCAGGCTTAGGGATTCCCCATCCACCAGCAGCTGATAAGAGGGATTACCCTCGTCTGCCGTTACATTTCCGGAAGCACCGCTGTTTTCCGTTCGGAAAAAATTGAGGGAATGGGCATAGGTAAAGATGCCACACACCCCCAAAATTAAAAACACCAGTATTAAAGCAGCATAAATTTTCCGTCCGGAAGGCCTTCTGTTCAAAACAACCTCTCCTTTTTTTGTCGGTAAAATCTAAAATTCGACAGATTATCCCCTTTTTTCCTTCAATAAACCAATAAAAAACCTTAAGATTTTTTTTCAGGAAGGATAACGGCCTAATACATGGAAATCAACTGTATTAATAACAACGCTACCTAATAAAAGGGAGGGCAAAATGAAGAAGGAACTGGATTTAAAGGAACTGGAAGGAAGGCTTAACGGGCTTTATGAAGTTTTGGGCAAAGCTTATCCCCAATGGGACACCGCCGTCATTTTAAGCAAGGTAAACCAATATTATTTCACGGGTACCATGCAGGACGGCATGCTTCTTTTGAAAAGAAACGGCAGCATCTCCTATTATGTGCGCCGAAGTTATGAAAGGGCTTTGGATGAATCCCCCCTATCCCATATCCATCCTATGAAAAGCTACCGAAATGCTGCGGAAAGGGAAGGAAAGGATTTGGGAAATGTTCTCTTGGAAAAGGAAACGGTTACCCTGGCCATCATGGAAAGGCTGAAGAAACACTTTAACTTCAATAGTGTGGGCTCCCTGGATTCTCTGGTGCTTTCTCTGAGAGCAGTAAAATCTCCCTATGAGCTAAACTTAATAAGGGAAGCAGGAAAACAGCATTATGAATTTATGACCGAGATAGTTCCTTCCCTTCTTAGGGAAGGGATAAGCGAAGCGGAACTTACTGCAGAAATCTATGAAAAAATGGTTAAATATGGTCATCAGGGAATATGCAGGTTTGCCATGTTTCAAACGGAAATGGCGGTGGGGCAGATAGGTTTTGGGGAAAGCTCCCTTTATCCCACCAGTTTTGACGGTCCCGGAGGAGCATACGGTATGTATCCAGCGGTACCCCTTGTGGGAAGCAGGGAAAGAAAGCTTAAAAAAGGAGATCTGGTATTTGTGGACGTTGCCTACGGCGTAAAAGGATACCACAGCGACAAAACACAGGTTTACAGCTTTGGGGCAAAGCCTCCCCGGGAAGCTGCGAAAATTCACAGGCAATGCATGGACGTCCAGAAAAGGCTGGCAGAACTTTTAAAGCCCGGAGCCATACCGTCGGAAATCTACCGCACGGTGATGGGAGAGCTGAGCAGCCAATTTAAGGAAAACTTTATGGGCTTTGGTAAAAGGCAGGTTAAGTTCCTGGGCCACGGAATAGGCCTTCATGTGGATGAACCGCCGGTAATCGCCGAGGGATTTGATGATCCCCTGGAGGAAAATATGGTCATTGCCCTGGAGCCCAAAAAGGGCATTGCCGGGGTAGGTATGGTGGGAGTGGAGGACACTTATATAGTAAAGCCCGAAGGGGGAGAATGCGTCACAGGAGGAGGAAGGGATATTATTGTAATCTAAAAAAGCATGGTAAAAGAATTATCCCCCTGCCCCGAACCTTAACCCAAACTTTAGACACATAACCTTAATAAGTTTCATGAGGGATCTGCTGCAGTCTGCAAAACGACTTAACGAACGCCGGCTAACAGCTCTTGGCAAAGCGTAAGGCAAAACCGGAAGGCGCGAGCATGGACGCTCGCGCCAGCCCCAACTGAGGCATGGACGCCGAATTTGGGGCGGTCCGGTTTTGCCTTTAAGCATTGCCTAGAGATGTCCGGCGTGAGTTCCGGAGTGAGAAAACTGCAGCAGATCCCCCTTGCAACAAACTGTGCATGGGAAAAGGTTAATCCCCATGCCCTTTTGTTTTTACTGAGCTTAAAACTCCACCATTTTGTGGTATTCCTGCAAGGATTTCAGCCATCCTTCATTAAAATCGTTATCTCTATAGGCAGCAATCCCCTTGGCGCTGGCAAGGGCAGCGGCCATGGTGGTTATATAGGGCACCTTATTTTTAATGGCGGATTTTCTTATATAGGAATCATCATGTTGGCCCCGCTTCCCAGCGGGGGTATTAATCACCAGATCTATTTCACCGTTGGTTATTTCATCCACAATGTTGGGCCGTCCCTCATAGAGCTTCTTTATCTTCTCGCATTTAATACCCTTTTCCCGGAGATAATTGTACGTCCCCTCCGTTGCCTTTATCCTGAACCCTATCGTTTCAAATATCCTTGCCACTTCTAGGGCCGCCGGTTTGTCCCGATCATTGACACTCATAAGGACGGTTCCTGACACGGGAAGGATATACTGGGTAGCCTCCTGGGCCTTAAAATATGCCAGCTCAAAGGACTGATCCATTCCCAAAACTTCACCCGTGGAGCGCATTTCAGGCCCCAGTAGAGGGTCAACCTCAGGAAACATATTGAAGGGGAAAACCGCTTCCTTAACGCCGAAGTGCGGTATTACTTTGGGAACCAGTTTTTCCCCGTTATATTTAATACCCCTTTCTACCCCTAGCATCACATTGGTGGCAGTACTGGCCATGGAAACACCGCACACCTTTGAAACCAGAGGAACGGTCCTGGAAGCCCTGGGGTTCGCCTCAAGGACATAAACCATATCATCGTAAATTGCATACTGAATATTCATGAGGCCCACCACGTTCATTTCCCGGGCAATTCTTTTGGTATATTCCACAATGGTTTTTATGTGTTTTTCCGCAATGCTCACCGGGGGAATTACGCAGGCGGAATCTCCGGAGTGAATTCCCGCCAGCTCAATGTGCTCCATCACCGCCGGCACATAGGCATCGGTTCCGTCAGCCACGGCATCGGCCTCGGCCTCAATGGCATTTTCAAGGAACTTATCAATTAGAATGGGCCTTTCGGGAGTTACCCCCACCGCCGCAGCAACGTACTGGCGGAGCATTTCCTCATCGTAAACCACTTCCATTCCCCGCCCTCCCAGAACATAGGACGGGCGGACCATAAGGGGATAGCCGATGCGCTCCGCAATCTCAAGGGCTTCCTCTATATTAACGGCCATTCCCGCTTCAGGCATGGGAATATTAAGCTTTTCCATCATTTTTCTGAATCTGTCCCTATCCTCTGCCAGATCTATGGTTTCCGGGGAAGTACCCAGAATTTTTACCCCTTCCCGGGACAGTTCTCCGGCAATGTTGAGAGGAGTCTGCCCCCCAAATTGGACAATCACCCCCAGGGGTTTTTCCTTTTCGTAAATACTCAGCACGTCCTCCACCGTCAGGGGCTCAAAGTAAAGTTTGTCAGAAGTATCATAGTCAGTGGAAACGGTTTCGGGGTTACAGTTGACCATAATAGTTTCATATCCCATGTCGCGCAGGGCAAAGGCCGCGTGAACGCAGCAGTAATCAAATTCAATCCCCTGCCCGATGCGGTTGGGGCCGCCTCCAAGGATCATGACCTTTTCCCTTTCCGCGGCTTCTTCTCCACCGGGGATGTCAGAAGCGTCACAGGTGGGGGAATATGTGGAATAATAATACACCGCGTCTTCCACACCGCTTACGGGTACGGTTTCCCACCTTAGAACAATCCCCAAAGCCTTTCTCCTGTTCCTTATCTCCTCTTCCGAAACACCCAAAAGAAATGCCAGGTAGCGGTCTCCAAAGCCATCTCCCTTTGCCCTGGCAAGCAGCTCATCAGGAATTTCCTTTCCTTTATATTTAAGAATCTCCTCTTCCAGCATGACCAGCTCTTTCATCTGCTCAATGAACCACGGTTTTATGTGGGTAAGCCGGTGCAGCAGTTCAACATCCGCCCCCTTGCGGAGGGCTTCATACATAATAAACTGCCGTTCGCTGGTGGGCTCTGCAAGCATAGCAAGAAGTTCCTGCAAGGAACGGCTGTTATAATCCTCTGCAAACCCCAAACCGTACCGTCCGATTTCCAGGGAACGAACAGCCTTCTGCAAGGCCTCTTTATAGGTCTTGCCGATACTCATCACTTCCCCCACGGCCCGCATTTGGGTTCCCAGCCTGTCGTGGGAACCAGGAAACTTTTCAAAGGCCCAGCGGGGATATTTGACAACCACATAATCCCCCGAAGGGGTGTATTTATCCAGGGTTCCTTCACGCCAGTAGGGAATTTCATCCAAGGTTAAGCCGCAGGCAAGTAAAGCGGAAATAAAAGCAATGGGAAAGCCCGTGGCCTTTGAGGCAAGGGCGGAGGAACGGGAAGTACGGGGATTAATTTCAATGACAACAACCCTACCAGTTTTGGGATCATGGGCAAACTGCACATTGGTACCCCCAATTACCCCTATGGCCTCAACGATTGCATAAGCATACCGCTGAAGCCTTTCCTGCAGCTCCTTGCTGATGGTGAGCATGGGAGCCACGCAGATGGAATCTCCCGTATGCACTCCCATAGAGTCAACATTTTCAATAAAGCAGACGGTGATCATTTGATTCTTTGAATCCCTTACCACTTCCAGCTCAAGCTCTTCCCAGCCCAGCACCGATTCCTCCACAAGGATTTGTCCCACCATGCTGGCTGCAATCCCTCTGCTGGCAATGGTCCGCAGCTCCTCAACGTTGAAAGCCATACCCCCTCCGGTGCCCCCAAGGGTATAGGCAGGGCGGATAACTACAGGATAGCCCAGCTCCTGGGCAATCTGTTCCGCTTCCTCTACACTGTAGGCCGTTTCGCTGCGGGGTATCTCAATTCCCAGCTTATTCATGGTTTCCTTAAAAGCCAGGCGGTCCTCACCCCGCTCTATAGCATCCACCTGCACCCCAATCACTTTAACGCCATATTTATCCAAAACCCCCTCCCTGTGCAGTTCCGCACAGAGATTAAGGGCGGACTGGCCGCCCAAATTGGGCAGAAGGGCATCGGGGCGCTCTTTAACAATTATTCTGGCAAGGCTTTTAAAGTTCAGTGGTTCAATGTACGTTGCATCTGCCATTCCGGGATCGGTCATAATTGTGGCGGGATTGGAATTTACAAGAACGATCTCATATCCCAATTTTTTTAGAGCCTTGCACGCCTGGGTTCCGGAATAATCAAACTCGCAGGCCTGTCCGATAATAATGGGACCGGACCCGATGATTAAAATTTTATTAATATCCTTTCTTTTGGGCATTTAGCCCCCTCCTTAACTGCTGCTGTCTTTTTAAAAGCATCCAGACTAATTATACACTTTAAAATTTCAGTGTAAATACCCCGTTTTGGAGCATGCCATGGGTCTTTGACAAAGGAAGCGGCTTTTTACGGCAATGGCGGAAACACATTTTCCATGACTTCAAAAAATGATCAAGGGGACAAAGGCGGTATTGAGAGTATCATACACGCTCCACAATCAAAGGTCCCCGGTATTTATGGAAGGGTTACGGTATATACCCCCTTTTCATAGCGAAGGGTATATACCGGCCCGGCATCGGTCATAAGGACGTTCTCTACACTGTCATCGGTTATGCAAATGCTACTGCCGTCGGCTGCAATTTTATATAATCCCAGATCATAACCTTCAGCTTTATAAAAGACCCCTACCCTGCCCGCATAGAACTGGCTCACCATTTTATCATTCAATTTTGTTTCCCGTCCGGCAGCCAGGCTGTATTTATAAAGTTGACCCAACGGGAAACCGGTATTTCTGTCCTTTGAAGCAATATAATAAATGCTGCCGTCATGGAACTTAATATCAAGGACTTTTCTGGAAACGAGGGTTTCGTGATTATTTCCATCCCAATCCACCCTGGCCAGATTACCTGTAGTTAAGTCAATATAATAGACGTCCCTGCCAACCAGCCAAAATGTTTTTGCCGATCCGGCAAGCTTTTGGTGGTTTCCGTCGGCAACGCTAATTTTGTAAACGCCCGGTTTATCCTCCTGGTTGTCCTCCTGATAGCCCAGGGTAAAGATAAAACCGTCCCGCAGGTTAAAAGAAACGTCGCCGGAGTAACTAATCCCATTTTCATCCACTAACCTGAAAACTCCATAGGTATATTCCGGATCCCCCAGCTTTTCCGTGTCTCCCCTTTGTATATTTACTTTATACAAATTACCAGAGGCCTGGGACATAAATCTGAAATCAGTATAATACAAATTGTCTCCATCCACATCAAAATTGGTAATTTCTTTGCCCTGTACAATCTGTGTAGGCCGTTGGTTTTCTACCCGATATATTGCTTCCGCACCCATGGTCAAATCACCGTAGTGAAGGACCACAAAGAGTTTATCATTTATGTATTTTACATCCTTCAACCAGCCGTCACC
>JAAYIF010000026.1 GCA_012523575.1 Clostridia bacterium
ACCTAAGAGGAATTGAAACGCATGTAGATTATTATAAATTGCTTCGATCTCTTCGGTTTGAAGCCTACCTAAGAGGAATTGAAACGATGAATACCACGAACAGCTTATCGAAGCTTTAATGTTTGAAGCCTACCTAAGAGGAATTGAAACTTAGCTCCGTTCTACTCTTCTACCATAATTCAAACTTTCAGTCTAACAATTAAGGAATTGTACCCATTTTACCATGTTTCCTTTATAGCGTTAGTTTTATGTTTTATTTTAAGCATTTCAATTGGACAAAGTTACTCCATTGCCTTGTTGTTACAGATAATGGAAGCTTACTCTTTTAGTCTTCTTCCTTGGACCTCATATTAAAAAGAAAATCCTTGGAGGCAAGCTTTTAAAAAATCCGGATGGAGGTGATCAAATTCTTTGTTAAAGGAAAGTTTTAGGTATGCAGTAATTTGAAGGGCGACAATGAAAGGAAAAGTGGAGGTGGGATAAATGGCTAAGATTAGAAGAATTAAGCCCATAGGAATTATACTTGTAGCTGCTATGATATTAGGGATTCTTCCCGTAGGAGCCTTTGCCGCTTCCTACAGCGATATTGAAGGTCACTGGGCCAAAGAACAGATAGAGTCCTGGGTGCAGAAAGGGCTGGCAAGTGGATACCCTGACGGCACCTTCCGTCCCAACCAGACGGTGACCAGGGCGGAATTTGTCACCTTTACCAATCGGGCTTTTGGCATTGAAGCTGAAAGAGGAGAAGAGATATTCTCTGACGTTTCAGCTGATGCGTGGTACTTTGCTGCAGTAACCGCAGCTCATAAGGCCGGTTATATTTCTGGTTATCCTGACGGCACTTTTAAGCCCAACAATCCCATTACCCGCCAGGAAGCCGCTGTTATAGTAGCAAAGTTGTTGAATTTGGAAGGAAACACGGAGGTTAATTTTACCGATCAGCAGCAGATTGCCTCCTGGGCAAAAGAAGCAGTAGGAGCTGTTTCTGTCGCTGACATTATGGGAGGTTATCCCGATGGCACCTTTAAGCCCAAGAATCCTATCACCCGTGCCGAAACAGTAGTAACCCTGGACAGGGCTCTTGGAGATGCTCCTTCGGAAGAAGAACCCGAACCTGCGGTAGAAAGTGCGGTTGAGGGTGTTGTAACCTTCAATGACAAACCCGTTGCAAATGCTGTTATTAACATCTTCAAAGCCGGAAGCTACGAAGTTTTGGAAGATACCAAAACCGATAGCCAGGGCCTTTACAAAATTAAACTGGAACCCGGTGAATATGACATCACCGCCATCGGAAAAGACGCAGTAGGCTATGCGAGCAAAGTTAAAGTTACCGACGGTAAAGTGACAAAGGTGGACTTTGCTCTTAAAGATGCGGCAGAAATCAGCGGTGTATTAAAGGACAAAAATGGCAAAGTGGTCAAGAAAGCAACGGTGCTGTTTACCACTAACCCCACTTTCATTACTGAAACCGATAACGACGGTGAATTCAGCGTACTGGTACTTCCAGACAAAACATATACAGTGCGGGCCTATAAACCCGGAGAAGAGGATAAGAAACCAGAAGTAGTGGAAGAAGAACTTAAAGTAGGTAAAGCCGGTGAATATGACATAGGTACACTTAAGGCCTCCTTTGCCGTTAGCTCCAGCGGCGGTGGCGGCGGTGGCGGTTCCAGCGACGGCAAAACTGTAACAGAAAAGAACGTGGGCAATTTACATGAATTGCAATCCGCTCTAGACAATACCAATATAAAAACCATAAACTTTACCGCTGACATTGATGGAGATATAGCAGTCAGTCGGCTGGTGAACCTGAATTTTGGAAGTTATAAACTAACTGGAAATGTTACGATTGATACAAAAGACCGTGGCTCAATGTCCATAAGCGGAAGTGCAGAACATTCAATTGGAGGTAAACTAACTGTAAGTGCACCTAACGCAACGATTACTAACAAAGTTAAGGTCAACGACAAAGTAATCATTCAAGCAATTGGAAGCGAGACCTGGAACGAAGAAGCCGACGGGAATAACTTGGATGTACAGATTACAGAAGGTGTAATCAATATTAAAGGAAATGCGAAAAAAGTAACCATTACCAGCGGAGGCGAGGGTCTTATTATCAATGTAAGCAGTAGTGGTAAAGTTGAAACCCTAAAAGTTGATGGTACAGCCTCTATAAAGATAGAAGGTGAAATCACCTCCGCAGAAATTAATGCTCCTGTTAAGGTTCAAGGTGCTGATAAAATTCAGTCAGCTACAATAGCCTCCGATGGAGTAGTGCTTGACAAAGAGCCACAGGAGTTTGAAGCCAAGAGACCAGTAACGATTGGTAAAGACACGGTCAAAACTGCCGAGTGGAGAGATACCAATTTAGTAGGTACCAACACCATAGACGGTAAATCATATGTATTTCAAGGCTTTGAGCTATTAGATGGTGAAGAACGCATTGAGTTAGTAGAAGGCAAAATCGAAAAAATAACAGTTTTAGAGCCTGGTGCTACTGATACTAAGGATTTGACAGTCGTTGGTGACAGCGATCCTTATCTGTGGTTCAATGTAATGAAAGCAACTGGTGAGTACAAATACACCATAGTTGTCAAGGACGATATAACCTACGTTGCTAAGTTGGAATGGACTGCACCAGAAGAAGTAACGGCAACACCAGAGGGAGAGCCAAAATATAATGAAGACTTGGGAGCAACTTATCAGAAGTATAATGTAGAAGGTGTTAACCTGTTAGAATTTGATGCCATGTATCAAATCAAGCCGGTTAGCGGAAGCATTAGCGAACTCGAACCAAGTGGCGATAACTGCTTATGGTTCAAAGTTGATTCAAATGACGAAAACTGGAAGCAAGAAGAAGGCGACCACATCTTCTTAGTAAAACATGGCACAAAATGGAGCATGTTTAAAATTAATTACAAGGCTGAAGATGAGCAATACCACCTCTACAAGTTCGAAATTGAAGGTAAAGCTGCTGAATACATTGTACGAAAAGGCTTGACAAACCCAAGTGATGAAGACTTTAAGACATGATCCCTGTCAAGTTGAGGATTGTGGTTGCTGAAGAAAAAGGCAAAGCCTATGACGGCAAAGTACGTGTGGCTCCGGTAGATGCAGACGGACTGCAGTTATGGGCTAAAGATACTAAAGGCAATTGGTATGACATCAATCAAGCCGGTTGGGGACCGGCAGAAGGTTTCGTCATTGATCCTGAATTAGTAACACCTGTCTATGTCATTGCCACCAAACCCTTTAATGGCACCGTAACTTTGAAGTTGATAGACATTACTGGCGACTATGGTGCAGACGATGGAATTATAATCAGTCAGGAAGTAAAAGTTGAAGCGGTAGAAAAACCAGTAGCAACTTCTTAGACCATCAGTGCAGAAGATGTAGATACTGCTGTTGGTGAAGAGTTTACCATGGCTGTTACAGCAGAAGGTACAGTAGCGGATTCGGATAAGGAGCACAAAGTACGTTTCTACGGCGTTATACAGGGTCTTAGCGCTAATGACATTGAATTTGCGCCAATACCGGGCGGTAAACCGGAAGTTGTAACAGACGAGACTGAGCGTGGCTATGCTGGAGCAGGAGATGAAGATCTGGTTCTGGCATGGGGGCCGGAAGGTGGTTTCCAACTGAATGAGCACGACTACAGCAAAGGTGTAACTACTGTATTTAAGGCAAAAATCAAAAAAGCAGGAACCTACACAGTCAGATTTGTATTCTATGACCTGACTGCTAATAAGCAAATCAATGGAGCAGATGAAAAAGCGAAAATTACTGTTAATCAGCCACATTCTACTTACAAGTTTAGCTATGAGGTGCCGGAAGAAATAAAAGCTGGTGAAGAATACGAAGTGCCGGTAACTATCGAGCCGGAGACTGTGGGTGATTTGGGTTATAACAGAGTGCGTTTTGATGTAACGGTAACCACACCTGAGGGAGCGAATCTACAGCTGTTAGCAAAAGACACGAATGGTGTGATGCATGATGTTGCACAAATTGGATATTGGGGTCCTAAAGAAGGCTTCCCGATTGATGCTGAATATAGTGCAACTACTGTTTTTAAAGCTAGCTTCAGCGGTCCTGGTAAATACAGCATTACTTTCAGCTTAGTCGACCTGGATACAGAAGAAGCACTGATTACCGAAACTGTGGAGATTACGGTAGAAACCGGTTAAAAATATTGGTTGATGGAGCGAGAGCAGAAGATTGTGTCTATATGCCATATTATAAGGATGAAGATATGACAATATTAGGTTCACCTGTATCAATTACAAAAGGAGACGTCACCACTTATTATGATACCATCGAAGCAGCTATTGAGGATGCAGAAGATAGAGACATCATTAAAATTAGTGCAGGACATATAAATATAATCAACCGCTCGAGATTGATAACAAATCACTTACTCTTCAAGGTGAAAGTTCAATCAGAAAAAGATAGGTGTAAGCAGTTATAGGTCGGCTACCTTGACGGCAGGCTGTGGGGCAAACAGCCTGTCTTTTTCTTCTACTATTTGCTTGCCACAGCTGCCATTGCGGTTCTGTGGTCTTTAAATAACTGCGGCTAAAGTCAAGTGAAAATTGTTGCAGAAATATTTTACAGGAAGCAGGAAATATGGGAAAAATGTAGAAAATAAGACCAAAAATAGTGGCCAGCAAGTCCTAGGACTTATATTGTTTTCATCCTACTTATTAGGAATTGAAGCATTGTCCTTATCTTTTTTGTATAAAACTCACCGTTTTCAGCTTACCTATCGGGGCTTGAGTTTGTATGCCATAAGTCAACGCAACCCGCTTTTCAGGCTTTAAGAGGAGTTATATGAAAGAAAGACATAAATTGTTGTTTCTAAACATGACTCTTTTCTTAAAAATATAATTTTATTTTTTTGTGGTAAAATTCTCCTTATAGTAATTAGTTACTACATATTTGAGTAGTTAATGCATATGGTAGGAAAAGTTAATTATAGATATTATTTTATATTAAGAAAACTATACAATGTTTTAACGGGATGTAATTTATTTTTTTATTTGGGGGGCTAAAAAATTTGATAGTGCTTAATTTTTCTCACCCTTTGAATGAGGACCATCTTCAGCAGCTAGAACAAATAACCGGCAGGGAAATAAGCCGGGTTGTTGAGATAAAGGCACATATTGATCCTCAAAAGCCCATCACTCAGCAGGTAGTAAATATTGCAGATAGGACAGGCCTTACTGCAAAGGAGTGGCAGTCTCTTCCCATTCTTATCAACCCTCCTTCATTAAATATAATAACTGCGGTGCTTATGGCAGAACTGCACGGGAGGTGCGGTTACTTTCCCGCTGTTGTACGCCTGCGTCAAAAAGAAGGGATTATTCCTCCGGAATTTGAGGTTGCGGAAGTGATAAACCTACAGGAAGTTAGGGAAAAGGCAAGGGAAAAGAGGTATGATTAAAAATGTGTAAGTTTTTCTTGTAAAAACGGTAGGGTGGTTTATAGTTTATTTGGAGCAGCATAGATTTAATTTATTTGACATTACATAATTTTATAAAAATGAAATACGGGAGGATAAGGTAGAACAAGTGGATATTTTAAATGTTGTTTTAAGCGGTTTTCTTTTTTCCTTTGCCCTTATGATGCTTTTTACGGGTGCTTATTCTTACTTTTTTAAAAAAAATGAAATTTCAAAATTGTTTGCATGCTTTTGCACAGCAGTGGCAGTATATTCCTTTGGATATGGTTTAGAACTTAGGGCTACAACCCTTGGAAGCATGCTCAGGTGGAATGCGTTAAAATACTTAGGACTGCCTTTTATACCAGCCTTTTGGTTGCTCATCGCCGTGCACTATACCAACAGGGAGAAGTTTTTGAATCCCTATGCAAAAGCCTTCATTTTTGCCCTTTCTGTTACGATTATTATTTTCCGCTACACTAACCAGTGGCACCACTTATATTACACCAGTGTTGAGGCAAGGACTGACCTGCTGTTTCCCATTCTTTATGTTGAAAAGGGTCCATGGTACGTGGTTTATGGGGCATATTTAACTTTCAGTGTCATTGCGGCTTCCTATTTTTATTTCATGCAGTGTAGGAATACCTATGGCTCCCTTAAGGCGCAGTGCAGAATTATGTTTTTTGCTTCCATTCCTCCGTGGTTGACTTTTTTTCTGAATTTTTTCAATGTGTCTCCTTACGCCATAGATTGGGGTCCCTTTGTGGGAAGCATATCCTGCATCATGTTTTACGTGGCGATGTTTAAATATGATTTCCTTGACCTGCGCCCCCTGGCAAAGGATATGTTTTTCAAATATTCTAAAAGTGGGATTATTGTTTTGGATACCCAGGGTTATATAGTTGATTTCAACGATTCAGCCAAAAGAATATTCAAAAATTTGAAGGAAAACGGAAGTAAACAAAATATACACATGGTGCTTGAGGATGAAGATTTTGTCAGAAGACTCTTTGCTGGCGAAGAAGCCCAGGGTGAATTGGAAAGCGAAGGAAGGCACTATTCCCTTAAATCTTCAAAGTTAACGGACGAGAAGGGAAATGTGGTGGAGTTTCTTATTACGGCATCGGATGTTACCAATTACGTTTTTGCAATGCGGAATCTTTTTAGGCTTGCTGCCTATGATGAGCTGACGGGGGTATACAACCGGAGGTATTTATTCGAACAGTGTGAAAAGGAGCTTGAGAGGGCAAGGAAAGAAAATTATTGTTTTTCCTGTGTGATTTTTGATTTGGATTTCTTTAAGGACATAAATGATGAGTATGGGCATCAGGCGGGGGATTATGTGCTCAAGTGTGTTTCGGAAATATGCAAGCGTAATTTACGGTCCAGTGATATTTTTGGAAGGTATGGAGGAGAGGAGTTTATTGTTTTTCTTCCCAATACTGCGTTAAAGGATGCAGTTTTTGTGGCAAGGAGGGTTCAAAGGAGTATTGAGGCTGCGGAAATAGTGTATGAAGGCAAGCGGATTAAGGTGACCGCCAGTTTTGGAGTAGCGGGAGTGGATACATTGGAAAAGGAAGATTTGGATACATTCTTAAAATGGGCTGATGAGGCCCTTTACAAGGCAAAGACGGAGGGAAGAAACCGTATATGCGTAGCTTCTATATCGACTCATTAGGCGGGGTCTAATTATTTGCCGGGAATAGAGGTGAATGTTTTGGTTAGTTCTAATTGTTCATTAATTGCTACCCTGGGGGTGGAGCCGCAGGTGGTTACCATAACTCTGGATCACCTGCTTAATGATGGGGAGAAAATAGATGAAGTGGTGGTTGTTTATACGGATACCCGGGGAGTGCGCGATGCCATTGAAGTTATTAAAAAAGAATTTGAAAGGGGAATTTATTATAAGGAAATTGAGCTAAGATGTGTGATGGTTGTTTCGGAACAAGGGCCGGTTAAGGATTTTTGCAGTGAAACGGATATCCGCGGGCTTATGGGTACCCTTTACCGTGAGGTGCGCCGTTTAAGGAAAAAAGGCACGGTTCATTTCTGCGTATCCGGGGGACGCAAAGTAATGGGCATTATGGGGATGGTGGTTGCCCAGCTTCTTTTTGGGCCCGATGATAAGGTTTGGCACCTGGTTACCGAAGGCTGGCAGCCGGGGTCAAAACGATGCTTGCATCTTCCCCCCGAGGAAAGGGTTTGGCTTGTGCCTGTGCCGGTGCTCCGCTGGAGTGAAGGTAAGGTATTGATGGAAACGGTTTCAGAACTGGATGACCCCAATAAAGTTGTGCAGTGGTATGAAAAATTAAATCATGCCAGCCAAATGAGAAGAAAAAGGGAATTTATCGAGCACTGGCTTACGCAGGCTGAAAGGGAAGTGGTGAGCTTGGTCTGCCAGGGGATGGGCAATGCGGCCATCGCAGCAAAGCTGTATAAAAGTGAGCAGACCGTGGCCAATCAGCTCCGCAGTGTATATGAAAAGCTGAGGGAATGGCTGGGCAATGGGGAAGCAAGTGTGGACAGAAGCAGATTGATTGCGGAATTTGCCCCGTATTTTGCCCTTATAGAATAAATAGAATAATATAAAGGAATTGCGGTAAACCCAATGCAACAGTATTCCCGGGGCGCCGGACCCCACCGACGGAGGGACAGTAATGTCAAAGCCTTTTCCCCGGGGATGCTTATCAATACCGGCCTTAATAAGTATATTTTGAAATTACGTTAATTTTTATCTTGCTTTCAAGGGATTCTTGTTTAAGCTTTTTTTTGTTATCAAGAAACAACAAAAAAATACACACCATTAGTGGTAAAATTGTATTGAAGGTAAAAAATTCTTTTTGGGGGACTTTGCTTGAAGGAAAGTATTTTAGCAAAGATTCTCGGAGACAGTACTGAATTTTCATTAAGGCACAGGCTTTTTCACGTAATAGCACTGGTGGGCATTTTTATGTCTTTTTCTGCCGGTATAATAAACTATTTTATCGGTTTGGGTCCGTTTCTGGTGGTTGTTAACTTCGTATGCGGGGTTGTTTCTATTGCTCTGTACTTGTACTCACTTTTAGGCAAACATTATAGAATGCCTGCAACCATAACGGTGATGATGCTGAGTTTTGTTCTTTTTCCTTTATTGTGGATAATCAATGCCGGTACCTGGGGAAGCATTCCATATTACATGATCATAAATGCCGGGATAATATCGGTGCTGATGTCCGGGAAGACGAGGTATGTATTTCTTGTTCTATTTATAATGGTTGTGGTTGGGCTTACAGTTGCCGAAGTAACGATACCCGGTTTCGTATGGGAGTTTAGCTCAACTAAAGTAAGGTATCTTGATCAGTTTTTAGGGTTCATAATATGTATTGTTTCCAATGCCTTTTTATTCGCAGTTGTTATAGACAGTTATCTACGGGAAAAGGAAAAGTCAGAGGAGTATTTGCGAGTTCTGGAGCGTCAAAAAGAAGAAATTGAGGAAAAGAACATGGTGCTGGAGAGTAATAACGCAAAACTTAAGGAGGCTGTGGAAAAGGCGGAAAAATTGAATAAATTACTTGAGGAGGAAAGACAGATACTCCATAAGTTGTCCATAACCGACGGCCTAACAGGGTTTTATAACAAAAAATATATTACCGAGCGCCTCCATGATGAGATTGAAGAGGCTCACAAAAAGGGTAAAAGGCTTTCGGTTTCAGTGGTGGATATAGATAATTTCAAAAGTATAAACGATACCCGGGGACATTTATTTGGGGATTATGTATTAAAGAGAATCAGCGAGGTTATAACCAAGAATTTGAGGAGAACCGATTTGGTAGGGCGGTACGGGGGCGATGAGTTTTTGATTGTACTGCCCAACACCAGCCTGGAAGAGGGGTATGTCCTTATGGAGCGCATCCGCAAAAAAATACAGGAACTTGAATGGGAAGAGGGCTTTAAAGTAACCATAAGCGGAGGGATCGCTGAATTAAAGGAAAATCAATTTGAAGATCTGTTAAAAGAAGCTGACACCCTTTTGTATAAGACAAAAAATGCAAGTAAAAACAAAATAGAGAAAGGAGCTTAACTTTCCCTTTGACATAAAAACTTTTTTGCGGCAAATAATATTTAACAGGGAACGGATGAGTTCCTTTATTTAATTAATTAAGAAAATGGAAGGGAGAAATAAGTGGAAAAGAAACGAAAATTCAAAGGGAAGTTTAAAGCAGACCAGTTATCCACGAAGGGAGAATTGGTGAGGGACCAGGAAGAAAGGATACTCACAGGAGAAGAGGATATTTTGCAGGATAACCCCTTTAAGACGCCGCCCTCAAATCTAACAAATAAAAATAGGGAATACGATTTGGAAAAAGGTTAAAAGGGGACTGCAGTATTAAGATTATGGAAGAATAAGAAGCATGGAGGAGAAAAGGGGATTCTAAAAGGAGTATTTGGACTATAGGGGTATTTGACTGTTTATACAGAGGTAATGTAGACTAGTACCAATTAAATACTGTATTGGATGACCTCTTATCAAGAGTGGCGGAGGGACTGGCCCTGTGAAGCCCGGCAACCCTAGCTTTTTAGTGCTAGAAGGTGCCAAATCCTGCAGAAGTATTTCTGGGAGATAAGAGGAGGATTGGATTTAAACCTCTTCTAATTTCCAGAAGGGGTTTTTTGTTTAAACTTGGGGGATTTCTGGGCTTCTTTGAATTTTAAAATCTTTATTTGGAGGAAGCATAATTGTCTTTTAAAGGTTATTATTTGAGCTATGAAATAAAAACGCCCATAATCGTGGGATACAACGATCCTATGGGCTCTGAACGAACGAGGTATTACATCCCCCCCGTCAATATGGTGGGGGCCTTTGCAGCTTCTTTGTCCAGAAACAGCAGTTCTTCCACGGGGCACATGCGCCGCCTGGATGAGTTTTTTAAATTCAGCACCTTCTTTCTTTCCCATGACGGAATAAATGCCCTTTACCCCAGGCTTACCCCGGAGGGCAGCCTGTTTTATGGGACAAAGGGGCTGTCCCTGCTGGATTTTACCGGGCGGTTTATATCTTCCAAGGCCGGACTGCAGCAGTACGGTCTGCCCCGCAGCCTTACGGAATCGGAGTTTATAGTCCCCAAAAGCGGATTAAGCGGGGAACAAAACTATCTGGTTGGTTATATATTTGTAAAACAGGGGGCGGAAAAGGAAGGTTTCGGTAGCTGGCTTCACTGTTTGAAGCAGCTTTGCCTCGGGGAGGAATTCAGTTACGGACTGGGTAGAACAGTCCTAAAGGAGCTTAGGGAAGTTGGTCCCCAAAAGGGAGAAGATCTTCTCTTTTCCATTGAAGGGATAAAATTTATTCTGGAAAAGGACGAGGTAATTGTAAGTTATGAAGTTCCCTCTCCCCTTTTGTCCCACGCTTTTATTGATAATGAGCGGGGAAAGATTGCCGGCATCTACGGGGTAAAGGAGCCCGTCAGGGGACATGTGGACCTTTTAGGAGGACAGGTGCATTTTGGCCGGGAGGAAGCGTACTGGGTTCCGGGGACCCTCATTTATCCTCACGGAGACTGTGTGGAATTCAGAATAGGAAAACACGGCATCTGGTATCTTATTTAAATCCATGCGGGGGAGGGTTATAAGTTGGGTGTAAAAAAGACCTATGAAGAAATAAATGAGCGTATTAAAAAGGGAGAAGCAGTGGTTGTTACCGCCGAGGAAATAATTCCCATGGTGGAAGAGCAGGGGGTCAAGGAAGTTGCCAGAAAAGTGGACGTTGTTACTACGGGTACCTTTGGGCCCATGTGCTCATCGGGGGCATTTTTCAATTTTGGCCACAGCGACCCCCCTATTAAGATGGCGAAAATTTGGCTCAATGACGTTCCCGCTTACGGGGGAATAGCGGCGGTGGATGCCTATCTTGGGGCTACGGAGCTTTCGGAAAGAAACGGGGAACCCTACGGAGGGGCCCACGTCATTGAGGATCTGGTAAGGGGTAAAAAGGTTCACCTTAAGGCTTACGGGAAGAGAACGGACTGTTATCCCAACAAAGAGGTGGAGGGATACATTGATTTAGAGTCCATCAACGAAGCAATCCTTTTCAACCCTAGAAACGCTTACCAGAACTATGCCGCGGCCACCAATTCCACCGACAGGACCCTTTATACTTATATGGGTGTTCTGCTGCCGAAGTTTGGGAACGTCACCTATTCCACTTCGGGCCAGCTGAGTCCCCTTTTAAACGACCCCGAGTACAGGACCATCGGCGTCGGTACTCCCATATTCTTTGGCGGGGCCAGGGGATATGTGGCTTGGTACGGAACCCAGCATAAATCCAGGGTGGAAAGGAATGAGCTGGGGGTACCCGTTGGGGCCGCCGGGACCCTAAGCCTCATAGGCAATTTGAAGGAAATGGACCCGGAATATTTGAGGGCGGCAGTCTTTCACAGGTACGGGGTATCCCTTTTTGTGGGGGTGGGCATTCCCATACCCATTCTGGATGAAGAAATGGTCAGGTTCACCTCGGTGAGGGATAGGGATATATACACGGTTCTTCTGGATTACGGGGTTCCCAGCCGGAACAGGCCCGTCATTGCCAAAGTGAATTATGAGGAGCTTAAGTCAGGGGAAATAAGGGTTAACGGCAGAAGAATTCCCACAGCGCCCCTTTCCAGTATGTATAAAGCCAGGGAAATTGCCCAAAAGCTAAAAGAGTGGATACAGAGGGGAGAGTTTCTATTAACGCCTCCCGTGGAACCGCTGCCCAAGGATAAAACAGTCAATCCCTTGACATTCAGGGAGGAGGGATAAGAATGAAAAAGGTCCGTTATATACTGGAGTTCCCTCCGGAGACTTCCGGCAAACCCCTAACCTATCATTTGGTTAAGGATTATGATTTAAAGGTTAATATCCTTAGGGGCGTAATTACCGCGGGAAAGGAAGGCAAGTTGTTGATAGAACTGGAGGCTGATGAGGAGAACATAGACAGGGGTATTCGCTTTCTTGAGGAGCAGGGGGTAACTTTAAAGCCTCTGAGCCAGCAGATATCCGTGGATGAGGACCGGTGCGTTCACTGCGGTGCCTGCACGGCGGTTTGTTTTTCCGGTGCTTTGAGCCTGGACAGAAGCCAGTGGAAGCTGGTTTTTGATCCGGAAAAATGCGTTGCCTGTGAGCTGTGCGTAGGGGCCTGTCCCCTGCAGCTGATAAATGTGGCTTTCAACAGCGGGATCTGAAGCGGAGGTTGTTATTTTGTATCAGGAGAGAGCCTACCGCCGGTATATGGGTTGGGATGACGGGGTTTGTTTTAAGGTGCAGGAAAAGGAAACGGATCTTTGGGTTGCCCTTGATGCCCAATCCTACGGCAGGTACGGGGGAAAATTGGAAGATTTTATTTTAAAGGAAATAAAGAAACTGCGCCGGGAGCTGGAACAGTACATTATAAGGGATGAGGGGTTTTACTCATCCCTTGTTCCTTATTCTGTGAAAAAAGATGCTCCCTTAAGTGTCCGGAAGATGGCCGAAGCGGCGGCGGTGGCTGGCGTTGGGCCCATGGCTGCGGTGGCGGGGCTGTTTGCCCAGCATGTGGGGGAGAAAATACTGGAGAAGGTGCAGTGTAAAAAGCTCATTGTGGAAAACGGTGGAGACATTTTTCTTTATTCCCATGAGCCTGTTACCCTGTCGGTGTTTGCGGGGAAATCCCCCCTTTCAGAGAAAATAGGCCTGCGCCTTGAACCCCGAGGGAAGCTGGGGGTGTGCACTTCCAGCGGCACGGTAGGGCATTCCTTAAGCTTTGGCCTTGCGGATGCCGTGGTGGTGGTGTGCAAGGATGCGGTGCTGGCGGATGCCTATGCCACGGCCAAGTGCAACCGGGTGAAGGATAAGGAGGATATTGATAGAGTGCTTGCCACGGCCCGTAAATCCTTCGGGATATTAGGGATACTAATTGTCTTTGATAAATATCTCGGTGCCTGGGGGGATCTGGAGCTCATATCTTTGCAGGCTTAACGCCCGCTTCTCCTTTGTTGGGGAAGGGGGCTTATTTTTTTGCAATACCGGTACATAATAAAAGGTACACAATATGAAAAGAAATACAGGATAAATCAAAGGATGGTTGTTATGCTGTTTAATGTCATTGTAAGCGTTGCAGCGGGTCTGGCGGCGGCGGTGGGTGCCCTGCCGGTGCTTTTTTTCAGGAAAATTCCCGAGGTTTTGTACGACGCCCTTCTGGGATTTGCAGCGGGAGTGATGCTTTTTGCAGCCTGCTTCAGCCTTATAATTCCGGCCCTGGAAAAGGGCGGGGTTGTAAAGACCGTCATAGGGATTATAGCGGCGGTAATATTTGTATATTTAATTGAAAAAACCATTCCCCATCTTCATCCCCATTTCGGGAGGGACCTCAAAGGTGAAAACGGGTTTGATAAGGAGCTACTCATGGTCATGGCCATTGTTCTCCACAATCTTCCCGAAGGCCTTGCCGTGGGGGTGGGGCTTGTGTCAGGGGTTGAGGGGCTTGGGCTGATGCTTGCCCTGGCCATAGCGGCCCAAAACATCCCCGAAGGCCTGGCCGTTGCCGCTCCCATGGCCAAAAAGGGCCTTTCTCCCTCAAAGATTATTGGCATCACTCTGCTGTCGGGGCTTGCGGAACCTGCGGCTGCCCTCGTGGGAATGACCCTTTGCGGATTTTCCCAGAGGATACTTTCCTATGGCCTTGCCTTTGCCGCGGGTGCCATGATTTATGTGGTTTCGGATCATATAATTCCCGAATGCCACAGCCATGGAAACGAAACCCAGGCCACATGGGGTGTAATGCTGGGGGTCATAACGATGCTATTTTTACAAGAAATGGTTGGTTAAAGACAATAAATTTATGGTTGACAAATTAATAGTTTTTAATATAATGATGTTAAGCTTATTGATAATCATTCCTAATAATTAGTGGGCTTATTTTTGAGACAAATTTTTTGGTATAATTAATTTAATAATTCCAAAGGAGGTATTTTTATGAAAAATTTAAAGGGAACCAGGACGGAAGAGAACTTGTGGAAGGCCTTTGCAGGGGAGTCCCAGGTAAGAAACAAATATACATATTATGCGGAAGTAGCCAGACAAGAGGGCTACGAGCAGATAGCCGCCATATTCGAAGAGACCGCAAATAATGAAAAGGAACATGCCGAGCTGGCATTGAAATATTTGAACGGAATTGGTAATACGGAAGCGAATTTAGAAGATGCCGCAAAGGGAGAAAATTATGAATGGACCACAATGTACAAAGAATTTGAACAGGTGGCAAGGGAAGAAGGATTTGATGAAATTGCCCATTTCTTTAGAGAAGTAGGAGAGGTGGAAGAAGCCCACGAAAAAAGATTCTTGAAGCTTTTGGATAACCTCCGTAAGGGTGAAGTCTTTAAGAAGAAGGAGACCGTTAAGTGGAAGTGCCGCAACTGCGGTTACATTCATACAGGAGCCGAAGCACCGGAATCCTGCCCCGCATGTCAGCATCCCCAAGCATACTTTGAACTCTTTGTTGAAAATTATTAATTATATTATAAATTATGATAGAAAGGGTCCCGGGATAAACTTTCCCGGGACCTTTAAACTGTATATTAACATTAGTCTGAGGCACGGACGCCGAATTGGGGCGGTCCGGTTTTGCCTATAAGCTTTGCTTAGAAATGTCCAGCGTGAGTTTCAGGAGTGAGGAAATTGCAGCAGAGACTCTTTTTATGTTTAGGATAAAGTCCTTTAAACCGCTACATAAAGAAGGCCCCCGCTTTTTTCTGTATTATGCTTTTACCCTGGCCTTTGCAGTATTTGATGAATTCCTTTGCCGTATGGGTTAAGACGCTGCGGTTTCTGTCCGTGATAATGTTAAAACTGCGCGGGATTTTGAAATCTTTGATCTTTATTATCTTTAAAAGCTCCAGTTTAAGTTCCTTTTGCAGCGTCCATTTGGATATGAAAGCCACTCCCAGGTTGGAAGCCACCGAAGCTTTGATGGCTTCGGAGCTTCCAAGCTCCATTAAAATGTTTAATTTATTAAGGTCTACACCGGCTTTGGCCAGCGCCCTTTCCGTGATAAGCCGGGTACCGGATCCCGGTTCCCTTAAAATGAGGTTGCTCCTGCAGACTTCCTCTATAGTTACGGTTCCCTTTTTGCTCCACGGATGATCATTGGATGCTATGAGAACGATTTCGTCGTCCAGAAATTTTTTCTTTTGAATCCTTGGATTGTCGCACAGCCCTTCTATGAGGGCAAGGTCGTAGTGGCCCAAAAGGAGCTTTTCCACAATTACCTCCGTGTTTTGCACGTGCAGCAGAACTTCCACCTCGGGGAAAAGCTGCTTAAAACCCCCGATAATTTCGGGAAGGATATATTCGCCGATGGTTAGCGTGGCTCCCAGGGTGAGCTTACCCTTTATAATTCCGTTAATTCTGTTTATTTCCGTTTCCGCTTCCGTGGTGAGATCAAGGATTTTTCGAGCATACTTGTACAGCACCATCCCCGCATGGGTAAGCTCCACCCCCTGCTCAGTTCGGTTAAACAGTGTTACTCCCAGTTCGTTTTCCAGTTTTTGAATGGTGAGGCTTACAGCAGGCTGGGAAATGTAGAGCTCCCGGGCGGCTTTGGAAAAACTTTTGTTTTCCGCCACCGTGGCAAAAACCGTCAGCTTGGAGGACCTTATTTTTTCCACCCCCTTACAGGTGGCCTAAGACGAAGTGCTGAACCAGGAGGCTTACCACTGAAACCACGAACCAAACGATCATTCCTAAGGCAATGGGGCGAAAACCGGTTTTAATCATTTGTTTTATGTCCGCCTGCAGCCCCACCGCTGCCAGGGCCATTATGATCATGAACTTTCCAAGCCAGTTGGCGCCGGCAACAACGGCTTCGTTGAACAGGCCTGCGGTGTTGAGAAGGGAAGCCCCAAGAAAACCAAAGATGAACCAGGGGAAAAGCTTTGCCATGGAAAAATTGGTTCCCGACTGCTTTGCTTGGGCTCTCTTTTTAGAAGCTATGTAAGCTGCATAGATCAAGCAGATGGGAATGATCATGGTGGTTCTCGTAAGCTTAACTATGGTGGCGTACTCCCCTGCTTTGTCGCTGAATATATAGCCTGCGGCCACTGCCGATGAAGTATCGTTTACCGCCGTGCCTGACCAGAGACCGAAGGCGTAATCGTTGAGCCCCAGTACGTGACCCAAAGTGGGGAATATGAGCACTGCAAGGATGTTGAAGAAGAATACCGTGGAAATGGAATAGGCTATTTCTGAATCTTCGGCTTCTATAACGGGTGCTAAAGCAGCTACGGCTGAAGCTCCGCAGATGGCTGTACCCGTACCTATCAGGTGCGTTAAGTTTTCAGGCACCCGAAGGGGCTTGCTGAAAATAAAAGCGGCGATATATGCGGCTGTTAAGGTGCAGAGCATGACAGACAGGGATTCCATGCCCGTTTTCCACACCTGTCCCAGGCTTAAACCCGCTCCCAGCACAATTATAGCTCCCTTTAAAATCTTTTTGGCTGTGAAATTTATTCCTGCCTCCATGGATGCGGGTATTTGCATGGTGTTTTTCAATGCAATACCTATGACTATTCCAAACACAGCCCCTCCGATAAGAGGAAATTCCTTGCCCAGAAAGTATGATATTATCCCAATGATGAGGCAGAGGGAAATTCCGGGCAATAGTTTGGTATACTTGTCAAAAATGCTTTCCGTTTGGGTTGTAGATACTGCTCTTGCCATGGTTCATAACCCCTTTCAATTTTAGTTTAACCGGGCTCTTTCTATTAATAATTATAAATCAGTTTGGCAGGATGGTGGTAATTGGTATAATTAAAGGGGGTATAAGCAGAACTTATACCCCCTTGGTACTTTTATTGTAGTGATGCCAGCGCCGGAGCAGGATGCCTCCGGGGATAAAAAGGTGGATTTTTGATATTTAAAAGAAGGAAAAATTTTAGATTTGGTAAATAATAAATAGAAATATTTAAGTTTTTTAGCAGTGCAGGGGGAACAATGGAAAAGCATGACCAATTTGCTGAATATATTACGGAATTTTTAAGGGAATATTCGGGGCTGGTCAAGGAAAATACCTTAAAAAGGTATGGAAATGACCTTGCCCTGTTTAAGCTGTATTTTGAAAGATACGGTCCAGGGGACTTAAGAATGCTGTCGTGGAAGCATATGGAGGAATTTTTCAGCTGGTGGTATCTGCGGCAGTATATAGGCTGTTCCTTAAGCGGTATGCGGGGTCTTTTTGCTACTCTTAAGAAGTTCTGCCTGTGGTTGGATAAGAAAGGGCTGGCAGAATACCACACTGCATGGAAGCAGGAGGAAAGCCGCATACTCAAAAACAATGTGGAAAGGGTATTGATGTGGGAAAGGGAAGTGGCGGAAAAGAGGGCAGTGGATGATGTTTTCTGGTTTGAGGGGGATTTGGAGCATACCGAGGTTTCCGAGGGATGGTTTAAGGTAATCCATACCTTCAGGGATAAGGCCGCCCTTCGGGATCTGGACAGCAATTCTGCCTACATAGTGAGGTTTGAGGGGCTTATAGCCCGCTACATAAAGCCTGGGGATATAATTTCTGCCGCTTTGTGCAGGGACCACAAGGGCTTTTACATCAACGACAACATTGTATGGTTTTTCTATCCCCCCACTGCTTCGGAGTACCTTAGATAAATTTAAATTTAACAATTTATAAAAGGTACAAAACGGCCGTCGCGGCCGTTTTTGTTTGCTGACAAAGGGTCCCCGCTGCAATTTGCCCACTCCGGAACGAACGCTGGTATAGGCCGGCGCGCACAGTATATGCGCGCCGGCCTAATTGATTCATGACCTAATTACTGGGAGTCCTCGGTGTTTATTTCTTCTATGGGTTCGGCTAATTCCAGAACTATAGAAGTTCTGCTTAAAATTGAGGCCAGCTCAGCCCTGGTAATGGGCTCATTGGGAGCAAAAATTTTTGGGGCCCTCCCTTTCATAATGCCCGCATTAAAAACGAAGGATAAGGCCGAAGTTTCTTCAGGTGCTAGATTTGCGGTATCATCATAAATGGGGAATATTTCAGTGGTAATGACGGAAAGTTCGTTTATTATAAAGGCTTGCTCTATAGCCCGGGCAGCGTTCATTCTTACTGCAGGTTTATCAGGGTCTTCAAATATGCTTATCAGTTCCCCCGTTTTATTGTTTTCCTTTCCCAGCTTGCGTTCAAAAAGATTTTCCAAAGATGAAATGAGTTCCTTTCCCGTAACTATTTCTTTTGGTCCAAACTTTTCCGGGGTAATACCCTCAACGTCCTGGAGGATACCCAGATTATACATTTCTACTATGTCTTTTTCTGCCCAATGCCCCTGGATATCTTTAAATGTGTTGATAATAGGCAAATCTTTGGCTTGGGAACCCTCAGGCGGAGCAATATCCTGTGCCCATGCAACGGCACCGGTTAAAAGCAGCAATCCCGCCAGAATTAATAAAAATAAGTCTTTTTTCATAAATATTCTCCCCCTTTTAGAAGCAGGTTTTTTTACGGATAGTTTAATTTTATCACATCAGGAAACATAAACCAATAAATTCGCAAAGTGAAGGGGAAAGGCCTATATTCTTACTTTTCCGGAGCAGGAGCTTCCGGAAGCGTAGAAAAAAGTGATTTACGGCGACTTTTAAAAGGATTTTGTATAAATATGTAGAATAATGTAAAATGTGCTATTCCTTTTTTTCAAATAGGGTGGAAGGTGCATAGGATGAGGAAAGTATCGGTATATTTTTTAAAGCCTGGAATGGTGGTGGCAAAACCCATATATGACAGCAATAGTCTGTTGCTCATTAATTCGGGAGTGCAGCTTACCAATAAAATTATACAGAGCATTAAGCGTCTTGGTATTCCCGCGGTATATATTGACGATCCCCTGCTTGAGGGTGTGGAAGTGGTTGAAGTGGTAAGGTCGGAAACCAGGGTGCAGATACAGAAAAATCTCAAAAAAATTTATACTAAAGCAAACTCAACGCAGAAAAATGGAGCTTTACCCAAGATGCCTGTAAGGGTTGTGGAAAATTCTGTAGAGACACTCATTGATGAAATATTGGGAAAGAAGGACCATTTGGTCAATCTGCTGGATATCAGGGCCTATGATGATTATACCTATGCCCATTCCGTTAATGTATGCATATTATCCCTTTTGACAGGGGTTTCCCTGGGATATCCCCGCAGCAGTTTGTTTAGTTTGGGTGTTGGGGCGCTGCTTCACGATTTGGGTAAAATTAAAGTACCGGAGAAAATCCTGAAGAAGCCGGGAAAGCTTACCAACGAAGAATATGAGGAAGTAAAAAAGCACTGCATATATGGGTATGAAATTTTAAAGAAGCAGGATATTCCTGCTCCTTCTGCTTTAGTTGCCTATGAGCATCATGAGAGGTATAATGGTGAGGGCTATCCCAGGGGGCTTAAGGGGAAGGAAATCCATGAATATGCACAGATTGCGGGAATAGTGGATGTTTACGACGCCCTCACTTCCGACAGGGTTTACAGAAAAAGTTATCTGCCCCATGAGGCCTTTGAGATGATAAACGGAAGCGGAAATTTTCATTATGATATAAAGTTTGTAAAGGCTTTTCAGGAAAATATCGCTGCATATCCCATAGGAACCATTGTGGAATTAAACACCGGCGAAATTGGTGTGGTGATAGGAACTCCCAAAGGCTTTCCCTACAGGCCCGATGTCCGGGTTTTTGAAGCGGAAAATGGGAAGGTAAAAATAATAAGGGAGGTTAAGCTTTCCGAAAAAACCGGTCTTTTTATAAAAAGGGTGCTTAGTGAAGAAGAATACAGCTGGTTTGAAAGATATGATATACTTTCTTAACGGAGGGGGTTGGTAGAATGCCTACCTATGATTTTTGCTGCAGTGACTGTGAACACAGGTTTTCCCGTTTTGTTTCCCTTTCGGAAAAGGATAAGGTAAAATGCCCCCGGTGCGGAAAAGGAAATTTAAAGCAGTTATTCACTGCTTTTAATTATAAGGTTTCGGGTGGCAGGAGCGGAGTTTCTGCCCCTTCCGGCGGAAGCTGCTCCCGCTTAAGCTGCAGTACCTGCGCCGGCTGCTGAGGTGTTTTGCTTTGATTGCTTACTCTATAGAGGGAAGTCTGTATCTCAATATTACCAACCGATGCACCAACCGATGCTGCTTCTGTGTAAGAAATTATGCGCCGGGGGTGGCGGGCTACAACCTGTGGCTTGAAAAGGAGCCCACCGCGGAAGAGGTAATAGAGGCAATAGGCGATCCCTCCCCTTACCGGGAGGTCGTTTTTTGCGGCTACGGGGAGCCTCTGATTCGCCTGGATGTGGTAAAGGAGGTTTCTTCGTGGTTGAAGGAAAAGGGGGCATGGGTTCGGGTTAATACCAACGGTCTGGCCAATCTTTATCACGGCAGGAATGTCCTGCCGGAGCTTCGGGGACTTGTGGATGCTGTTTCCATAAGCCTCAACGCAGAAAATGCTCAGAAATATTACAGAATATGCCGTCCCCAGTTTGGGGCGGAAAGCTATGAATATCTTTTGGAATTTATAAGGGAAAGCAAAAAGTATATACCCAGGGTAAAGATCACGGTGGTGGATATTCCCCAGATAGATGTGAAAGAATGCCGGAGGATAGCGGAGGAATTGGGGGTTTATTTTGAGGTAAGGACCTATGGGGGAAAAAAGAAAGATCTTGAGCAGTGCGGCTGCTGATGGGCTGCGCTTTCTTTTTTGTCCTCATTAAAGGGGGTGCAGTGGTTGCCCTTTTGGGTTGGATATGCCTTAGTGGGTGCTGCGGCATTTTTTCTAGGCTTAAACTCCATTATTGTAAAGAAGGTTTATAATTTCAATATATCTCCCAAGGAGCTTCTGATGGCCCAGTACTTAATAGCCGTGTCACTTTTTTGGTTGCTGGCTTTAATTAAAAGGGGCACTGCCGCTTTTCCAAAGGGACTGCTCTTGCATTTGTTTTTCCTGGGTGCTTTAAACTGCGTTACAACCCTTCTTTTCTATTATGCTCTGGAGCACCTTGAGGCGGGGCTGGCAACCATGCTTTTGTTTACTTTTCCCGCATATGTTGTTCTGCTGGCGGCACTTATTTTTAGGGAAAGGATAGGCCCCATGCAGGTCATAACCCTTGGAGCTGCTCTGGGGGGTTCCCTTTTAACCTTGGATATTTTAAACATTAAGCATGCAGAATGGTCTTTGGGGGGGATTCTTTGGGCATTGGGCGCCGCCTTGGGGTGTGCTGTAAACAACCTTTACAGCCAGCATTTGTTGAAAGGGGCAAGTCCCCTTACCCTTTCCCTTTATGTCACCACCTTTTCTGCCCTGGTCCTTATGCTGTTTCAGAATCCCCTGGATCTTGTTCTTCTGATGCAGAACCCCCAGGTGTTAAAATTTGTTTTTGCGGCAGCAGTGGCAGCCAGCTTTCTTCCACCCTTTCTGCTGTATGCGGGCATAAACCTCATAGGGGCTTCCAAGGCCTCCATAGTAAGTACGGTGGAGCTTCCCTTTGCCGTTGTCATGGCCCACATATTTTTGGGCGAAAATATTTCTCTGATGCAGGGGGCGGGGGCGGCGCTCATATTTATAGGCACCCTTCTGCTTCAGATTAATGATTTTAACCATCAGCGGCACTGACCCTTAAGGAAGGGGCAGCTCACTTTTTCTGAATTGTTAAAAATACTGAAAACTTTCACCTCCTTCAAGGCATAAATTGGTAATGAAGGAGGTGTTTTCATATGACCCTTTTTAAGGTGGGAGATTTGGTGGTAAGAAAATCCTGTGATGATGGTATTATTTTCTGCATTATGGATTTTAAAGCGGATGAAGAGGGAAGGTGCGCTGCGGTGCTTAAGGCTATATATGATAAAACTTTTATTGTGGAAGCCCCAATTAATGATTTGAGAAATATTATTGCTGACGGAAAGCTATAAAAATTAATATTAAAATTAATTACAACCTTTTGCTGTAAACCCTTGACACGCTTTGGCGCATTAATATATACTATCGCTTAAAATATATTCTAACGATGATGAAGGAGACGCA
>JAAYIF010000064.1 GCA_012523575.1 Clostridia bacterium
TATCTGGATCTAAACTCTCTGGAAGTGGTGGAAGAAGTTCTGCGGGAGTATGAACACTCCCTGCTCTTTGTCTCTCATGATCGGCGCTTTATAAATTCGGTAGCTAATCAGATCATGACCATCGAAGACCACAAGATTAAAGCTTTCAAGGGTAGCTATGAAGAATTTATGGCTAGTAGGACTGAAGTTAGAGACAGGAAAAAAGAGCAGATTGAGGAAGAAATCTTACTATTAGAAACTCGTTTAACGGAGGTAATAAGTAAAATCTCTATGCCCTCCAAGAATGATGATCCAGAGCTTTTAGAGACAGAATACCGGGAAATTTTTGGGCATATCCGCCGTTTGAAAAATTTCCTTGAATAAATCTAAATACAAGATTTACTTTCGAGCTTATAGAACCAGGGGGACGTTTCTTGCGGTCGTGATTAGTTTCACGTTTATTCTTATCTCCTTCCTAAAAGAATCAAAGCATCAAATAAAAAATTTGATGGAGTCTATGTAAACCAAGGGGACTGTTCTCGTGGTTAAGTGTTGTGAAAAAGGCCAGAAGAACCGTCCCTATGGTTTACGATAACCGGTTTTTTAGTCTTAATTGATACTAATGGCATAAATGAGGTATAAAAAATGAGGTTAGGAAATGTATAAATAGAAAAATTCCTTCAAAAAATTTAATACATATCACGTAGAGGTGGTGTGTCTTATGAACAGATAATAAGTTTCGTAAAGGTCTGAAATGTTGCTCTTCGAAATAAAACGGAAACTCGAAGTGTCGATAATTTATTTAAATAATAAGTATTTGTGAGGTGAGGAAATTTGATTAAAGCGGCGGTAATGGGTTATGGGAATATTGGCAAGGCAGCAATTGAGGCTATTAACGAAGCCCCTGATTTTGAACTTGTGGGAGTTATCAGTCGCAGCCTTGAAAAAGGTGCCCTTGGGAATATTCCCATTGTGCGCAGTGTAGACGAATTAAGTGATGTACAAGTTGTTATTTTGTGTATACCAAGTCGAAATGTGCCTGATGTTGCGGAGGAAATTCTCTTAAAAGGTATTTCAACTGTGGATTGCTTTGATATTCATAGCGAAATATATGCTCTGTTCACACGACTTGATGCGGCAGCGAAAAAGGGCAGGAGTACGTGTGTGATTTCCACGGGATTTGACCCGGGAATTGATTCAGCCATACGGGCCCTACTGGAAGCGGCGGCTCCTAAAGGAATTACATATACCAATTTTGGACCTGGTATGAGTATGGGGCATAGTGTGGCTGTTAGAAAGATTGCTGGCGTGAAGGATGCGTTATCTATCACAATACCAGTAGGCGCAGGTTTACACCGTCGTATGGTTTATGTTGTTCTGGAAGACGGTGCAGATTTCAATACAGTATCAGCGCAAATAAAAGCTGACCCATATTTTGTTAATGATGAAACCCATGTTGTACAGGTTGCAGACCTAGAATCTTTGATCGATAGGGGACACAGTGTGAGCATCAAGCGAAAAGGTGTGTCAGGAACAACCCATAATCAGCTTTTCAGCTTTGAAATGAACATAGACAACCCTGCTATGACTGCACAAATGATGGTTTCCGCTGCAAGGGCTGTCATTAAGCAGGCACCGGGAGCATATACTATGCTGCATCTTCCACCCATCGATATGCTTTATGGATCCCAGGAAGAACTTATTCGCCGTTTGGTTTAATGATTTTCCCTGATCCTGAATTTAAGGTTATTTAATAAGGCCAGATGCGTTACAACTCACTTTTTTTGTCAACTGAGTCCGAAGCTAAAACGTATATTACGAAAGCTCAAAAATGGTTTTATTTGACAACAGTGTAAAAAAACTGATATACTGGCTTAATAAATATCTCTGTTGTTTATCCTGATTAGTATGGCAACTTTTATATTTGGGGAGGGTAAGACCATGTCTTACACAATGAGAGTGCTGGAACAAGTTATCAAACGAAATCCAAATGAGCCGGAATTTCATCAGGCTGTTACCGAGACACTCACCTCACTGCAACCCTATGTGGATGCGAATCCAGAATATGAAAAGGCAGGTATTCTCGAGAGGCTGTGTGAGCCCGAGCGTATAATTATCTTTCGGGTTCCTTGGGTTGATGATTCTGGAAAAGTACATGTAAATAAAGGCTATCGGGTTCAATTTAATAGTGCCATTGGTCCGTATAAAGGAGGCATACGTTTTCATCCAAGTGTCAATCTAAGTATTATGAAGTTTTTATCTTTTGAACAGGTTTTAAAAAATTCACTAACAGGATTGCCCATCGGTGGAGGAAAAGGTGGGGCCAATTTTGATCCGAAAGGTAAGTCAGAACGGGAAATAATGGCTTTCTGCCAGAGTTTCATGACAGAGTTATATCGTCATATTGGAGAGAATGTTGATGTCCCTGCCGGAGACATCGGTGTTGGCAAACGCGAAATTGGATTCCTTTACGGGCAGTATAAACGTATAGTCAATTCCTATGACAGCGTTTTTACAGGAAAAGGATTGACATACGGCGGATCCCTTGGCCGGACAGAAGCTACGGGTTATGGACTGGTATATCTGACAGAAGAAATGCTCCGCCAGCATGGAGACTCCATTGAAAATAAAACTGTTGTTGTATCAGGCTCGGGTAATGTTGCCATACATGCCGCCGAAAAAGTCCAGCAATTAGGTGGGAAAGTAGTTGCCTTATCTGATTCCAACGGATTCGTTTATGATGCCGACGGCATTGATATCGACGCTGTCAAAGAGATAAAACTGGTAAAACGCGGTAGGATTTATGAGTATACCGATTACCGTAAGAACGCGGTTTATACCGAAGGCAGCAAAGGTATTTGGGGTATTAAATGCGACATAGCTCTTCCATGCGCGACCCAGAATGAACTGGACGGCGACGATGCAAAAGAGCTGGTGAAAAACGGATGCTTTGCTGTTTGCGAGGGTGCAAATATGCCGTCTACATCAGAGGCAGTTAAAGTATTTTTGGAAAACAAGGTATTATATGTACCCGGAAAAGCGGCAAATGCTGGCGGTGTTGCGGTGTCTGCTCTGGAAATGAGCCAGAACGCGATGCGAACTTCATGGACCTTTGAGGAAGTAGATCAAAAGCTCAAAGAAATTATGATTAACATATATAACAACATCGCCAATGTGGCAAAGGAAGTTGGGCATGAAGACAACTTTGTTGTGGGAGCGAATATTGCAGGCTTTAAAAAAGTCGCTGAAGCTATGATGCAGCAAGGTGTAGTTTAATTATAGGCCGGCGAATAAATATTAAAACTTGGAAAAGTAAAATAATACCTCCAAAGCGGACAGTCTGATTAATAAAAATAGGATTGTTTGCCTGGAGGTATTTTTTTTGGAAAGAAAATTACAGTTTGTAATGCAGAAATTTCTATTTAACCTAACTATCGATAAAATGTGGCGTGTTAACGTTTCAAAATCAAATAAATCTGCAGCCTTTTGATTCTGTTTAAGTTTTTTACAAGTGTGATAAAATGAAACAAATAATGTTAAAAAAAGGAGGATTTGTGTATGAAAAGTAAAATCAGGCCTATCATTGCTGCAGCAATGGCTGTTCTCATTCTGACGGGAGGTACTGTATATGCTGCCGATGGAGGTATAAAAAGTCTATTCAGGTTGTAATTAATGGCATCAACCTGGTAGTGGATGGTCAAACCATCCTGGACGATAATATCTTATACGAGGGTACTACCTATGTCCCCATCAGGACTGTAGCTGAATCGTTGGGGAAAGAAGTAAAATGGGATGCAAAAACCAATACGGTGGAAATCGGGGACGAGGATAGGGATTTTGTTGAAAAGAACGGCATCAAAATTTATACCAAGGCTATCAAATATAAAGATGAATATGTGGATGTTAATATCAAGATTCCCGTCATCGAAGGAATGAAAAATCCCGAGGTAATGGACCGGCTCAATCAGGCGTTTGAGAAAGAAGCAATGGATTTTAAAAAAGAAACTGAAAAAATAACCAGGGAAGTTATTGAAGAATCCAAGGAACAAGGCTGGCCTCTGCGTACTGGAAGTGTTTATATCGAATACGAAGCCCGGATTAATGATAATAAGACAATGAGTATATCGGTTACATATTATCAATACACCGGCGGAGCCCATGGAAACAGCTATAAAAAAACAGTCAATTTGGATTTGGTGAATGAAAAAGAACTGCTTCTCAATGAATTCTTTGCGGATTCGGATGCATTTAAAAAAGTCTTAACTGACGAACTTTTAAAACAGATGACCAATGACAAGGATGATTTATTTGCTGAAGCATTAGAGGATTTTAAAGCATCTGATGACTTAAAGTTTTACCTGACGGATGAAGCTATTGTTTTTTATTTTAATCCCTATGAAATTGCCCCTTATGCCAAAGGAATTGTGGAATATAAAGTGCCCTATGACGCTCTGAAGGATATTTTAAATAAGAATTATGCACAGCGGTTTTTATAAGAAATTCATAAAGTCAATTGCTACCACAAAGGACTTTGGAGTATTTCCAAAGTCCATTTAAATGAGGTAGCAGGTGCAGGATTAACTTGTCCACTGATCATGAATGATTCCCACAAGATACCAGGTGTCATTTTTCTTTTCAAATACGAGCCTTAAGCTTTTCCAGTCCATACCTTCATATTGGGGATCAAAACCGGAAAAGTAATATTCAACGATGATGGAATTTTTATAAACTTCGAAGTTGTTGTTCAGGGAATTTCCATGGCCCAGGGTTTTGTTGTAGCCTACTTGCTCAGCATTAACAAAGTCTACATCGTATATGAACTTTTTATAATAGTCAGAGAAGTTGAGTATTATAGGTTCACCTGAGCCATCGTAATGTCCCCAAAAATATTTCTTGGAGTCGACAGCCAGGTTTTTCACTTTCTCTGCAGTAAACACAAGATCGTTGTTAACATCAACATATCCGTATGGTGAGAAGCGAATTCCCTTATCAGGATGGACTGCATCTGCAAGTTTTTCCATGTCATAGTTCTTTATTGCAGTCAGCACGTCGAAGGATCTCTTTTCGATTATGCTTTTTATATACTCCTCGGTGTTTGCCCGGGGCATATTGTCTTTGTCATTAAGGTCATTGTTCCGCGTACCCTTATTTGTATTCTTGTTGTCCAACTTACCTGTGTTCTGAGAGGGTTTACCGTTGCCTTTTCCTGAATTCTGTTGCAAAGATGTGCAGGCCGTTGATGTAAATATCAATGCAAAAAGTAACAGCATTACTATAAATTTTCTTTTCATAAAATCTCCTCCTTTTGAGTAGTTCCTCGTCGTGTCTTGCCGGATATATAGCATAGCAGCTTCGTGTTTCATACCTACTCAAACTTGTTTCAAAGTTGTTAAAATCAGACTTCTGTGGAAGTCTCAGCATCGCGGTTGTACCGCTTTCAAGTTCCTCTGTATGCTTCCATTCTTTCTTAAATCTTAATACTTGACACATGGAAAATACAGTTGAAAAATAAGGAAATTATTTGCAGCAATGTTTATAAATTTTTAATTATAATTACGATTGCAAATTTTTCTGTTATAATGAGCTTAATAGTAGGTGGTATATGGAAAAATATAATGCTTCAGAGCAAATATTGGGTTGAATAATTTATTTCTGCACACCATTAAACTTTATCAGTGGCTACTGGATTGAGGTGTAAGAAACAAAATATGCAAAGTAGGATGTAGCCGAAAAATAGAAAGGAGGTTTATTATGATATTCTTATGTTATCCGAAGTGCACTACTTGCCGGAAGGCTAAGAAATGGCTGGAAGCAAAGGGCGTTGCCTTTGAGGAAAGGGATATTCAGAAAAATAATCCGACAGTCGAAGAATTAAAAGATTGGCATAAAAGGAGCGGTCTGCCGCTGAAAAAATTTTTCAATACCAGCGGACAACTGTATAGGCAACTGAAGTTGAAGGACAAGCTCCCTAACATGAGCGAGGATGAACAGTATAAACTGCTGGCTTCGGATGGAATGATTGTAAAGCGTCCTATTCTCATTGATGATAGTATTGTACTGGTGGGATTTAAAGAAGACGAATGGAAAGCTGTGTTAGGCATCGAATAACCGATTTTTAGGTCTGATTTCCGTTTTCGTAGAGGTAGAGTTTAGGTCAGGTCTAGAAATATAAAAAAATCTCTGAGATAATAATAAAAATCGCCGGTTGAGAAGGAAATCCTTCTTAATTGGCGGTATTTTTATTTTATACAATTATATAATGTTTATATAGTGTTTTTTGAGGAGGCTAATTCCATTGAGTAGTAGGGAGGTAAATAAAAACAATAAAATATTGATAATCGCTATGGTCGTCGCATTTTTAGTTATTATTTTAGTTGCCTGTACAACACCAACCATGACGGAGCTGACGGACGAGGAAATTATGGATCTATACAATAAAGCAAAAGAAGCGTATGGCTGGTTTGATCTGACAACCATACCCTTTGACTCCGAAAAATATATAGAAATCAACGGTGAAAAATACTACGAGGTTGTTCAACCGGGAATCACTTCAAAAAAAGTCCTTGCTGATTATCTTAACGAGTTTTTCACAGAAAATATAACAGAAGGTTTGATGGCTGCTTCATCCAATCGTTATGTGGAACGTGACGGCAAGCTGTATGTTCTTCCTGCAGACAGGGGGACCGACATTTTCAAAGGTGAAGAATCCTATGAGTTGTCCAGGGTATCGGATAATCAAATAAAGCTTATGGTCAAAGTGGAAATCTATGATGATCCCGATAAAAGAAACGTAATAGATTACGAGCAGTACGACTACTTATTAGAGCTTACGGATAACGGCTGGAGATTCAAAAACTTCCAGCTGGTAAGATAAGAGTATATTAGTACGACTCGAGCAAGAATTATTTTTTTAATTGTCTTGAACCCGTCGTGTAAAGACTATAAAAAATCTATGAAACCAAGGAAGCGCAACCTTTAAAAATGTTACTTCACACGACCCATGTAGAGTATTTAGCGGTAATACGTCACATGGGTTTATAGAAGTCCTTAATTTTAAGCACTTTGCAAGACAATAGAATGATTATTATAAAAAGAACCTCTTGCGAAAGAGGGTTCTTTTTTTTATCCGCACTCAATCTTTAGGGTCAATTCTATTTTACGATTTACAGTTAAAAATACATGTGACATTTCAGGTGTCAATTTCGTTTATACTTATGAAAGATAAAAAACCGGCCGGAAAGAAAGAAGGTGCAGTACTTGTGTTAACTGCGGATATGTATGAAAGGGCTATAGAAGGTGACCAGGACGCAATAGAAGAGATATGCCTTGCTACTTGGAAACCCCTTTATCTTTTCATCTACAACAAAGTGCAAAACCGAGAGGAGGCAGAGGACATTACCCAGGAAGCCTATATCAAAAGCTTAAAATACCTTCAAGAAAGCACATTTCCAATAGATAATTTTCTATCTTTTATGAAGACTGTATCGCTTAATTTGATACGGGACAGGTGGCGGCAAAAGAACCGGTCCCGGGTATCGATTAATTTCCAGGAAATAAATCCGGAAGATGTGGCCCGTGGCGATGAACAAAATGATATAGCACAACGCCTGCTGCTGGAAAGCGCACTGGCAAAACTCAGCCAGGAACAGAAGGCAATTATTGATTTGAGAATTATCAAAGGCTACACGGTGGCCGAAACGGCAAAGCTGCTGGGGAAGACGGAAGGAGCGATCCGAACTGCCCAATATAGGGCCTTGAAAGCTTTGGCCAAGATATTGGATGAAAGCGCACAAAAGGGACAATCAAACCCCAAAAGGAGGGAGAGCGGTGAGTAATAGAAATATTGAAGAACGACTTTCTGACTATATAGATGCATTAAATAACGAACGTGAGCCTGAATCTGGGGCAGCTGAAAAAGACCAGGAATTGGGAAAGCTGATAGAAACGGTACACAAGGTCCGCACTTTGAGGGAACCCAGCCTGCCGGATGAGGGTTATCCCAAAAGATTGGCCCAGGTTGTAGCCTGTGAAATTCAAAAAGATAAGCGAGGGGCTTTTAGTAAACCGGGTAAATCCCCGTCTAAATCTATTCTAAAGACATTACTTCCCATAACGGCGGTGGCGGTTTGTCTGCTGGTGTTTGTTTTGGTAAATTCCCTGGGCATATTCGAACAGGATGTGGTTTATGCCATGGAAAAGGCAGTGGCCAAACTGAATAACTATCATGGTATCCTGGAGATACGAACAAGGAATGCAGCAGGTGAGGAATGGCTGGTACGCCGGGTGGAGCTTTGGTACGAAGGCGACAAATATGCCGTAAAGCAAGACGATGGCACTCTGACTGTAAGCAACGGACAGCGAAAGTGGCAGATTAATCACGAAGACAGAGAAGTGGTCATCTTACCGCTGTTGCCGGACCCTACAAGGAACGGTTTTGACTTACAGGATGAGGCAAAGCGGGCAAAACAATATCCGCACACCGTTGTTAAAACGGAGATGATTGCCGGACGTGAGGCTATAAAACTTGCTATTTCGCCACCGGGAGGAGAGAAATACTATTTATGGGTCGATAAGGAAACCAATTTACCCATTCAGCTGCAAACGGCCATGCAGAAAGCACTACAAACCACATATACTTTTGTAAGTTTTGAGCCAAATATCGGGATTTCTCCCGAAATATTTGCTTACCGGGTGCCTGAAGGATATAGGGTAGTGGAAGAGGACTCGGGCCAGCTGGTGGCTACCATTGAAGAGGCAGCGGCACTTAGCGGATTTATCCCTTTGCTTCCGAAGCAAGCACCGATACGCATCTTGGCTTTTCAAGATAGAATTGTCTTGGATTACGGAGACACCACCATTGTGGAATCAAAAGCATCGGGAGAGTTTAAACTTGAGCCCAATGCTTCCCTTGGCAGTGCTGCAGGTGGCCCCCTTGAAATATGGTATGAGCGGCTGAGGTGGAGGCAGGATGGATTAGAGATTCGGGTTGAAGGAGCAAAAAGATTGGAACTGGCCAGAGAGATTGCGGCAGACCTTAGCATTCCCGATGCAAATCAAGATCTGGCAGGCAAGGCTAAGGTTAAGGTACCGGTAGATATGGAAATTGTTAAAGCTAATCAAAAACAGGTAGACAGTGGTAGCAGCCCCTGGCAGCTTGATCCTGTGCATGTAGCCCTTACTTTTGTCAATTTAAAAGTAACTCCTGAAGGAATTCAAGGAGAGCCCCAAATAGAAATTCCTTCATTTGAATTGGTAACAAACGATTCCGTAGAAGCGGTTGTAGAGGTAAAAGAAGGGCCCATTGAGCGGGTATATCTAAAGAGGCTTGTTCGGCATGACGAAACGGGTATTTGGACGGTAGTTGGATACGATCCCCGATAAAACTTGCTGTGATTTGCTGGCCTTGTCTCCTGGAAAGGATGCAAGGCCCTTTTTATAAACGCTTTCCGTCAAGATAAGAGGGATTGGATCGCTGAGTTTATAGACTTTTTTCTTGTAATAAGATTGCTGCCGGTTAGAGAAGAGAAACCTTTTTAACCCGCAGCTTTTTATTTTGTCTAAAAAGAAAAACAAAAATATTTGAAACATCATGGGGTAAAAACAACAGTTGACATTATTAAAATAAAATGCTAGTTTAAAAAGTTAACTGGTTAATATTTGGCGTGATAATTATTATATAAATTAAAATCAGTAAAGTAATTTACGAAAAAAGATAAGCACACTTTGTTTATTTACTGTAAAAGCTGGATGCTAATATAACCAGGATAGAAGATGAAATCAAATTACAAAAGAAAGGATATAACGGAATGAGGCGTTATTGTAAATATGTAAAGCCATACTTACCTGCATTTATCATAGGGCCGATTCTTATGATTGTAGAGGTTATCGGTGAAGTGGTTATGCCTCTGTTATTAAGCATGATCATTGATAGCGGAATACTGGGAGACAGAGGCACTGCTTATATCATCACAATGGGAATAACCATGGTAATCACAGCACTGATCATGATGGCCGGTGGTGTAGGAGGAGCTTATTTTGCCATTAAGGCATCCACAGGCTTTGCCAACGATTTGAGAAAAGATCTGTTTAATCAAATTCAGAAGTTTTCTTTTAACAATATAGATCAATACAGTACCGGTTCTTTGATTACACGGTTAACCAATGATGTTACCCAGATGCAACACATGATCCAGATAATGTTGAGATTGGCCTTAAGGGCGCCGGGTATGCTTATCGGTGCGCTTATAATGGCCTTTGTACTAAATGCAAGGCTGGCAATGGTAATTCTGTGCGTAATACCTTTGTTATCCCTTGCAATCTACATTATTTTGAAAGTTGCTTTTCCCCGTTTCACCGCCATGCAGCAGAAGCTGGACGTATTGAATACCACCACTCAGGAAAACTTAACCAATATCAGGGTGGTAAAATCATTTGTCAGAGAACAATATGAAGAAGAAAAATTTAAAAAAGCTAATTTTGACTTGAAAGAAAGCGCACTGAGTGCAATGAAAGTTGTTATTTTCACTATGCCCGTTATGTTCATGGCAATGAATGTTACAACTTTGGCTGTGGTATGGTTTGGCGGAAAGCAGATTATTGTAGGCAATATGACCTCCGGTGTTCTCATTGCCTTTGTAAATTACGTTGTCCAAATTCTCATATCACTGATGATGGTTTCCATGATTATTCTGCACGGTTCCAGAGCCTTTGCATCTGCAAAACGTATAAATGAGGTTTTTAATACCGAAATCGATCTAACTGATAAGAATGCTCTATATAAGGATAAAACAGTTCAATTCGGAAAAATCGAATTTAAAGATGTCTTCTTTAAATACTACAAGAACAGTGAAAAATGGGTTTTGGAGAATATCAACCTTGTGATCAATCCGGGCGAGACGGTTGGCATTATCGGTCCAACGGGCAGCGGCAAATCAACCCTGGTGCAGCTGATTCCAAGATTATATGATGTGGACCGGGGCGAAGTACTGGTAGATGATGTTAACGTTAAAGATTATTCCCTGAAGAACCTGCGCAACGGTGTCGGCATCGTGCTCCAGAAAAATGTACTGTTTTCCGGTACCATAATTGAGAACCTCAAATGGGGAGACGAAAATGCCAGTGAAGAAGAGGTATATAAATATGCACAAATTGCCCAGGCCCATGGATTTATCACTTCATTTGAAAAGGGGTATTATACGGAGCTGGGACAGGGCGGTGTATATTTATCCGGCGGGCAGAAGCAGAGACTATGCATTGCCAGAGCACTGCTTAAAAAACCAAAGATTTTAATACTGGATGACAGTACCAGCGCAGTTGATACTGCAACCGAAGCAAAGATAAGGAAAAGCCTTAGGAATGAGTTGAAAGGTACAACCAAAATTATCATTGCCCAAAGAATTTCTTCAGTAATTGATGCGGATAAGATTGTGGTTCTTGATGACGGAAAAATTGCTGGCATAGGTAAGCACGAGGAATTAATGAAAACCTGTGAAACATACTCCGAGATTTATTACTCACAGATGGATAAGCAGCAGGTGAAAGCATCATGAGCCGTCTGAGTGAAAAAAGAAAAGAAACATTACTACGCAGATATGGGAATATAAATGCCGCTGCCGGTCCTGGAGGAATGAAACCGGGTGGTCCCGGTGGAAGGAGACATGGAGGTTTTGGCGGGCGTGGAGGCCCACGGAGCGGCATAGGCGGAGGCAAACCGAAAAACGCAACAGCTACAATTAACAGGTTGCTTGCTTATATCGGAAGAGATAAGTTTAAAATCCTGTTTGTTTTTGCCTTTGTGCTGGGCGGAACCCTGGCCAATCTGGCCGGAAGCTATATTTTACGCCCAATTATTAACAATCTGGTGACTGCAGAACGAACTGCAGAAGAAAAGTTAAGTTATCTTATAATTGGTATCCTTATTATGGCAGGCATCTATTTGGTCGGCATTGCGTGCACTTACCTGCAGCAGAGAATAATGATAGGAGTTTCCCAGAATGCTTTGGTTAAAATCAGGGAAGATTTATTTGGCAAGGTTCAAAAGCTTCCTGTGAAATATCATGACACCCATACCCATGGCGATACAATGAGCCGTTTCACCAATGACCTTGATGCCGTTGGAGAAATACTCAACAGTACCATGGTGCAGATTTTTTCAGGAGTTATTACCCTGATCGGCATTGTTGCACTTATGTTTGTCATAAATTGGATACTTGCAGTGGTTACTATTGTAACAGTACCTTTATTTTTCTACGTAGGAAACATGATCGGACAACAAAGCAGGAAATATTATATAGGTCAGCAGCAGGCACTGGGCGCAGTTAACGGATATATTGAGGAAACTGTTACCGGCCAGAAAGTAATCAAGGTATTCAATCACGAAGAAACAACGATGGAAGAATTTGCCTTCCTAAGCGATAACCTGCGAAAAGAGCAAATGAAGGCACAATTTTTTGGCGGCATTATGGGACCAGTTATGGGTAATTTAAGTCAGGTGAGTTTTGCATTATCTGCAACGGTGGGCGGTATACTGTGCTTGACCTCGAATTTTGATATCGGTGGTCTTACCATATTTACCAACTATTCAAGACAGTTTTCAAGGCCTATCAGTGAATTGTCCATGCAGATGAATACCATTTACGCCGCACTGGCCGGGGCGGAACGAGTTTTTGAAGTACTGGATGAATCTCCTGAAGCAGCAGATACGCCGGATGCTATAGAAATCTGTGCTGAAACGAACCCGGCGGAATGTGCACGGCCAATTAAAGGAGAAGTAGTGTTGAAGAATGTGACCTTTGGTTATGTTCCCGGCCAGACCGTACTGAAAAAAATCAATATAACGGCTAAACCCGGTCAAAAAATTGCCATTGTTGGATCTACAGGTGCAGGAAAGACAACCATTATGAACCTAATTAACAGGTTTTATGAAATTGAAGAGGGAGAAATATTGATTGACGGGATCAATATTAAGAATATTAAAAAGGATTCGCTAAGAAGTAACATAGCAATGGTACTGCAGGACACCCATTTGTTTTCCGGAGCAGTCAGAGAAAATATACGGTATGGACGCCTTGATGCAACTGATGATGAAGTCGTTGCCGCTGCCAAAATAGCCTGTGCTCATTCCTTTATCCAAAAGCTGCCCCAGGGATATGATAACTGTATTGGAGGGTGACGGTGCTGATTTGAGCCAGGGTGAGCGGCAGCTTCTCAATATCGCCCGAGCTGCCATATCAAAAGCTCCTATTCTGATACTTGACGAGGCTACCAGTTCTGTGGATACAAGAACTGAAAAATACATTGAACGTGGTATGGACCAATTAATGAAGAACAGAACTACATTTATTATCGCACATAGGCTATCCACCGTCCGAAACGCTGATCAGATTATAGTATTGGAACATGGTGAAATTATAGAGCAGGGAACTCATGAGGAACTTATTATAAAGGGTGGAAGATACCATCAGCTTTATACCGGAGCAGTTGAGCTGGAATAGGAGATCAATATACGTTGTCGCAGCTTGCTCTCTGCTCCGTCTACAGTGTGCGATATTAAAAAATAGTAAGGCAAGAGCGATTCGGTTTTAAACTTTGGAAGCTATATGTAGATCATTGAACTACCAACCGAGATATATTCTGGAATATAGAAGTGATGAAAACGTTTCTGGATAAGAAGAATATTTCATGATTGTCATTACAGAGGTGCATTAAATTAATGTATGACATAATTATAGTGGGATCAGGACCTGCTGGGGCCAATCTCGCTCGATTAATAGGTGATAAATATAAAATATTATTAATAGACAAACGAGATCTGGAAAAGGATAATCCCAAACGGTGTATACATAAGTGCTGCGGGGGCTTGCTGGCACCCGATGCACAGAAAATGATCGCGAAACTGGGGTTAGGGATCCCAAAAGATATTTTGGTTAATCCGCAGCTTTTTGCTGTGAGAGCCATTGACTTAACAAATAATCTGGAAAGGCTGTATCAGAGATTCTATTATAATATGGATAGAGAAAAATTTGATAGATGGTTGGTTTCCCTAATTCCAAATGGCGTTGATAAAAAATTTAATTCTTTTTTCAAAAGTTTTGTTAAAGTATCAGGCGGATATGAAGTAAGGTATATCCATAATGGACAGGAAATAACCGCGAAGACAAGAATTATTGTGGGGGCCGATGGTGCCAATTCAAAATTGAGGAGACTTATTAGTAAAGATGTAAATGTTCCTGAGAAGTACATTGCCATTCAGGAATGGTTTGAATGTTCATATCCAATGCCTTATTATACAGCGGTTTTTGACGAAGAAATTACCGATTTCTATTCCTGGTTAATACCAAAAGAGAACTATCTATTATTGGGGTCGGCAGTTAGACCTGGGGATAATACGAGAGAAAAGTATAATCTATTAAAAAGAAAATTAACAAAGTTAGGCTTTAATTTTGATAATAAAGTAAAAACAGAGGGTGCATATATTTATAGACCTAAGAAGATATCGCAGTTTTATATTGGAATTGATGGTGTAACCCTTATTGGAGAAGCATCAGGCGCTATTAGTCCAAGTTCCGCAGAAGGAATAAGCTATGCATTAAAAACTTCTTTATACCTGGCTCACAGCCTTGAAAATGGAATAGAGGGATATTTTGGCAGATATAAAAATATGTTGAAGGACATTAAGTTAAATTTACTGTTGAAAAATTTAAAAACCCCAGCTATGTATAACCCATTAATTAGGAAGTTAGTAATGAAATCAGGTCTTCAAAGTATCAAATAGTAAAGGTAGTTCGTGCTTAACGTTTCATGTGAAGTGTGTTTTTTATTATCCATTCGATGGAATGCTTTTGATGGTTGTTGGGTTGTTATAAATAATAGAAGCAAGCGTATAGCTCTTATTAAGATTTACGCTGATTATAAGGAGAAACTTCTTAATTTTATATATAAATAGGGGGAAAATAAAATGCATGAGGTTTATGAGTTTTTAAAGAAATGCGGAGTATATTATTTGGCTACGGTGGAAGGGGATCAGCCAAGAGTTAGACCCTTTGGCACCGTGGATATTTTTGAAGGCAAACTTTATATTCAGACAGGCAAGGTAAAGGATGTATCCAAGCAGCTTCAAGAAAATCCAAAAGCAGAGATCTGTGCTTTTGCTGATGGAAAGTGGCTTAGAGTAACAGGGAAACTTATCAGAGATGACAGAGTAGAAGCAAAAAAGCATATGCTTGACAATTATCCGGAGCTTAAAAGCATGTATTCAGCTGAGGATGACAATACAGAGGTTTTTTACTTTGAGGATGCAACAGCTATTTTCTATTCCTTTACCGATGAGCCAAAGGTGATCAAATTCTAATAAAGAAAGTTTAGGACGTTTAAACTTGGAAGGATTTCCTAGATAATCGGTTGAAAAACTAATAAGCTAGTAATACTATAAAATAAAAATAGGAGGTTATGCCAGTGAGTGAAAACAAAATCATTGAGTATCTGATGGAAGCTTTTTCCGGGGAATCTCAAGCTAACAGAAAATATACAGCATATGCCGAAAAAGCTGAAAAAGAAGGTAAACACAATGCTGCTAAATTATTCCGTGCCACAGCTGATGCTGAAACATTACATGCCTTAAAACAATTTGAGATTGCAGGAAAGATTGGCTCAACTGCGGATAATCTAAAAGATGCTATAGCAGGCGAAACCTATGAGTTTAAAGAAATGTACCCTCCGTTTGCTGAAGCAGCTGAAGCCGCAGGACACAAAGCTGCGCTCCTGGCCTTTACCTATGCCATGAAAGCGGAAGAGGTTCATGCTAAACTCTTTCAAGATGCATTAGAAAATCTTGATGAAAACGAAGAGGTTTTCTACTACCTCTGCCCTGTATGTGGAAATATTGAAAAGTCCCGTCCCGATAAGTGCAGCATCTGTGGTATTCCTGGTGACAGGTTTATTGAGTATTAATATCAGGCTGCTGATGAAATGAAAGAAGGAATATAAAAAATAAATATGAGGACAAAATAAAAGGAAATGCCACAAGGCATCCTGCGTTAATTTCGCAGGGTGCCTTGTTTGTTTTATACTATTATATATAAGACTTAAGGAAGGTGAAAGTTAATGAGCGATGAAGCATTATGGAGTAGGATTATTTCAGAACTTTCCTCTTCAGGAGAAGAATTGCAAACCAGAACCGAGCTTTGGTTTAGAACGACAGCCAAAAGAGATAGTTTATTTGTTGATAGAGCTGCTGAAAATATACTTTCCAGTAATCTATCGAAGCCAAGGATTATAACAAAGAAGGATTTTTTATTTGTTTATTCTTATTATGATCGATGGGTAAATGGGGAAAAGGGAGTTAGAAAAGAGGTTAGTATGAAATCAAGAAATACGACTTATATCTTTGCATTGATAGAGAGATTTGCTGATTGAGACCGATTTTACGTTTATAAGTTATAAAAATTATTGAAAGTAAGACAGTGAAGACATAAGTGGAAAATTTGCTAAAAGGAAGGATTGCAGTAGTATGGAATACAAAATAATGCTGATTGAAGATGATGCTTCTATAGCAAAACTTCTTAGCTCACATATTGAGAAGTATGGGTATAAAACCTTTATCGTTACCGACTTTGATAAGATTTTGGATAAATTTATTGAGATAAATCCACATCTTGTTTTACTGGATATCAATTTGCCCAAATACGATGGTTTTTATTGGTGCAGAAAGATTAGGCAGGTATCAACCAATCCTATCATTTTAATTTCCGCCCGTGATGGCGAAATGGATCAGGTGATGGGAATAGAGAGTGGTGCGGATGATTATATAACAAAGCCTTTCTATTACGATGTAGTAATTGCAAAGATAAAAAGTCAGTTAAGACGCTGCTTTGGTGCATTTGCTCTCGAAGCGTCTGATGAAAGAAAAGTAGAGATTGAAGGACTCACCTTGTACCCAGAAAGGCCGGAACTACATTTTAGCGGAAATTCAACTGTGTTGACAAAAAAGGAAGCGGTGCTTGCTGAAATATTAATGCGTATGTCTCCAAAAGCTGTAAGCCGAGATGTGCTAATGGAAAAACTTTGGGACGATCAGGCCTTTATTGATGAAAACACGTTAAATGTAACTGTGTCGCGTCTTAGAAAAAAACTTAAGGTGATTGGAATTGATGAGGCCCTTGAAACGGTAAGAGGACATGGGTACAGATTAAATATGACCTGGAGGAAAAATTAATGAAAATTTCTTACGTGACCATGTATCATTCGTATTATTATATCTTTTCAATATGCTTTTTCTATTTATTTTTTATAGAAGACTAGGAGGATTTGAGACCTTAGAAAATCTTTATTACTTTATATTCTTAAGCAACTTCCTTTTGGGAGTTTTTTTGTTATACCGATATTTTTCTTACAAAAGTTTATACGAAAAATTGAGCAGGATGCCTTCAAAACTTGAAGATACTCTTTCTTCAGCAGGAACTGCGCCAGTCTCGGAAGGTGTCAACCGACTGCTTCAGGTACAATACAATCTATACCAGGAACAAATCCAAATGTACAAACGAAAACAGGAAGAACATTTGACCTTTATTCATCAATGGGTTCATCAAATGAAAACCCCTATATCTGTAATTCATTTAATACTCCAAGAAAATGAAGGAGAGCCTTATGTAGAAAATATCCGGCAAGAGATAGAACGTATCAGTAGAGGATTGAAAATGGCCCTATATATGGCAAGGCTGGACAGTTTTCAAAATGATTTCACTGTGGAAACTTTTTCATTGTATTCCATTGTGGTTGAAGTTATCAATGAGCAAAAAAGGTATTTTATTCGGAAAAAAGTCTATCCTGAAGTAAAAGTAAATGTGAACATGTCGGTTAAATCCGACCGGAAATGGTTTAAGTTCATAGTAGAACAGTTGTTGGTAAATGCTGTTAAATACACAGAAGGGGAAAACAAAAAAGTTGTTGTATCGGCCTACGAGACTGATAAGGGGAAGGTTTTGGAAGTAAAAGATCAGGGGGTCGGGATACCCAAAGAAAATATCCGTCGAGTCTTTGAACCCTTTTACACTGGGGAAAATGGACGAAGGTTCGGTGAATCTACGGGTATGGGTCTATACCTGGTACATGAGGTATGCAAAAAATTGGAACACCAAATTGAGATAGAATCAACACCAGGAGAAGGGACAGCTGTTAGAATTATCTTTAACGGTTGAAGTAACCACCTTACATGAGTGTAAGGTTAATGTAATAATAATCGATAGCAGACGGTGCACAGAAACCTTACAATAAATGTATCAAAAGACGAAGGGATGCTTGAAATTGGAGATTTTAAAACTAAACCATATTACCAAAGTATATGGAGATAAGGTACCACACAGTGCACTTAAGGATATCAACCTGGGTATCGAACAAGGAGAATTTGTTGGCGTAATGGGCCCTTCCGGTAGCGGAAAGACAACCCTCCTAAATGTAATTTCCACCATCGATCCACCTACATCCGGTGAAGTATTAATAAACGGTGAAAATCCTTATCAGCTGGACAGAGCAAAGCTGGCATTATTCAGGCGAAGGAAGCTTGGCTTTGTTTTTCAGGATTTTAATCTAATTGACACATTAACCATCGGTGAGAATATTGTACTTCCTTTAACACTGGATGGGCAAAAAGTATCATTCATGGATAAAAAACTTAAGGAGGTTGCTGCAAGGCTTAATATAGAAGATATCCTTACGAAAAGAACATATGAAGTATCAGGTGGACAGGCCCAGCGTACTGCTATTGCCCGTGCAATCATCCATTCACCTTTACTTTTGCTGGCAGATGAACCTACGGGAAATCTTGATTCCAAAGCAGCTAAAGATGTGATGGAGTTATTTGAAAGCATTAACAGGGATACAGGAGTAACCACTGTGATGGTGACCCATGACCCCTTGTCAGCAAGTTATTGCCATCGAGTGATATTTATTAAAGACGGCCGGTTTTTTAATGAGATTCATCGTGGTAACAGCCGCCAAAAATTTTATCAGAAGATCATCGATGTTCTTTCTCTACTTGGGGGTGAAGCAGATGACCTTTCTTCAATTCGCTTTAAATAATGTAAAACGAAATACAAGGGTATATCTGGCCTATTTTCTTAGCAGTGTTTTCACTATTATGGTTTTTTTCTCTTTTGCCGTTAATTTGTTTCACCCTGTTATAGTAGGTAAAAGGGGCGGGGCCATTGAACAGATTCTGGGGCAAACCGAGGTGGCAATACTCGTATTTTCATTCTTCTTTGTGCTTATCTCTGTGAACGCCTTTTTGAAAGTCAGGAGCAAGGAATTTGGCATTCTGATGATACTGGGAATGTCCAACAAGCAGCTTAGACGACTGGTTTTCCTGGAGAATATGGTTATAGGTTGTTTAGCCATTATTGTTGGTATCACCATTGGATTGGTATTTTCCAAGCTTTTTTTAATGCTTCTAAGCAGCATTTTGTCTTATGGTTCTCTATCGTTTTATTTTCCATATAAAGCGATACTGCTTACCACAGGATTTTTTATATTGATATTCCTGGGTATTTCAGCTTTAACTCCGCTTTTAATACGTGCAAGCAACATTGTTACTCTTTTAAAGGGGACAAAAAAGGCTAACAGGGAGATAAAATTTTCCATAATGCAATCTATGACAGCAGTTTTGTTGTTGGGTACAGGTTATTTTATGGCGGTATCACCGCAGTTGTATGATATAAATCCATTGCTGGATAAGATTGCTTTATTCATTGAGAACCTCCCATATGCAGAAATTTTTTTAACAGCTTCTGTGGTTATCGGGACCTATTTGTTTTTTTCACAGTTAAGTATTTTTGTGTTACACCGGTTGAAACGGAACAGAAGTTTCTACTTTTATAAAACCAACATGCTGTGGATTTCAGACCTCAATTATCGGATTAGGGATAACACCCGAATGCTTTTTTTAGTCACCATTTTTTCTACGGTTGCCTTTACTGCAATAACTGGAGTGTATGCACTTTATTCGGTAGTTAAGGATGAGGCACTTAAGGAAAATCCTTTTGCACTCACTTACACATCTTATAGCGGCAATGAAAATGAGCAGCAGCACATAAAGACAATTGATGAAATGTTGGAAAGCCATGGATTTCATTACGAAAAATATCAAAGCAAAGTTATAAAGCAGGTTTCAAAAGATAGTCAAGTAATCCATGTAATTAAGCAGTCAGATTATAACAAACGGGCATCAGCACTGGGTTTGGAGCGGGTGGTTCTGGATAAAGGCCAGGCATTATTAGTTCCGGTCTATGTAAGATTTGATCCAAAAAGAGATAAGACTTTAAGCCAGAAAAACATTGCCCTTGATAACGGAGAAATAAATCTTGAAGTGGTTGGAGTAGCTCCTAAAGTTATCTTTTACTCGGGCTTGTTTCGAAATTTAGTTGTTGTTAATGATGAAACGTTTAATAAAATAACAGATATACAGGAAAAATACCATTCATATTCCTATGATATTCCAGATTGGCTAAATACCATTGAAGTTACTGAAAAACTAAGGGATGAACTAGGGGTAGGGGAATATGGCCAATATTTCTGGTCAACGAGAATAGAAGGATATCAAATAGAAAATCAAAATAAGAAATTATTCTTATATGTAGGATTCTTTTTAGGTGCCATATTCTTTTTGGGAGCTAGCAGCTTCTTGTATTTCAGGCTATATACGGACTTGAACGAGGAAAAACGTAAATATATTGGGCTATCAAAGTTGGGCTTAAGTTTTAATGAAATGAAAAAGGTGGCAAGTATTCAAATTGCAGTGTTGTTTTTTGTACCTTATATTCTTGCAAGCATTCACACTTATTTTGCAATAAACGTGCTTCAAACAGTATTGTATTCGTCAGTTTTTAATCAGTTTTTAACAGTCATAGGGGTATTTTTAATATTGAATATTATTTATTATGTCTACGTTCGCTCACGGTATATAAGTTATTTGAAGCAATTTATGGTTCAGTAGTTGTTCAGCGGTTTAGTCTATCATGTGGCATACCAAAAATAAAGTTTGCTGGGAACTTTGTAAAGGTGAATTGCTAAAAGGAGTGTAAGTGTATGGTAGATAATATCATTAAATCAATAGCAAAAAAATTATCCATTCTATCCTTTATTGAAGGAATTGTTTTAGGTGGTTCACGGGCAAAGGGCACTCATAGGGATGATTCGGATATTGATATCGGAATCTATTATGATCCACAAAGCTTTGACTTAAATGCAATTAATAAACTTGCTGCAGAGCTGGATGATGAGCACAGAAGTAACCTGGTTGTGCCTCCCGGCTCATGGGGTGAATGGATCAATGGCGGCGGATGGTTAATTATTAACGGGTATCATGTGGATTTAATTTTACGCGATATAAAACGAGTGAAACAAATAATAAAAGATACGGAACAGGGAATTGTTACTATCAATTATCAGACGGGACATCCCCACGGATATATAAGTTCCATGTATCGTGGGGAATTGGCCATTAGTAAAGTACTGTATGCTAAGGATGAGAGCTTCTGCGAATTAAAGAAACAGGCAGAAACGTATCCACCTGCTCTGCGAAAAAGTTTAATTGATTTTTTTATGTTTGAAGCGGAGTTTTCATTAATGTTTGCAAAAGCAAATGCTGGAGCATACGATAAATATTATGTCACAGGCCATATTTTTCGTGTTATTTCATGCCTAAATCAGGTGCTATTTGCATTCAATAATACTTACTGTATCAATGAAAAGAATGCTGTTAAGATGATCGAAACCTTTGAACATAAACCTGAAAAATATGCACAAAAGGTAAATGATATCTTTGAGGTACTGGGTCGTTCTCTTGCTGAATGCTGTGAAATGACTGAGAAGCTTTGTAATGAAGTTAAGCAAATTGTTTCTAAAACAAACAGTGAAAAAACGTAATATTGACGTCACAGATTTAATAGCAGCATA
>JAAYIF010000027.1 GCA_012523575.1 Clostridia bacterium
GCGGTAATATTGGCCCCCACGTAGTAGAATCTTTAAAGGATAAAGGTCATGAAATCAGGGTTGTGGATATAAACGAAGAAGGGCTAAAAAAACTAGCTGCAATGGGAGTTGAAACCAGGGCGGGAGACATATCCGATAAAGATTTTATTTTTGAAGCCGTAAATGGAATGGATGCTGTAATTCACCTGGCTTGGAGCTTTTCAAACAACATATTGGAACTCTTTGATGTTGATGTGAGGGGATATGCCTACATTCTGGATGCAGCAGAAAAATATAATGTGGAACACGTAATCAATGCCAGCACAGCAGTGGTTTATGGTAAACCTCAATACAGCCCTGTGGATGAAAATCATCCTCGAATTGTGGAAAAAGCCAGAAAGCCCATGTATGCTCTGGCAAAATTAGTTACCGAGTATTTAGGCAACATTTATGCTCTAGAAAAGGATATGGCTGTTAACAATATTATGATCTGGTATGCTTACGGAGATGAAATAGGAGGCAAACACCTTCGCAATATGGTAAAGAGCGCCATTCTCGAAGGAAAAATTGTAGTTCCCAAAGACTGCGGTGGAAGTTTCCTCCAGCTTGACGATCTCGTATCCGGCATAGAGGGAATAATCAAACATAAACCAAAGGGAGAATTGTTCAATCTGGCAACCATATATCTAACATGGGAAGAGCTTGCAAAAATGATTGTTGAAAGAGCAAATCCCAGCGCACAGGTTGTGGCAATACCCAAAGAGGAATGGACGGGAAGTACTTTCCTAACGGATGATTGGGAATTTAGTACCAAAAAGGCAGAGGAAATGCTTGGATATAAAACCCATTTATCAAAGGATGAAGCTGTAAAACACTTAGGAAAAGCATTGGAAGTATGTATTGCCGGAGTTAAAGCCAGTTTATAATAAAGGGGTGGTTCAAACCACCCCTTGAATTTTCTCTTTTAGTTGCAGGGCTGTATTCCTGGGATCAGAGGATTCCAAAATTGCAGACATTACCACAATATTATCTACCCCTGCATTTAAAACTTCATGAACATTAGTTTTATTAATCCCCCCAAGGGCAAAAACAGGTATTTTAATCCTGGCTTTGATTTTCGACAATGCCTCTACACCCCTTGGGGCCAATCCGGGCTTTGATTTTGTTTCAAATATGTGGCTGAAAATTATGTAATCGGCACCTTCCCTCTGAGCTCTTTCTGCTTCTTCAATGCTGTGGGTGGAAACACCGATTATTTTTTTATCCCCCAGCAGATTTCGTACTGTTTTTGGAGGCAGGGAAGCCTGCCCCAAATGAACACCATCGGCTTCCACGGCCATTGCCACATCCACACGATCATTTATTAGAAAAATAGTTTCTGGGAAATCCTTTAAAATGTTTTTTATTTTTAAAGCCGTGGTGTAAACCTCACCGGCAGATTTATCCTTTTCCCTAAGCTGAACAATATCCACTCCACCCGCTACCGCATCTCTTACAACATTTTCAAGGGGTTTTCCTTTAGTCAATGCCGAATTGGCAATGAGATACAGCTTTTGCTTCATGACTGATCCCTATCCCCGTCTTCTCTTTTTTCCAGCTTCTTTAATATTGTCCGATAGCCATCCGCTCCATAATCCAATGCCCTTTTAACCCGGCTTATGGTTGCTGTACTTGCCCCTGTGATTTTAGATATATCAGAATAAGTTTTATTTTTCATGAGCAGTTTTGCCACTTCCAGCCGCTGAGCCAACGACTTTATTTCACCAACGGTGCAGATATCTTCAAAAAAACGGTAGCATTCTTCTTTATTTTCCAGCAAAAGAATGGCATCGAAAAGGGCATCCACGGATTCATCAGCCAATTTGCTTTGATAAACCAAAGAAAAAACCTCCCCTGCCCAAACAGGCTTCTAAAGCAGTCCTAATCTTCTTAAAGCCTTTTCACCGATGTCCCTTCGATAGTGCATGTCTTCAAAACGGACCTTGCCTATGCATCCGTAAGCATTATCCAGTGCTTCCCTGAGGTTTTCTCCCATTGCTGTTATGCCTAAAACCCTACCCCCTGAAGTAACTATTTTTCCGTCGGTTACTTTTGTACCTGCATGGAAAATGAAGACATCATCGCCATAATTATCTTCAAGGCCCATTATCTCTTTTCCTTTCTCATACTTTCCGGGATAACCCTTTGAAGCCAGCACCACGCAAACACTGGGATGTTCGCTCCAGTAAAGCTGCATCCCATTTAATTTTTTATCAATAACGGCGTTAATAACATCCACAAGATCCGTGTTTAAACGAAACAGTACAGGCTGCGCTTCGGGATCCCCGAACCTTACATTAAATTCCAGAACCATGGGACCTTCATCGGTAATCATTAATCCCGCATAAAGCACCCCTTTATATTCTATACCCTTATCCCTAAGGCCCTTGACTGTCGGTTCTAATATATTTTCCAGTACTTTTTTATGTATGTCATCGGTATAGACGGGGGCGGGGGAATAGGCACCCATTCCTCCCGTATTGGGACCCTTATCACCGTCAAAAACTGCCTTGTGATCTTGGGAAGAAACCATGGGAATAATTGTTTCGCCATCCACAAAGGCCAGTATGCTAACTTCTTCACCGTATAAACGTTCCTCAATTACAATTTTTTCCCCTGCAGTTCCAAAAACCCTTTTTTCCATTATATCAGAAACCGCATTTAAAGCCTCTTCCTTTGAAGAAGCAACCACAACTCCTTTCCCTGCCGCCAGGCCATCCGCTTTCACCACAAAGGTTTCATCCTGGCTTTCCTGAATATATTTTTTAGCATCACCGGAATTATCAAAAACTCTAAAGGGAGCAGTGGGAATACCGTACTCTTTCATAAAATTTTTTGCGAATACTTTACTTCCTTCCATCATGGCAGCTTCTTTACTTGGTCCAAAAATCCTTAACCCTTCCTTTTCAAAGACATCCACAATCCCCTCTACCAGCGGGGCCTCCGGCCCCACCACCGTTAAGTCAATTTCCTCTTTTTTGGCTAAACTTAATAAGCCATTTATATCCAAAGGATCTATGGGTACACATTCAGCCAGCTGTTCTATACCTGCATTTCCCGGAGCGCAGTAAATCTTCTTCACCTTGGGGCTTTGGGAAATCTTCCATACCAGGGCATGCTCCCTTCCGCCCCCTCCAACAACCAGGACCTTCATTAATTTACACCTCCAAGGCTGCTGAATTCTTTAATGTTTAAAATGCCTCATTCCTGTAAATACCATTGCTATTCCATATTTATCGGCAGCTTCAATGGATTCTTCGTCCCTAATGGAGCCGCCAGGCTGTATAATTGCCTTTATTCCAAATTGAGCAGCCAGCTCAACGGTATCCTTAAAGGGAAAGAAAGCATCGGAAGCCAGAACTGCACCCTCTGCTTTATCCTTTGCTTGGTTCAAAGCAATACTGGCAGAACCTACCCTGTTCATCTGGCCGGCCCCTACTCCAAGGCTGACACAATCCTTAGCCACTACAATGGCATTTGATTTAACATGCTTCACAACCTTCCAGGCAAACATTAAATCTTTAATTTCTTCTTCGTCGGGTTTACGCTTTGTTAGAACCTTCCACTGAGAAGGTTGAGCAATTTCCGTATCCAGATCCTGCACAAGGATGCCTCCGCTTACCTTTTTAATATCATATCCCTTTTCCTTATCCTTCCACCAGCCACATTCCAGCACCCTTAAATTGGGCTTCTTGGAGAAAACCTCCAATGCTTCGGGGGAATAAGCCGGGGCAATTACCGCTTCAAGGAATATTTCAATCATTTTGGAAGCCGTCTCACCGTCAACTTCTCTGTTAAGCCCCACGATCCCTCCGTAAGCTGAAAGGGGATCAGCTTCCAGAGCACGTTGATATGCATCCTTCAAATCCATCCCTAAGGCTACTCCACAGGGATTGGTATGTTTAATTATAACGGCCGCCGGCTCCTCAAATTCTTTAACGGTGGATAGAGCAGCTTCAAGATCAATGATATTGTTAAAGGACAGTTCTTTCCCCTGATGCTGTTCTGAACCCCCTACGGTACCCTCTCCCAAAGTGTCGTCGCTGTAAAATGCCGCCTTTTGATGGGGATTCTCCCCGTAGCGGAGCCTTTGGATCAAATTACCGGATACAACAAATGTTTTTCCAAAGGCATCCTTTTCCTTTAAAGTGGAAAAATACCGGGCAATAAAACCGTCATATTGAGCGGTGTGCCTAAAGGCCTCCAGAGCCAGTTCCAAACGATAATCTTCATCCGCTTTATTTTCTTTTAGTTTTTCTAAAACTTCCCCATATCTGTCGGGATTAACCACCACAAGAACATAGGAGAAGTTTTTTGCCGCTGCCCTTATCATTGCAGGTCCGCCTATGTCTATGTTTTCAACGGCTTCTTCCAGGGTAACCCCCGGTTTGCTCACTGTTTCTTTAAAGGGATATAAATTAACCGCAACTACATCTATGGGTATTATGCCGTTTGCTTCCAGCTCAGAAAGATGCTTTTCCGTCCTTTTGGCAAGAATTCCCCCGTGAATTTTGGGGTGAAGGGTTTTTACCCTTCCGTCGAGGATTTCAGGAAATTCCGTTATCTCGCTGACATATGTAACTTTAATGCCGTTTTCTTCAAGAACTTTATATGTTCCGCCCGTGGAAACTATTTCAAAACCCAGGGAAGAAAGCCCCTGGGCAAAATCCACAATGCCCTTCTTGTCGGAAACGCTAAGAAGCGCTCTTCTTTTTTTCTCCATTATTTATCCATCCTCCTTTTCCAGAATTCTAACCTTTCTCCCTTCCAGTATAACCCTCCCCTGGGCTATCAATTTTACCACATGGGGATAGAGTTTGTGCTCCTGCTCAAGTATTCTTGACGAAAGGCTTTCCACTGTATCGTTATCATACACGGGAACAACCCTCTGGGCAATAATGGGACCCGTATCAACACCGGCATCCACAAAGTGTACGGTACAGCCGCTGTATTTCACTCCGTAATCAAGGGCTTGCTTCTGGGCATTGAGTCCTGGAAAAGCAGGAAGAAGGGAAGGATGAATATTGATTATCCGGTTTTGGAAGCGGGCAACAAATTTTTTGCTCAGAATTCTCATAAAACCGGCAAGGCAGATGAGGTCTACGTTTGTTTTTTCCAAAATATCCCCCAGAGCCATATCATAACTTTCCCTATCGGGATATTCTTCAGGAGAAAGAAAATAGTCCTTTATACCGTGCTTTCGGGCCCTTTGTAGGGCTAAGGCTTCCTTTTTATCGCTTAGTACCGCTACAATTTCAGCGTAAAGATCTCCTCTTTCCATACTGTCAATAAGGGCCTGGAGATTAGACCCTCTTCCTGAAGCCATCACAGCAATACGCACC
>JAAYIF010000028.1 GCA_012523575.1 Clostridia bacterium
ACTATGGAGGACTTAAGGATAATTCCGCTCTAATGATCTTAGGCTTTGTCTGTTTCGGTATTGGTATGCTGATAGCTCCACTTCAGTTCCTGAGGGAGAGAGCTTAGGCGAAGTAAATCTTCCTCTTTACGGACAAGCTTTTACTCAAGAGTTGATAAATAGCTATAAATATTTGTTTGCGGTATAAACTTATTGCTTTAAATTAAACCCGTGGCGATACGGGGTACTTTTTTTCTATTTGAGGGTTTTCAGACCAAAGGAGTAGAAAATATGAATTTCTTAGAAATTTTTCAACCGTCAGCAGCAGCATTGGATAAGACGGAATTTATTCTTACCGTTTTGTTAGCAAGCAAACAAGAATTTAATTGTTGTATGCTATTTTTTCACTTTTACAGAGTTTTTTGTAATTGGAAATAATTTTTGCAATAAATGATGCACATGTTCAAAACATGAGGCGATTTATGGGATGTTGGGATACAAGAACCTAAAAAAACCCAAAAAAACGTCATTTAACCTATTGACAAGTAATTATTCAGTAATATAATAAAAACTGCAAAGTGGATATACCAAATATCCATCAACCCATCAGACCATCAGCCCAGTAGTCCTCTAATTCTTGCATAGGCAGCATTAGACGCTATCCAACAACACTGTACCACTGCCTCCTTCTATATACTAAAACTTGTAATAAATTTGCAATTTGAAATTGAAAGAGGAAAGTTTTTAAGCTCAATCCAAATTTTGGAACGAAAATAATCTCTAAGTATAAAAGCACGGGAAAACTGATTTGATGATCATTGACATGTATAATATTTCTGTTTGCCCAGTACGCTCTTTGAAGTGGAAGGCGTCTGAAAAAGTTAAATAAGTATTGGATCAGCATAGTGCGCGGCAACGAGGGCGCGAAAATTCTGAAAGAATAAAAGTCATCTACATTGAACATTTGTAGTAAAGCAGCATAGGAGCGTTTTTTCCAGAAAGAAGATGCCCCTCCTCTGATGCGCCTGTGTTTTGAACACATCTTTTTAACAAGAGAAAAGAATCTATCTGTATCGGGAAAACTGTTTAGTAATGCCAACTTCCCGGACTATAAGTTACAATGCCTACCAATGTCACAGGCGCAAAAACTCGTAAAATACATTAGGCCAGCCTCTATGACATGAAAAGCATCGGGATCATATAGATGACTACTGACGAATCCATCATCCTTCCAGAAGTTCCCAGGAGGAGCCCAGTTGAAAAATCTGAAAAGATATTGAAGAAAAGATAATAGTTTCGTAAACGTTTAGTTATAAAAAATGTATTTGGAAATGTGAACGGTCTGACTCAAAAAGTATTATTTGGCTAAGAATCAGCGAAAAATTTCCAGAATATTATAACTATTCAAAAATCTTTTAAGGCAGGATAAAGAAGGTTATCGAAAAGGGCATAACTCGCAGTAAAAAAGAAAGTCAATTAATGCCAATTATGTCAATAACAGAAGGAGGTGGTAAAGGGGCGTATATATGTTTAAACGTATGTTGGTCTTATAATCAGTTTTCAAAGTACAGATTAAAGGAGGTTTTGCGATGCGTACTGTTTCCGAAATTAACACATTGATTGATTGTGGATTGGGCAAGGTTCCGTGTGATCTGGTCCTTAGAAACGTAAAACTGGTGAACGTTTGTTCAAAAGAAATATACGAGACAGACATTTACATCAAGGGTAAAAGAATTGTTTCCATCGAGCCTAATGCCAAGCTTACTGCGGAAAAAGAAGTAGATTGTAGTGGTTTATACGCACTTCCGGGATTTATTGACGGTCACGTGCACTATTCTTCTTCAATGATAAATCCGGAAGCCATGGCTCAGGTTATTGTTCCTCAGGGTACAACCACTCTGGTTGTCGACTTTATGGAAATTGCCAATGTTACCGGAGGTAAAATTATTGACGTTATGCTGGAAAATGCGGATAAACTGCCCTACCGTATCGCTATTGCAGTTCCTACCCGGGTACCCACTGCTCCGGGACTGGAGACAACCGGTAATGTGATTGGTGTGGAAGAAACCAGGGAACTCCTTAGTCGTTTTGAAACCGTTGCCCTTGGTGAAATGGCTCCGGCAAAGATTTTAAAGCGTACCGATGACAATATTCAGAAGCTCTGTGATGCACTCAATATGGGCAGAGTAGTAAACGGCCATGCAGTGGGATGTACCTTCCAGGAGCTAAACGTATACGCTTCCGCTGGCGTAACCGACGACCATGAACCCGTAGAATGGGAAGAAGCTATTAACCGTCTGCGTGTAGGCATGCATGTACTGATCAGAGAAGGCAGTGGAGCTCGCAACCTAAAAATGTTTGTGGAAAACGCTTTAAAATTAGGTTACAGTTTTGAAAACACCCTTTTCTGCACCGATGATAAACACATTACCGATATCAATGAAGAAGGCCACATCAACCATAACGTTAACCTGGCCATTGAATTAGGCGTAGATCCAATAACAGCAATTTCTATCGCGACGATAAACGCTGCTAGATATTTCCGCGTTGATCATGATTACGGCAGCATTACTCCCGGTAGATTTGCGGATATCATTCTGTGCGAATCCATCGAAAAAGTTCAGCCCAAAATCGTATACTTCGAAGGAAGAAAGGTTTTCGAAAAAGACGTAATGCCCGTTGCAAAAATCGAAAGGGTTTACCCTGAATGGGTAAGAGACACAGTTCACTTCAAAAACCCCATCACTGCCGATTCCTTTAAAGTTCCTGCTCCCGCCGGTAAGGAATCAGTAACAGTTAACGTTGCCGAGCTTGTGGATGATCAGATCATCAACAAGTGGATAACTGCCGAGCTGCCCGTAAAAGACGGTCTGGTAATGCGGGATCCTGAAAACGACATTATGAAATTTGCCGTTTGTGAACGTTATGGCAAGAATGGCAATGTTAACGTAGCTTTTGTAAAGAACTTCAAACTGAAAAAAGGTGCTCTTGCCTACTCTATGTCCCACAACCATCAGAACGTATGTGTTATTGGAGCAAATGACGAGGATATGGCTATAGCTGTCAACGAAGTGGCTCGTATTAAAGGCGGTCTTGTCACCGTTATTGACGGCAAGGTAATTGCCTCAATGCCCTTGAGGATTGGCGGCCTTATCAGCGAAGAGCTTGAGGCTAAGACCATCGAAGAACAGCTCAAAACAATGAACGAATCGGCCAAGCAAACAGGCTGCACACTGCCTGCGCCTTTCATGACCCTCAGCTTCATTGCTCACCCGGCAATCCCGGATCTGGCTCCTACAGATATGGGCTTGGTGGATGTGAGCAAACAAGAGTTTATTTCATTGATTGTGGAGTAGCTAAAGCCAGGACATATCATAATGGTTGAGCCGTAAAAAAGATTTTGCAGGGTTCTACAACCGCAGCTCACCTCAAAAGCAGTAAGATATTGTAAAAATCTTGGGCATTTTTTTGAAAGGGAAATGCATTGGAAATAGAGGAAAGTGGATAAGGGATCCGGACGGAGAGACAGACATTTTACTCTAGGCAGCACGTCTCTCTGTCCGGAAAACCGCCCAAAAATTAAGTATTTGAGCAGATTCCAAAAAAAGAGGCTATATCTGAAGATGTAGGTCATAAGGGTAATAAAGAGCAACTAGTATCCAAGCTTCAGCAGGCAATTTCTCGGGAAAAATTTTTGAGAAAGCGGAGAGGAGATGAGCCAATGGCAGCAACTGCATCATGTAAGTTTCCATTTTTAGATCAGTGGAAAGAGTTTAGTGCCAAAAACAAAGTATTGAGTTTTATCGATGATGTTATAAGTGGCTATGCACAAATTGCTTTTAACGACAATACCTTTGCAGGAATATTGATGATCTATGCAACTTATCTTGCTTCTCCAATTGCAGCTCTGTCAGGGGTATGGGCAACTTTTGTAGCAACGCTGGCGGCACATATTTTAGGAGTTCCCAAAGGTGCAATAAAATCAGGAGTATATGGTTTCAACGCTGCTCTGGCTGGATTGGCAATAGGGATCCTATGTGTATTCCCGGACATTGGTCGACTGTTATTGTTTTCGGGCATAGCAGGGATATTCTGTATTGTGTTTCAAATGGCACTGGTAAGCATATTGTCTAAGTGGAATGTCCCACCTTTGGCTCTACCTTATTGTATTACGATGACTATTTTAATTCCCGCAACATTGTCCCTAAGTGGATTGCAAGTATCCGGGATAGCACAAAAATTCTTTGAAGTGGGACAAGCCTCTGGTCCTTGGACGTCAGGAGAGTTTATAACTGCATCATTGAATGGATTGGCTCAGGTTCTTTGGGTTGATAACCCGCTTACCGGTATACTGTATGTAGTTGCTGTTCTCATGGCATCCAGGATAGATGTAATATCCATCATCATTGGTACAGTAGCCAGCACTTTACTTGCAATAGCTCTGGGATTGCCGAAGGGCATGGTATTAGCCGGGATATTTGGATACAATGCTGTTCTGGTTATGCACGTACTGACACGTGGATTTTTGATCACCACGCGTACCTATTTATTTGCCATCATTATGGCTTCCCTGACGGTAGTTTTGGGAGCTGGGATTAGAGTTATTATGGCTCCCATTGGAGCAATATCTTTCTTCGCAATTCCGTATGCTATTACATGTATTTTGGCATTCTTGGGTAGGGATATGCTGGAAAATTTCACATATGTTCCGGCAATCAATTGGGGTGTTCCTGAGACAATAGCTAAAGAATTTAAGCAAGACACAACCCCTGCTCAGGCGAACGCTGCTTAATCGGTTTTTACAGGAATTGCTCGTTTTTTAAATTGTAACTCTAACAAAATCAGATTCTTATTACCCGCTTGCTGTCCGCAAGCGGGTTTTCTTAGTACCGGACGGTTTATTATATAATTCTAAGAAAGTATGAAATCTTATCCTTTAAGTAAGTTCTAAAACTATTTTCCCGCAATAGGGCCGGCGGCGGTTATGTATCGTTATGTGCATTTTTGTCGCACTGCGGTATAAAACATAGGGGGGTAGTAGACTATTGAATACCGAATATATAAAACGCTATGGGAAGTTGCCTGCAATAGCGGATGCAATGCAGCTTAAAGAGACGTTCTGGGAAAATGATAAACTTCAGGATGCTAAAAAGGCGTTGTTAAAAATGCCGCTTTCCTCCGGGGATGTGGCGGATGCGGCACAAAGGCTGGACAGATTTGCACCGCTTATTATGAAGCTCTTTCCAGAGACGGCTTGCGCCAATGGGCGGATAGAATCACCGATAAGAGAGGTTAAGACCTATAAAAGCAATTTTGGTGATGATGTACCGGGACGGTTTTTTATTAAACAGGACAGTGAGCTTCCGGTGGCAGGTTCTGTCAAGGCAAGGGGCGGTATCTACGAAGTGTTGAAAATTACGGAGGATCTGGCTTTGTCAGCGGGGCTTATCGACAAAGGAGATGATTATGCCCAATTAACAAGGACTAAGTACAGAGAGTTCTTTTCCCGATACACTATCCAGGCAGGCTCCACGGGAAATTTGGGTCTAAGTATTGGTATATCAGCTGCCGCACTAGGTTATAGAGCAATCATTCATATGTCAGCTGATGCTAAGCAGTGGAAGAAGGACCTGCTGCGCCAAAAAGGTGCTGAAGTAAGGGAGTACGAAGCGGATTATCTCGAGGCAGTAAGACAGGGCAGGGAGGATTCGGCCAAATCAAAAAACAGCTTTTTTATTGACGATGAGAACTCAAGGGATCTTTTTCTGGGGTATGCAGTGGCAGCAGAGCGTCTGAAAGCACAGCTGGAAGAAAAATGCATTTTCATCGGTGCCGAACAACCCCTCTTTGTTTATATACCCTGCGGGGTTGGCGGAGCCCCGGGTGGAATAACGTTCGGATTAAAAACATTATTCGGCAATAATGTGCACTGCTTTTTTACAGAACCGGTGCGCAGCTGTTGCATGCTGATTGGAATGGCTACAGGGTTGCATAACCGGGTCAGTGTGCAGGATTTTGGAATAGATGGTAAAACCTGCGCCGATGGTCTTGCCGTGTCTCGTCCTTCCAGCTTCGTGGGAAAACTTATGGAGCCTCTTTTAAACGGTATATTCACAATATCGGATGGACGGCTGGTTTCCATACTTCGGAATGTTTATACAAGCGAGGGAATATTTATGGAGCCATCAGCATGTGCAGCCTTCGCCCCCGTTGTCAGCGGCAAGGAGCAATTAAAAGATTATATTGAAAAACATGTATATGGACAAAAAGAAAACATTATACACGTGTTTTGGGCAACAGGCGGATCCCTTGTACCGGAATACATCAGGAGAGAACTTCTCGGAAAAACAAATTAGACAAGCATTGATGCTTCCGCTCATTTTCTATTAAAATACTTTTTATTACCGTAAAACATGTTATTTTAAAAAGGTTATTTTTTATAACCGTTGTTTATTGATTTTTGAAATAAATTTCGTATTGGCTTACATAGTGAGCAGGATTTTTTTTAAAGGTTTGTTGTTCTTTCTTTCAACAGGTCACGGATTTCAGTGAGCAGCTCTTCCTGGGTGGGGGCAGGCGGTTCTTCCTCTGCAGCGGCATCGGGCTCTTTTTTCCTGATACTGGATATAAGTTTTATAAAAAGAGGAATAAAGACGCAGCTATGATCAGGAAATCCAGTACGCTTTGGGCAAAAGCGCCGTATTTAATTCCCGCATCTCCAACTGTTATTTCCAGTTTTGTCAGGTCGATGCCTCCGACTATTAGACCTATAATGGGCATAATTACATCTTCTACCAGGGAGGACACTATTTTCCCAAAAGCAGTACCTATAATTACACCGACGGCCAGGTCCAGCACGTTACCACGCATTACGAATTCTTTAAATTCTTCCCACATAAATCTCCCTTCTTTCTTTTTAAATAGATAAATCAATAACTGTAATCTAATAATACCATTTTTTTAGTTCAGTCGGACAATAAAGGGGATTTTTTTGTCGGTTTAAAGTCGGTTTAAGAAGGAAGATTGTTAGGGTAAATCAAAACTTTATGGATATAAATTTAAATAAGTGCAAATTTTAACAATACTGTCATTAAAAGGGTTGCCCTATATTAAAGGAGGGATTAAACGTTGGAAAAAGGCGACGAACGAAGTTATATTTATAAAGTAATTGCGGCATTTTGTATTGGTTGGGCGATAATTTATGCTGACCGTACCGCACTTTATCCAATGCTAAAGATAATCGGAGAAGATTTTAATTTGACAGGTTCCCAGACAGGAGCCATCACCAGTGCATATTTTTTGTTCTATGTAGCTATGCAGATTCCGGCGGGAATTTGGGGCGACAAATACGGACTAAAAAGAATCCTTGTGGTCATGTATCTGCTGGCAGGTATAGGCATGCTGCTTATGGGTTTAAAGGCTACCAGTTATGTCACCCTGCTTATCTTTATAGCCCTCCACGGCATAGGAGCGGGGGCTTACTATCCTGCTGCTTTTGGTACTACTTTAAATACAGTTCCGCCGGAGACAAAGGGGATTAGTACCGCTGTAATTAATTCAGGGATGTCCTTGGGTTTGGTATTGGGATTAGCAAGTGCAGGACCAATATACAATTATTTTCAAGATTGGAAGATGCCCTTTTTGGTTTTAGCTGTTCCTACCATTTTAATGGCGTTTGTATATCAAATTGTTATAAAAGATATCCGCCCTTCACAAGGAGAGAAAGTTCCCTTTTCTGCCATAATTAAAGATAAAAACTTGATGCTCATTAACTGTGCCATCTTTTGTTCCCTGTATGGTTTTTGGACCGTTGTAACCTGGGGCCCCACCTTTTTCCAAGCAGAACGTGGCATGGGACTTACTCTTTCCGGTATATTTACAGCTATCGTATCAGTAACGGCTATCCCCGCCGCCCTAACCATTGGAAGGATTTCCGATTGTTATGGTCGCAAGAAGTTATCATTGATTTTGCTTCCGTTAGCAGCTGCTTGCGTATTTGCTACAGGTTATGCTACATCCTTAACTTTTTTAGTGATAGTTTTGATCTGTTACGGGCTGGTTGGTAAGCTTACATGGGATCCCATAGCAATTTCCTGGGTAGGTGATCATGTTTCTGCTACCAAACCTCAAGCAATGGGTACCGCTACAGCTTTGTTTAACTTTTCAGGAATGCTGTCCTCAATTGCAGCACCGGTGATCAGCGGATGGTTAAAAGATATAACGGGCTCTTTGCAGACTGCATTTTACTTGGGAGGGGTCATAGTGCTCCTGGGAACATTATTTATAGCTTTTGTTGATGAAACTGTAAATGTAAGTTCAAATAAAACTGTAAATATAAGTACGAACAATGCCGAGCTTAAATAAATAATTAGTGAAAAGAAAAAAATATAAAAATAAAAGAAAGGCAGGCAGGCTAGCATACAATTTGATGCTTGCTCTTTTTTTATAAAAATGAGTTATAACTAACTTATAAAAATCTCAATGAGGGAATTTATCAGGCAAGCACAAAAAATTGTGAATCATCAAGTGTCTTATATTGAATGTGAATTAATTGAAAATATTCCGGAATGACTTTTGTTGGTTTTACTTTTTCGTTTTTGCTTGAGAAGAATAACAAAACATCCTTTTGAACGTTTGGACAAAGCTCTTTGAGTCGATTGAGTATATATTCTAGATTATTTGCAAGCAAGGATTTTTCTGGTGCCATTGGCTTATTATCAAATTTTTCGAAAAACTGCGACTTTCTTTGTTGGACAAAATCTCCCCAGTTATTAAAGGAACCTGAAATCCATTCAGATAGATACCATTTAAAGATTTGATGTCGCAGTTCTTGTGCTTCTCTTAATTCGATTACCTCATTTTTTACTTCAGAAGAATACATCCATTTGCTTTCTATTAAATAGATGGCTGCAGGAGTATCTATTATAGCGTCAAACTCACTGAATTTGGCTCTTTGGTCTCCACCGCTCCTTCCAAAGCTGGGGCGATAGAAAATGAGGCAATCTGAAGGTTTAATTGATCTTCGTTTTTTAAAAACTCCTGCTCCCGAATGTTTTGTCTGCGTATTGAGGATTTAAAAACTATAAAAATTGTATGAGGCCGTGTGGAGGTGTTAAATAAATGAACACCTTACTTCTAAATAGGTTGAAAAATATGCAGGAGCTTGATGCTGACGCCCATGACGGTTGTTATAAGTTAGTCCGTGCTGCCGTTGAAGCTTTTCGTGACGTTGATGAAGCCGTAATTGATTATAAGGATTTAAATTTGGTTTATCTGATGACTGTGGGAACATGGTGCCACAAGATTTCGGAGAAAAAAAGGTTATCAATGACAGCCATTTATCTGAAGAATCTAAGGTAAATCTGATACAACTTCTTGATGAAATCTGCGAAAAGGCTGCAGCCGGTTTTTATGATAGTAAAGAACCTGGTTATGAATAGACTATTGGCATATTTGGAACAGGTATATTCTTTTAAAGGTAAAGCAAACAAAGAGTCAGCCAGTGCTTTTATCAAGATGTGTGTTGATATAAGCGATATAGACGATGATGAAGAGATTTACCAACGAGCAGAGCAAGTCCTTAAAAAAGATTTTCGTGGCATGAGGGCTGGAGCAGCTTCTATGGTGCTTCACTGCTTAAAGCCGGAAACCTTTCCTATACTGAATTCCCGCGCTGATAAAATCTTTAAAGATCTTGGAGTAAAACTGACACGTAAAAATGATATCGATACGTACATACAAAATTGTCGGGCAATTAAAGCTTTCAGGGATGCAACCTGCCTTTCAAAAATTACCGGATAATAGACCTGGTTGCAGGGTCTAACTTGGGTGCAGGGTCTAACGAGGAAAAGGCAGAGTTCAGTAAAAACATTATTCTTTACGGTCCACCGGGGACTGGCAAGACCTACCACACGGTTAATTATGCTGTTGCCATAATAGAAGAAAAACCACTTGAGGAAATTTTTGCGGAAGATTATACAGCCGTTAAAAATAGGTTCAACCAATACAAAAAGGATGGGTTGATTGAGTTTATAACATTCCATCAGTCCTATGGTTATGAAGAATTCATTGTAGGCATTAAGCCTGTCTGTTCTACCGATGACGAAGAAACTAATGAAATATCTTACGAGATAGTTGATGGTGTTTTCAAGAAAATTTGTGATCGAGCTAGCATGCCGGTTATTTCTAAAAGCAATGATTTGGGCTTTTCCGAAAATTCTTCAGTTTGGAAGGTATCCCTAGCGGGCAGCGGTGATAACCCAGTTAGGCGGGACTGCATGGAAAATAACTATATTAGGATAGGGTTTGACGAATATGGTGAAACCATTACGGAAGAAACGGATTTTTCTGAATATGGTGGAAAAAATGCTTTAAACGCTTTCATTTTATGTTAAAAATCGTCACATGTCCGGGTATGATACTGCCCTACAATGGTGCAAAGTTTTCTTGCTTAACAAGAGCTTTACAGCTTTTGCCGGCAGCGAATTGGCTTACGCTCTTCTTTTTACGATGGAATACGTTTTTAAATGTTACATCTCAGCCAGGCTGAAAAAGGTATTGGATAGGGAAAAGTATTCCATAAGTATTCAGGACAAGTCACATTACATTTTTGACTATCCTTCCAAAAAGTTTGCACTAAAGCCGGATATTGTTTTGAAGGACAATACTTCAGGGAAAACAATTGTTTTAGACACAAAATGGAAACTCCTTACCCCTTGTTACTCTAATTTTGGTATTTCCCAGGCAGATATGTACCAGTTGTATGCTTATGGGAAAAAGTATGCTGCCGAGAAGGTTATTCTTCTATATCCCTGGAACGAAAATGTCCGAAATCTTTCTGATGAAATATTTTTCTCTTCGAATGACTGGGTATATGTTAAAGTGATATTTGTGGACCTGCTGGAGATGGATAAAAGTATGGAACACCTTGTCAAAGTAATAGTAGATACTCTAACATTTACGTAGATTTGATTTGGTATTATAATTAAATGATATCTCAAGGGGTGGGAGGAGAAACACCATGAATTAAGGGAAGTTTAAGTGATTCCAGCTGGATAGCGATTCTTGTAACTGCGTGTTTAGCCATTGCGGTTACCTGCTTCACAATAGATTTTATTCTTTTCCATGATGCAGCGGGGATTTTAAAATATCTCCTGGAAGAGACGGGATATGTATTTGTTTCTGTAGTCCTTGTTACTTTAGTAATTGACAGGGTACTAACGTCAAGGGAAGTAAAAAATAGGATGCAATAGCTCAATATGTTTATCGAAGTATTTTTCAGCGAGCTTAGTTCTGGACTTACGAAATGAGAACGAACCCCTTTAATCCTTTTTTCATGGTGGAATTCAGTGATTAATACCGACCGAAAGCGGGTAAAATCCCGTATTTGCTATAAACGGCGTGCGGGATTTTTTTATGGTTAAAGTTTTGTAATTCTTTCTTTCAACAGGTCACGGATTTCAGTAAGTAATCCCTCCTGGGTTGGGGCTGCCTGTTCTTCTCTGCAGCATCAGGCCCTTTTTTCTGATGTTGGCTACAGGTTTAATAAAGAGGAATAAGGACGTGGCAATAATTAGAAAATCCAGTACGCTTTTTTTGTAAGATAAGTCCAATATTATATAATCTCATAATACCGTTTTTTAGCTTGTCATGTTATTAAAGGGAAATATTTTGTATTATACAATCATTAAATTTGATGATTGTTTTTTTGTTTGAATACCCTTTATTTTTACCTGCAAAACATGTTTAAATATATTTATAAGTAAAACACAAGACTGTTTAATTCTTTGAGAGGATTTTTTAAAGATTTAACCGAATATCAATCTTATTATGCGGCTGATTATTATTATATAAGTTGGAGGAAGCGGAAATTGATCGAAATAAAAGGACTTACCAAGATCTATCACACTCCCGGGCAAGAGATTAGGGCTCTTGACAATGTAAGCCTTTCCGTAAAGAAGGGTGAGATTTTCGGCATTATAGGCCTAAGCGGAGCAGGCAAAAGTACTCTGGTGCGCTGCATTAATATGCTTGAAAAACCAACGGCAGGACAGATTATTGTTGACGGGCAGGATGTCACTGCCTTAAGCAGCAGTGAGCTACGTTCTGCCAGGCAAAAGATCGGTATGATCTTTCAGCATTTTAATCTCCTTTCTTCACGAACCGTTTTTGACAATATAATGTTTCCTCTGGAGATAGCCGGGGTCCCTCGCAATGAAGCAAGCAAAAGAGTAAAGGAGCTGCTGGAACTAGTGGGCCTTTCTGATAAAGCTCAGGTTTACCCCGGACAGTTGAGCGGAGGCCAGAAACAAAGGGTGGGTATAGCCAGGGCCCTGGCAAATGAGCCAAAGGTCCTGTTATCCGACGAAGCTACATCTGCCCTGGATCCCCAAACCACCCGCTCAATTCTCGGCTTGCTTAAGGATATTAACCAGAGGCTTAACATTACGATTGTGATGATTACCCATGATATGAATGTAATTAAAGAAATATGCGACCGGGTAGCGGTGATCCACGATTCTAAGATAGTGGAAGTGGGGGATGTTTTGGAAATTTTCTCAAATCCCCGTACCCCTGTCTCCCGCGACTTTATCAATACTGTGGTCAATAGGGACATTCCGGAAGAGCTGCTCCACCGTTCTAAGCCGCTGGAAGGCAGTATGACGGCAAGGCTGATCCGGGTGACCTTTATTGGTGAATCCGCTGGTGATCCCGTTATCTCCTCAATGGTAAAAAAATATGATGTGAAGGCCAATATTCTCTACGGTAATATAGATCGCATCAAAGGGAAGCCCTTTGGGAACCTGACGTTGGAGCTACTGGGCGACCCTGTTTCGCTGGATGATGCTATGAATTACTTGAGAGATCTGGGCCTGGAAGTAGAGGTGTTTAATGGTGTTTGAAATTAATGCATGGTATGCCGATAAGCTGCTTCTGGCAACTTGGGAAACATTGTATATGGTAATTATATCTACCTTTTTCAGTTATCTTTTCGGGCTGCCCCTGGGAGTGATTCTGGTGACCACATCTGACGGTCACATCCTGGAAAACAGGGGCGTGAACAGGGTGCTGGGAGCCGTGGTTAATGCGACCAGATCCTTACCTTTTATTATTTTCCTAATACTTTTGATTCCCTTAACCAGACTGATAGTGGGTACTTACATCGGCACTATAGCATCCATTGTTCCCCTTACTCTGGCAGCGATTCCCTTTGTAGCCCGACTGGTGGAGACCTCCCTTAAGGAGATAGATTGGGGGTTAATCGAGGCAGCTCTTTCAATGGGGGCCAACGCTTGGCAGGTGATTTCTAAAGTTCTGATTCCCGAAGCTAAGCCTTCATTGATACTCGGCGTTGCCATAACTGCTATTAACCTTATCGGCTATTCTGCCATGGCCGGAATTGTGGGAGGAGGTGGTTTAGGGACTTTAGCCTATTATTACGGTTATCAGCGCTATGAAACACCGGTAATGTGGGCTACCGTAATAGTGCTGATCATTATGGTTCAGGGCATCCAGATGCTGGGGGATACTCTGGCGGCAAAAGTAATTAATAAGAGGAGGTAGGAAAGTGAAAAAGTTTTTTGCACTCATACTTATTTTGGGATTGTTCGCTGGTGTTGTGGCCGGCTGTGGCGGCGGCACTGATGAAGAGGCTGCTTCCAACGGCGACGCTGCTCCTACAAAGCTGGTGGTAGGAGCTACGGCCAAACCCCATGCAGAAATTCTTGAAATTGTAAAACCCATATTAGAAGAACAAAATATTGAACTGGAAATAAAGGTGTTTACCGACTATGTACTGCTTAACCCTGCCCTTAAGGATGGCCAGATAGATGCTAACTTCTTCCAGCACATTCCCTACTTGGAAGACTACAACGAAAAGAACAATGCTGATTTGGTCTGGACGGTAAAAGTACATACGGAACCTATGGGGGTTTATTCCAGAACTATTAAGAGCCTGGATGAGCTTAAAGATGGAGCAACGGTAGGTATTCCCAACGACACCACCAATGGTGGCAGGGCACTGGCTGTGCTGGAAAAAGCCGGATTGTTAGAGCTTAAGGAAGGTGTAGGAGTAACCGCCACGGATAAGGATATAGTAAGTAACCCCAAGAATCTTAAGATCCAAATGATGGATGCTGCCATGCTGCCCAGGGCATTGGAGGATTTAGATCTCGCTGTAATCAACAGCAACTATGCTCTTGAGGCTAATCTTATACCGGTCAGGGATGCCATTTTCATGGAACCTAAGGACTCACCCTTTGCCAATGTGCTGGTCGTGAGACCGGAAGATAAAGATAAAGAAGCTATTAAAAAGCTAGGGGAAGCTCTTCAATCAGAGGAAGTTAAAAAGTTCTTAGAAGAAAAGTATGAGGGAAGCGTTGTTCCTGCCTTTTAAGATTACAAAAAGCTACTGATTAATAAACTGCATGGGTTTGACTGCCCCAGGAAAAAATTGGGGCAGTTTTTATATTCTTTTTAAATGCAATATGAAAAAATTTCGTATAAAATGCATTTAGACAGTTGCTTTTAAACGGAGGATGAACCAATGGGAAAGAAGAATAATTTGCTGCGGTTAAGTCCCTATATTCTTGGACTGATCTTGTTGTCTTTTTTAGTGGGAATTGCGCTATATGATCACCTTCCTGATAAAATACCCATGCACTGGAATTTAAAAGGGGAAGTGGATTCATACGGAAGTAAGTTTTATGGAACCTTTTCATTGCCCTTTTTTACCCTTATAACTTATCTTATTTTGATTGCATTACCAAAAATTGATCCCAAAAGGGAAAATTATGCCCAATTTGCCCATGTCTATAATATTTTTACAGCACTGATGGTTCTTTTTCTTCTTTCTTTATATGGGGTGGTACTTCTTGCTTCTTTTGGTTATCAGCCCAATGTGGGTGTAATTGTCAGAATAGGGTTGGGACTTTTGTTTATAGTAATGGGAATCTATCTGCCTAAAATTAAACACTATTATTTTATTGGAATTAGAACACCATGGACTCTCGCCAGTGAAGAAGTTTGGATAAAAACCCATAAAGTCGGAGGAATATTGTTTGTATCTGCAGGAGTTTTGATAATTTTGAGTATACTTTTTGATGATGTTGTGGGATTCTTTATTACAATGTTTTCAATATTTTTATTCGCTGCTGTTTCTACGGTTTATTCCTATTTAGTTTATCGCAAAAGCAGTAATTCCCGATAAGAGATATAAAGGAACAGGGAGTTTTTTGAATGAAAAGAAAATTGGTAAGACCGGTAAAACCCGGTGATGTAATTCAATTAAAAATAAATAATTTGAATCATTCCGGTGAAGGAGTTGGAAAGTATGAGGGTTTTACGGGTTTTGTGCCTTCAGTCCTTCCCGGAGAAAATGTACAAGCCGTTATAGAAGAAGTAAAAAGCAGGTATGCCCGGGGCAGGGCGATTCATTCAGACAATTTTTCTAAAGAACGAGAAGAGCCATGCTGCAGTTCATATGCCAAATGTGGTGGATGCCATCTCCAGCACATGAATTACGAGGCTCAACTTAAATTCAAAAATCAAACTGTAATAGAAGCACTGAGAAGAATAGGTAAAATCGAAAAAGTAAATATTTGTCCTCCCATTGGGATGAAAGATATTAGGGGTTATAGAAATAAAGCGGAATATCCCATTATCGAGTATAATGGAACTTTATATGCAGGTTTTTTTAAACAGCGAAGCAAAGAGGGTATTCCCATTGATGACTGCGGACTGCAGCATCCGTTAGCCGAGAAAGTACGCAGATACTTTATTGAAATTGCCAGGGAAATGAAATTTAAAGCCTACAGTATGGAAACAAAAAGGGGGCACATAAGACACTTAATTGTTCGAGTGGGGGTTTTTACCGGGGAGGTTATGGTAGTTGTTGTTACAGCAGCAGATATAAGAGCCCAGCTAAAAAGGGCAGCAAAAGAGCTGATTGAACGGGTTCCCGAGGTTAAAAGCGTATTTCAAAGTGTTAAAATTAATGACAGGAATCCCAATGTTTTGGGTGAAAAGTTATATCACCTATACGGAAAGAAACGGATTACTGAAAAAATTGGTCCCTTTGAATTTCTTATTTCTCCTGAGACATTTTTTCAGGTAAATTCCGTTCAGTCAGAAGTTTTGTTTAACAAAGTTGTTGAATATTCAAAGCTTGAGGGAAAAGGCACTGCAGTGGATGCTTACTGCGGGGTGGGAGCCATTTCCCTTTTTCTTGCCCAAAAAACCCAAAAGGTATACGGAATAGAAATTTCAAAAAAATCCATTGAAAATGCCCGTGCAAATGCTGTGCTCAACGGTATTAAAAACACTGAATTTTTCGCAGGAGATGTTTCGGAAATCGCGCCCAATTTGCCGATAAAGGAGTCTGACGTTGTGGTACTTGATCCTCCCCGCGGCGGCTGTGATAAAAAAGCCCTTAATGCAGTGCTTGCATTAAAACCGCAGCGATTAATATATGTTTCCTGCAATCCGTCAACACTGGCCCGAGATCTTTCGTTTATTGTCCATGAGCACGGTTATAAAATAGAGGAAATTCAAGTTGTTGATATGTTTCCCAACACGTGTCACGTTGAGTGCTTAGCGTTGATGTCAAGGCTGTAAGCTTTTATTTTACTAAGTTTCCGAAAGTACATCCAAGTTGTCTACTCAACCTAAATGTCCAAAATACGTACATGGAAACAAATCGACGATTATTTTTGAGGTAAAATTAGAATTCAAAAATTGGTAGGGTTGAGTTGGCAGAATAGATAACGGCCTTTTATCATAGGGGTTGAGGAGACTGGATGGATGCAAAGATTATGATGGTGAATAGTAACTCACCTTGAAATTAGAACTCCAAACCGAGTTGATCCAAAAGGCAAATTCAAAGGAAGCATACGATAATATTGTCAACGAGATTTACCGACTACGTGATCTAAGGCAAGAAACTCTTTCGAGAAATGCTCTCCGCCAAGATAAGCGGGATCGGATTGCTGAGATGACGGACTTCCTTAACACGCAAACGGGTGATATTACGGAGTTTGATGATAAACTGGTCAGAAAACTGATTGAAAAAGTGATTGTATATGATGATAGGTTAGTGGTTGA
>JAAYIF010000029.1 GCA_012523575.1 Clostridia bacterium
GTTCCTGATCCTGTGCCATTGCAGGCATTGTGATGCAGTACAGGATGAAAGCCATCAGGAGAATTTGAGATACTTTTTTCTTCAAGTACAAACTCCTCCGATAAATTTTTTTTGTTATCTTACCATAATTTACCGCTCAAGAAAATCTTCAAAACTTTGCTCATCTTTCCTCCGTTAAAGATAGTGCCTGTTAATTTGCGATTAACCCCTCCCTTGCATTTTTATGAAGACTTCTGCCTGAAAGAACCGAAGTTCGGGCAGAAGATCGCTTCCCCATAGAATTGAAAAAGGCTAGGGCACAACCCTAGCCCGACGGGAGGGGAAGATTTTATAACAGGCACCAAAAAATAAAAAAGGCTAGGACACCCTAGCCTGAAAATGAAAGGAGGAGATGAAACCAAAAGTGGGTACGCGCGTACCCACTTTTTTTGACGACTCAAATTTAAGGTTTTTGGGGCATAGTTTGGCTTATGGTCATTATACCACGTCAAAGCTTATTATCGGTCTGTAACCTTCTCCGGGCACCACTTCCACAACGGACATCAGCGTTCTCTTTCTATCTTCGGTCATAGTCTCTTTATCAAGAAAGATTACGAAGTCAAACATAGACGCTATCTGTTCGTCCAAGAAGTCTTGAGGAAGCTGCACCCCGCCGTCCAAAAACATTCCGAACAAACGGGTTCTCAAATCGTGTATGTCCCCTGCATGGCCGGTCGTCCAGAACCCTCCACTGCAAGATGAAGCCATCTGCGATGCTGCTATGATTTCTTTTGAACGAAGTTCTCCAACGATTGCCCGGTCAGGGTTGTTCCTGTTCATTGTTTTACACAACTGCGTCATGTCCACGATTGTTTTATCCCCGAAACTTACTTCAACCAAATTTATGCAATTGGGCAAGTGGGGTAAATACAGCTCAAAGCTGGTCTCAGCGATGAAAACCCTGTCAATCGGGTTAATGTGCAGAGCTAAAGCTCTCATGAGTGTCGTTTTCCCTGAATCCGTTCGTCCGAAGATGCCCAAATTAGCCCGCCCTTTTACCATGAGGTCTTTCAGCATATCAGCTGCGAACTGCGGAAGCATTTCGTTCTCCACCAGCTTTTCTATGGGCATTGGAGGTCTTGTTGTCGGAGACTTTCTTATGGTCGCTGCAACTCCAAGGGGGCTTGCTTTGTAACCCATACAGGCAATACGGCTACCGTCCTTGAGCCATGCGTCAACTAAAGGAGTGTTTTCTGTAAAAGGTCTGCCTGCGTCCTCGCATATTTTCTGGCAGTACCTCAGGACTTCCTCATTGCTCCTAAAGTATTGCTTCTTTGCTGGATGTCTCATCCCACCTTTTGCGTAAAACACTTTTGGACCGTCCTTTGAAGGGTTTATAAATACTTCTGTTACATCTTTGTTTTCCGGAGTAAAGAACTCCTGAAGCGGCCCGTATCCTGTTGACTGTCCAACTATTTCCTGTAATACTTCTTTCTTTTCTTCTGGGGTTAAGTCTTCCCTTATCATTACCGCCTGACGAGCAAGGGCTTCAATCTGCTCTTTTGATTTTTCATCCGCAAGTTTATTTTCGGAAAAAAGCTCCGGATGTTCTCTTGCAAGCTGAACGGCTATTTCGTCTACTATCCTATCTCTTTCCCTTTTAGCTTCTTCAAGCCAGTCTCCGTCTTTGAATTCCAAACCCATTCAGCACCAGTCCCCCTTCAATCCTCAAGGTCAAGACAGAGAATACATATCCTTACTTCCTGACTGTCGGGAAGCCAGCGGAAAGTCATATCCAGTGCTCTGTAGAACTCACGAATTGGTACGCACATCCTTCCGTCTTTGATTTCAAAGTCCATGTTCCAAGTTTGCCCTTTGTCGCTTAAAGTGTCTCTAAGAACATCTATCGCAACATTGTGAGAACCCCTTGTAAAAGACATAACCTTTTTGTCAGCATCCCATCTTACTGTTATTTCGCCGGTTGCCAGCACATCCTTTATCGGTATATACATCTTTCCGCTGCTGAAATAAGGTTGAACATCCGAAAATTCTACCTTTTTACCGCTTGCATATACCTTGAGTGCTACTGAAGGATCAGAAGCATACGCTGAAGCATGAAGCAGCCCTATAAACACAAGCAGTAAAGAAAAGACAAGTAAATATTTAACTTTCCTAGACACTAAACTCATCACTCTCCTTTATTTGTTTTTTGTTTTTTAAATTTAAAAAGGTTTAATGCAAAAAATTAAAATGCTCTGAACACCCCCTTTTTTTTCTTTACTTAAAAAAGGCCCGCCTACCCTGTTTTTCGGATAGACGGGCAACCGCCTGGGTTTTGTTGTGTAAGTTTTTTCATCAAAAAAAGCCCGAGTTAATGTCATCATCTCGAGCTTAATTCACCCTTTATTGTTGCTTTAAAAATCAAGAAGAACATATATTTTAAATAAAACTTGCTCAATAACCCCTGACGGTGCTTTGCATACAAATTGAGCAGACCTTGCAACCCAGTCCACATTTTTAATCTGATCAGCCAGTACAACTCCCGATATACCCAGACCTTTTGGCAGTTTAACTTCAAAAGGATAACCTTTAACCTTGGAGGTTATAGGACACGCCAATGCAAGCCCTGTTTTCCTATTGTATGCTTTTGGAGAAATGATAATTGCCGGACGTGAGCCTGCTTGTTCATGTCCCGCTTGAGGGCTGAACTGCATCCACACAATATCTCCTTTATCGGGTACATATCGTCTACTTGACAGAGTCACCATACTTCACGCCCCACAGGCCCCTCAACCACTATTTCTTCGTGCAGATTTTCGGGTGTGATTTGAGATAAGAGCGTTTCCAGATCGCACTCCGCAGGACGTATAACGATTGCACCATCTTCAATATAAAATTTAACCGACATCCCTTCTTTAAGCCCTATCTCTTTAGCCATTGAGTTGGGAATCCTTACCCCCAAGCTATTGCCCCATTTTTGCACCTTTGATTTCATAAAAAAAACTCCTTTTTAATCCGAATTGTATATACATAGTATATACATTAACGAACATAAAGTCAAACCACTTCTTTTCCTGATAGGCAATACTTTTAAAGTGCTTCCCTGCAAAAATAAAAAAGCCCGACAAGCATTTAACTGCTGTCAGGCTTTTTGGACCTTCTTCACAAGGGAAGATAGAGAAGGTATAGAAGGTTTTGCACTCGTTTGGTTTTGTTTGAAGTAAGGAATTGCTTTTAAAATAACGGGTGGAAGGTTGTGAGCCAGCACGATTATCCTGTCTTTCTCCAGCCTTCTCAATTCGTCTGCGGACAAAAGGTTCGTGCTTTCTTCTTCATAGCTTGCCCGTCCCGCAATCTTTTGGAAGAATTCGTTGCTCTCTCCCGTAAGCCCCGAATAGAATATCTTTGTTTTCAGGTTGTTTATTATGTCCGTTTGTTCTTCAGGGCTGTATTCCCTTGCAAGCTGCTCTATGCCCTGCATACAAACATTAAGACTGATTTTCCTCGACCTCAATGTTGCTGCCATTTGTGCAAAACCCGGGATTTTCCCGATGTTCGGGAATTCGTCAAGGAAGAAGAAAACCGGCAAACCGGGTTCCATCACTAAATGCTCCATGATCTGCCAGTACAAAGTAGCTGAAAACGGCTTCATCAACTGGGATTTGTGTTCGGGTATTTGAATGAAGAAAACGGTCGGCTCTTTCCTTAAATCACTGGGAGAAAAACCTTCGTCCTGCACTACCCCTGCTATGTCGTCACGGGTAAAGAGCTTCAGCGAAGACACCGCAACGGTCCTTATGCTTCCTGCGGTTTCAGGGGACTGAAGGGATTGCCCGTAAGCCAGGTATGTTTCCATAACCTTTACGCTTCCCTGCATCGCTAACTCTTTTCTCTTATCTTCGTCCATAGTGGAAATGTATTTATACGCCTTTACCATTGACGGCACTCTGTTTTCCTTCTTTGCCAGCTCCCGTTCCAAAAGGAGCATTGATTCCCACAGGGGTTGAGCGAAGGACACCCACTGATCCGTTTGCCCGCCTTCGCTGTACCCGTTCTTTAAAGTAATTGAAGCCAGTTCCGATACTTCTGTTTCGTCTTTGCAGTTTGCCAGAGGGTTGTATACGCCTGAGTTTTTTCTTCCGGGAGCCAGTGCTACAACCTTCCAGCCCCTTTCCCTCAGCCTGTCCCCCGTTATCTGTTCCAGTTCGCCTTTTGGGTCGGTTACCACCGCTGATACCCCTTCGGGCAGGGTTAAAAGGTTTGGAATGAAGAACGAGCTGGTTTTACCGCATCCCGTGGGTCCGATGACGGCTATGTGTTCACAGGAAGCACGGAGGGAAAGCCTTACGGGTTTGTTTGCTATGCCTTCCGAATACCCGAGGAAAACCCCGTCATCGCCCATCAACGGCTTCAAGGTCTGCTCCGTCCCCCACCTTGCAGTGCCCTGTTTCCCCAAGTGTCTTTTTCTTATCATCCTCTGCTCTATATATGAATAAGTTTTTTCCTTGAAGCGATTGTAAAAGTATATGCCCAAAGCAAGAAAAATCGCCAGAATTGATAAGGTTAAAATTAGTGAAACCGTTTCTGCTGTCGTCATTGGGACATCGGAAAAACGGTTTTTTATGAACTCCGCTTCCGCATCAGCCCAGTTTAAACCCCGATAGGTCGTCAGGGTTAAAAAGAAAGCGTGAATTCTCACTGCTAGAAAAATAACTATAATACTTCCAAAGAAGGGTATCAGGAAAGCAGGGTTTATCTCTGAACCTTCTTTCTTTTCCATATATATCATCAGCTCCTTAAAACGATGTAGGGGCAGGTCTCTATTTTCCCCTTGTGGTAGGGCACTCCTTTTTTGTTCAGGTCATACTCCAGAAGTGCCGAGGACGTTTCCAAATTATTTGAAATAACGGCAGCGTATGGTACGTGGTTCTCCAGCCACAAGGTCGCTTCATCAGGATCGTTAAAAGCATCAAACAGTATTCCTCTAACTTCAGGTAGTTTTTTGAAGCCCACAGCCATAATCCTTATGCCCCTTTTGCTGTCCAAAAGGTTTGCCACCACTTCATCCAGAACCTTCATCCCCTTTTGGGGTTTGTTCCTGTCAATACCAACTGTTGGTAGTAAAAATGCTTCCAAGGCGTATTCTTTTATTTTAGGATCAGAGGAAAATACGACGCATACCTCCCTGCAGTGCGGGAGTTTTCTCTTTCTCCAAGCATCAACATTTTCTCCCGTGAAGGTTTCTCCGACCGCCCAAAGAAAGATGTTTGCCTGCTCCGCAACAGCTTTGTATGCTAAAGATTTTTCTTCGTATTTTGCGTAAAACACAACGGTGTCGGAGAACCTCAACGCTCTTCCCAAAGAACCAAAATTGCTTTCGTTTATCAAAGATACGGTTTCCCTTTCGTCCTGGTAAAACTTCCTTATGAGGCAGGCCAATTCTTCCGCATCTCTGTGCGATGTAGGAGAGGAAACGCCAATGAGATAAGCAGATTTTGTCCTTACTTCCTCTGCCTTTGTTGCTTCTTGTTCCTCTCTGAACAGCTTGAGAGACGGAATTTTTGAAGGAAGTTTTATCTCAACCGAAGTGAGCTTATTTATCAGGCTTTCTCCTATCCTAGCAGGAACAAGCAGTTTTCTTTTTTCCGGGGGCTGCTTCTTTTCTAAAGGCAAGGGAGGAACAATGGTCTTGTCCTCCTGTTTTATCTCATCTTTTTGGGTTTTCTCTGTTTTTCCCGCCTCTTTTTCGTACCCGTTCACGATGTAAGAAAGTATGTTTTTACTTTCTTCAGCTAAAGGTCCAAGGGTGTATACCCATTCCCCCTGATCCTCTACGACTTCCTCTTTTGTTTCCTTTTTAACTTCTTCCTTTATTTCCTCTTTAGCTTCTTCTTTTACTTCCTCTCTAATTACCTCTCTGGCTTCTTCTTTAACTGCTTCTTGAGCTTTCTCCTTTGCTTCTTTTTCCGCTTCCTTTGCCTTTTCCTCTATTTCTCTGCTGAACTGGACAACCTTGTTCCTGCCCGTCTTTTTGGCTTCGTAAAGTGCTAGGTCAGCTTTGTTGATAAGGTCTGTAACATTATCCGCATCTTTCTTAAACACCGCTATGCCTGCGGAAAAGGTTGTCTTTATCCTTCGACCCCTGTCACGGCTTATGTTTCGCCCTCTGTCTAAAATAGTCCTTTGCCTTTCCCAGTTCTGCCTGAGCCGCTCTACAACAGGAAGGATGTCCAGATTATTTTTAAAGATAATTACGAACTCTTCCCCGCCGTACCGGAATACAAGGTCCGTTTCCCTTACATTATTTTTCAGGAAGGATGCAAACTGTTTCAAAACCATGTCTCCAGCTTCGTGCCCATACCTATCATTCACGGACTTAAAGTGATCAATGTCGAGTATTGCTAGAGAAAAGTCTGTTTTCTTTTCTGCAAGGATTGTCAGATATTCGTCTAAAAAAAGCCTGTTGTAGGCGTTTGTGAGCCGGTCTGTCGCTGCTTTGTCCCACAAGTTTCGCAGGCGTTGGGCTGTTATTTTCAGCTTCCTTATGTTCTCTCTGCTCAGCAAAGGTATAACTTCGTCTGCCCCGTAGGAGTAGAATCTGCTTCCTTCTTCCATGTCGGCTTCTACCACAGCAAAGACAGCGCACTCAAAGGCTGCCCGCCTGCGTAGCATTTGCAGGAGCATAGGGGTCTTTTTATTTTTTGAAGAAAAAATTAAGACTTCAGGCTGAAAGTCCAAAAGAGCTTCTTCAAGAGTATCCCCTTCTTGAAACCGCCTGCAGAAGTCCCCCGATATGCCGTATATGTAATCGTAACAGGGTCTGGCGTCCTGTTCTTCGATGCTGAAGGCTTCCTCTGCTTCGTTTTTCCCTGCTTCTTCCTTCCCTGTCGGTTCAGCTTCTACCGGTTTATCTTCTGCTTTTTCCGCTTCAGTCTCTTTCTCCTGTTTGTGCCTGCTTTCAGTTTTATACTGTTCCTGTTCAGACGGGGCTGGAGGTTCATCTTCATATTCTTCTTCCATCTGTTGATCTACCCGTATAGGTCTCATTATTGCAGGCTCTATCCCTACCAATGAAACTGCGTAGCTGTACGGAGAAGGTTCGTCTATCATTTGCACTAGTAGAGGAAGGGAAATTGGGTTAGTCAATATGTCATAAATACCTAGCTTTATTATCTCCGAAATAAAGTTTCTGTTTGGTTCAGGGTTGTAGTCGATGTAAACCACCCTTACATCGCAGGACCGCACATCCTTAATAACGGAAAGCAAATCTACTGATCCCACGAGGGCTGAAGATATTACCGCAACGTCAGGCAGGTTTTTGTCAGCCCGTTCAAGCAAGTTTTTGACTGCTTCCCTGTAATACGCTTTACCGCAAATATCATACCTTTCCGTTTCTTCTATGTACTCATCTACTTCCAAAATATTGGTGGCTAAAAGCAAGCTCAGTCTTTTCTTCTTCAAATATCCTCTCCCCTTCTTCCTTGCCCTATGGAGTAATACTGCATGGGGATTGTTACGGTATATTCCCCGACTAAAGGAACTTTAAGCACTGCAATAGGTGCCCTTATTTCCGCAGCAAAACCGTCAGCCGGGGCTGTTTCCCCGAAAACGCTGTCCCCTTCTTCAATTGCACGGAAGGATACCAGCTTGTATTCTCCAAAGTCAAGCTCATCCATTGCTGCTGTAAAGAAGGTTTTACCTAAACTTTCGTTCCGTTTATACTGACCTTGAGACATCAGCATGACCGCTTCACTTGAAAAGTCAACGGCTTCACGGAAGAAACCGTACTTGGCATTAGCCTGCTTTACCGTTCCGTAGCCTAACCCGAGAATAAACGCCAGCATTGATATAAAAGCAACTAGGTATCCTACAAGGATAATGTCAGCTATAAAGCCACGCTCGTCTTTTATCAGTTTCCGCATGAAACCCAAAATGCTCTCTCACTCCCTTCAATCAAAACCCCTGCTATGAGGATGAAGAAGATGTCTGCTTCGTTTTGCTTTTCCCTTTAACGGAGTTTATCCATGCCCAAACAGCCTTTTCAGAAACAGCAGGCAGAGAAAACAAACCCTCCTCAATCATGCGGACATTTTTCAGCGAGGAAACGAACTGGGCACATACTGCCGGATCGTTCGGGAGCTTTACTATCACCTGTTCTCCCTGCCGGTTTACAAAAAATCCCGCCAGAATGCCCCCGATTTTAATCGTCGGGATGCCCCTCAATTAATTGAGGGGAGGATGTCACTTCAGGGTATATCCAAGGGAAAACACCTTGAGGAAATCTGTCCGAATAAGGACTGCCTTTGAGCTTCGGGCGTTTCGTTACCACATATCTTGCGTCCCAGCTGTCAAACTTGCCGAGAATATCCCAAAGGTAGGACACCGCTTCGCGCACCTGCGCCTGCTTCGGCCGTACGACGTTTAACACATACTTCGCAAATCTCTGATCGGATATTTCCAAAAGCAGGTTTTCCGCAGCAGCTTCTTTTCCAAGGACATGGAGCACAATCCTGCAGCCGGTTAACGCTCCAAAGCAGGACGCAAGCTGCGGAGAAACCAAACCGAATTGGATCTCTTCTTCAAAAGACATATCCCTGCAGTAGACCCTCAAAAGGACGGTGCCCGACTCCAGCCCCTGTACGAAAACTTTTGATCTCTTTTTCTGTTTTTCCCCAAAGTCAAAGGACGGTTTTTCTCCTTTCCGTACCAGCCTTGCGCTGAACTCGCTCCCCTTCTTTGATTTGAAGCCGTCTATTACGCCCGTTTTGCCTTCCGTGAAAAGCATTTCTATGTCCCGTTCGGAAAGGGTTTTCCCTGCTATTTCAATATAGACGGTGAAGCACTCGCACCAGTATTTTTTGTCATCGTTTTGTACCTGCTTGCCACACCTAGAACACTCCAAAAATTACACCCCCATAAAAAATAAAGCCCCGTTTTTTATAGTTTAGGGGCTTCTTCGCCGTTTTCAGTTCCTTCCTCAAATTCAATCATCCCTGCACCCCTCCCAAAATAAGCTCTAAACGGCAGTTGCCTTCCTGTTCAGCTTGTCTTATCACTTCCAGACGTTCTTTGATCATCATCCTTGCCAGCGTTGATTTAGAAATTCCCATCGCCTTTGCATACCTGATTAAATCGTTCATATCTTTTTCATCCATTCTAACGTTAATTTTTTGTGTTTTATCCATGAAGTAACCCTCCCAAATACTTAAAAATTTGGTATTAGTGCTTGTTTGCGGGCAATAGAAGGCGTTTCCCCTCTTTTCTTAAAAAAATGGGAAGGTTTTTAACCTTCCCCGTGATGACGGCTTCTTTCTGTTCTTGACACCCAGTTCCAGCTTGTGCCCAACAATGTTTAAATGGTTAGCAGAGGTATAAAAAAAACCCGTTTGACCCGAAAAGGATATTGTATCACAATAAAGGTGCTAACCCTTTTTCATAAATCACCCCCTTTTTTTTCAGATAGATAAGGTAGCTATAAAAAAGGGCAGAGGATTTTTTATTTCCTCTGCCCTTTGTTGTATATAAGGAGGGACACATAATCCTCATTAACTTCCTCCCCCGTAGAAGCCTACTGCCGTCCCGTTTACCAGAAGTTTGACGGTTACAGATTTGTTCAACGTTTTTGAATAATCTTCCCAGTCAACACAACCGCCTTTGCAGTGCCCGTCTTTATCCCTCCTTGCACATGGGTCCCATCTGCCTTTCCTGTACTCCCACAACATTTTGTAGTGAACCGTCACGGGGTAATAGGTCGGTCCGGCTACCATTCGCTTTTGAGTAAGAATGTATACATTAGCACCATTGATGCTCCAGTCCTCAAGGAAGCTGGCTTCCGCTTTGTTGCTTTCATCGTCAACACTCATACTCAAGGTCACAGTGCCTTGAGGTTCAAGGGGCTGTCCAAATGTGAAATTCGGGTGACGCTTCGGATATTCTATTTTAGCTTCAAGGAGCTTCCATTCTTTCAATTTGTAGCACCGCCATCCGGGTTCAGGCGGTGGTGGAGCTGTGAAGTACGCTGTTATGGTATCTCCATATTTAGCTGTATTGGTTTCACGCTCTACAGAGGGCTGATATTTCCCCCAAACGTCTTTGCCTTCAGGACTCTTGGCTTTCAGTATTAAAGTGCCCTCACCTATTACTGCATCCCCTTCTTCCTCTCCTGCTGGCGGTACGGTTACTTCCATTTCGTTGTTGCTCATATCAATATCGGTATCGGGTTCAACGGGTACTATCTTTGCTACGATGACGGATTCAGTACCGTCAACGCCTGTGAAGCTGAAAGTATATTCCTTTGTTTCACCGGGATTAAAGGTAACTATTTTGCCGTTTACTTCGGGTATAGGATTGTTGTTGTGGGTGAGTTCCAGCTTTGCTTTGACCGGTTTGTCGTAGGTGTCCTTTAGCCCGAATACCACTACGCCTACGTAGGTTTCGCCTGGTTCGGTCTGCTCTGTGCCCGGATCGAGGTCTGCTACATAGAGGTCAGGTGCTGCTTTGGGTATGCCGTACCAGCGAAGGATGCCTGTCATGAAGTAACGCCAGCCCTGTTCGTAGCCGGAAAATTTTTCTTCGTCAAGCCCAAAAAGGGCACGGTTTTTTGGGCTTGTAAGGTCAGCAGCACAACTCTGGGGATCGTCCTGCAGGTATATGTCCCACGTTACTTCTGCCTTCCCTTTCTGGGAATTGACCAGCTGCGCTTTCGCTCCGTAGATGGAGGCTAGATATTCGTGATAGACATTATTAAAAAGATACCACGACATTGGAGAATCAAGGGGCAGACCGTTAAAATCGTAAATCCTTCCCCCAGCTTCAGTGTAGTTCTGCTCGGTTACCGGCCTCACAACTTCCACCCTCGTCACTGCGTACTGCTCAAGAAACTTTGAAGGAATCTGATACTCATACGAAGGGTTCTTCCTCTGCCCCGGCTTGTCCTCAGATGGAGGCTTTCCGTCAGTGTCTATCCACTTATTGCCCTTCCAAACATCAAAATACGGAACAATCACTTCCTGATAGATAAGCTTTTCTCCCCCGCTGTTTTCGTCAGCAGCATACAGGGGAAAGGGCACTAGAGAAACCAGAAACGACAAGAGGACAATCAAGCTTATCTTCCTCTTCAAAGAAAATACCCCCCTTATTTGCGTCTATTTTGCCCTGTATTGAAAGAAAAAGTACAGGGTAATATTTTAAACCCTGCACTTCTAACGCGCTCAGAAGCCGAATATGAGGCTACTTCCCTGCGTAGAGAGGGTTGTCTACGATTATGAGGGTGTTCTCCGCTCCCTCAAGAATGAGCTGCTTTATCTCAGTAAAGTCTTTGAAACCGTTTTTGCCCCCTCTGAGAAGGTTGCCGTTTTTATCGCTTGCAGTGAAGCTTAAAGGAACGTCGCTGTAGGTTTCCTTACCGTTTATGACAAAAAGCGGATCAGAGTGGTACCTTATTACGTCTCCTTCTTCCACCAGGTAGTGGTGAGGACCCGGCAACCTGTCCACGGACGATACGGTGATGTTAATTTTATCTTTGTAAAATTTTACGCCGTAAACAGTAGTCCATCTGTCAATCTTTATCCCTTCAGCCGGAAATCCGCCTTCGGATATCTTTATAACATTCTTACCTTCAAGCTCCTCTTTCCACCTGGGAGTAATATAGCTGTAATCACTGGGGTTAAAAGTTTCACCAGCAGCAGGCGGCTGCTGCTCCTTCACGTACTCCAGCACGCTAGAATAATCAGGCTTCTCTTCTCCCTTGGGCCAGCACACTACCACTTTGTTCTGCGGATCCCACGCTACTTCGTACCCTAAAGCTTCCGCCACAAACCTCGCAGGTAAGTAGGTCCTTCCGCTCTTCAGTACAGGTGCTACGTCCATAGTTTTGGATACCCCGTTGCTCTTTATAACCTTCGACCCAACAGACAGCTCAACCACAGGTAGCCCGGGTTCCTTAAAAGTAACTTTTGGGGAATTCCAAAAGATATATTTATTGGTTACCCCTAAAGCATTACCCAAGTACCTGATCGGCACGAAGGTCCTTCCGTTTTGGATGAATGGGGTAGCGTCCATCTTTATCCCCGGAGTTTCACCGTTGATGAAGTATTCCTGCACTCCGATTACAAAGACTACGCTTTTTACTAGCTTTCCACCCTCGTAAACATCAACCTGCTCTTTGTCCTCTGCTATAACGGGAAACGCTATGCAGGAAAAGACAAGGGCCAATAGAAGCAACAGCGATAATCGTTTTTTCAAAATGTGTTTACACCTCCATCTTGTTTTTTTGTAATTATTTAATTCACCCCTTCAGATTTGTGAATATATTTTATTAATTTTATCAAAATTACCAACTCACTTTTGTTAGGAGGATTTTTAGAGCTCTTACTACTGCTTTTCTCTTTTTTCTCTTACAGCTAAACAGACACTAGTCAATAGTGATATTCCAACAAGGCTAACCCAAATACCGGTAACAATACTTCGTTTTGCATATGCTTCTTGGGTAAACTGTTCCTTGGCTTTTTCTTGTGCCCACTCAGGCAGCTTGTTAATTTGTTCGTTTAACTTTTTGACGCGTTGATTTGCATCTCGCCATGCATCACACTCTTTAACCAACTCTGAGGGCATTTTTGACCTAACAATCTGCGTTATTTCAAATTCTTTCGCTGGCTTATTGCCCCATTCTTCGATTTCCTGCAAAGCTCTTAAAAAAGGGTCATCTTCAGCTGTTTCTTTTGCGGTATCATAATACAATGGTTCAAGTTCAGCCCTCAATTGTTTTTCAATACGAAGATATTGGGTATGTCCTTCACTATGTTTTTTCTTTTCTTCTTCTGCCTCTGCTAATTTTGCTTCTAGATCCTGCTTTTTCTTTTTACCTTCTGGACTCTTCAAAATTAAACTAGCTTCTCTGGCAATAACGTCTTCGTTTAAATGTGGATACGCTTCACCGCTGTATTCTTTTCCATCAAGCCAGCCATATAAAACAATCCAATTTTGACCAGTCCAGCGATCGCGTAAGTGAACGTTTTTTAGATTTTCGTCAGTCTGAATTGGCCCTTTTTCCCATCTAAAATGCCAAGCAACTAGTAATAGTAACCCTAAAACAACAGGTAGCAACCAAACTCGCTTCAATAATGTATCACCGCGCAAAAAATTTCTAAAAGGATAAGCCTAAAAAGAAATTCAAATTGATTTTTCGGTGCAATTTTTTGACCAATCCTTTGCGACATATTATATAATTGAATTATTATTAGTAGCAAAAATATTTACTCACAGAAAAATTTCGTAAAAAACATTATTACAATTTTTGTTTTGTAAAAGAAATTTCTTTACTTTCTAATTATTTCCTTTCATCTATTACCATAAATTTAGAATTTTCAAAAAAATAAAAAAGCCCGTGAACGGGCTTTTGCCTGAACGTTCCCAACAGCATTTTAATTTTAATATGCACTTTTTTCAGCTTTTTAACTATCATTTAAAAGGTATTTTACTTTTTTAGGCAAATTTATTTTAATTTGTGCAACACCTATCTCCCAAATTGCTCATTTTGATAACTTTCTTTATCCTTTTTTGTCGCCTGCTTTTAAATAACAAAACATAAAATGTAAGAGCGCGACAAAAGGAAGAAGGAATTACTGTCAAATATGTAGAAAGGGGATATGTTAAACAAAAGCATACATTGCAAAACGAAGAAAGGAGGAAAAAACGCCAATCAATTAGCTGCCTTTGAACTATTGAAGTAAAATAAGTTTTTAATACAATTTATAATGCAATTACAGTTAAATTGCATTAAAAAGATTAAATTAAGTGGAATTTTGTGTAAGCAAAAAGGACCGCAAACCATTGATAAATCTAATTACTTTAAACTAGTTTAAACAAGGTGGCAAGCAAACTATAGGACTTAAAATCCCGGGTCCTCCTTAGGACGTGCCGGTTCAAATCCGGCCTCGGGCACCAAAGCTTTCCTAGGTAGAAAGCCACCCTTAGAGGTGGCATATTTTATATTTATACATGGGGGGCACTACATATGTTGATTTCCCTTCTGTTAGTTACTTTTTTAATCTCCCTTTTGGTTTCATTTATTACTGCCAGGATTTTTAACCAACCTTTGAAAAGCATACTGGAACGAATTATCCCCGAGGCCATCAGCGCAGCCTGGTTAAAATATCTTCACTTTGCCATTTATGTGCTGGGCATTTCAAACGGTGTTAAAATTTGGGAACTGGAAAAGTATATCTCCCCCCAAGTATTAGGAGAAGAGGGGGCCGAAATTATTTTAAGTTTAAATCCCAACAGATGGGCCCTTGAAATTTACAGAACCGTTATAGGAACTTTGAGCGGAATAGCAGTTATGCTTTTGGTTTTCTTTATTTTCGCTTTGGTTGCCTATGTTATAATCAGGATTTTCGAAGGTAAAAAACAAGGCGGTTAAAAATACCGCTTTTTTTTCTTTCTGCATTGGGCACATTAATTTTAAACGGGCTTTAGAAAATTACGGAGGCAAATCAATGCAAAACTTCATTCCCCAAAGGGTTTATATAGAACCTGCGGCTTTAGAATACCCTTTGGGTAAACATTTATATGAATATTTTAAATCCCAAGGAATACCAACTAAATACACAACTTCCCATAATCGCGTCGTTGGAATCCCCGGAAAAACTCCCCCTGAAGCATTTAGGGAAGCAAAAAACACCCTGGTCATCGGAATAAGAAAAAGCAAAAAATTTGAAACATGCAGGCCCTCTGCCCACTTTCAGCTGCCTTTGGTGACGGGCTGCCCGGGGAAATGTGAATATTGCTACCTTGCAACCAATCTTGGGAGAAAACCATATATTCGTGTATATGTCAATGTAGGCGAAATCTTATCCATTGCAAAGGATTATATGGAACAGCGGAAGCCGGAAATAACATTATTTGAAGGAGCCGCCACCAGTGATCCCCTTCCTGTGGAGGCATATACGGGATCTTTAAAGAAAACCATTGAATTTTTTTCAGATCAGCAGTTTGGCCGCTTTAGATTTGTGACCAAATTCACCAACGTGGACAGTCTTCTTCCCGTTGAACATAAAGGAAAAACCCACTTTCGTTTCAGCATCAACCTTCCCGAAATAATAAACACCTTCGAACACGGAACTCCAACCCTGGAAGAAAGGTTAAAAGCCGCAGAAAAAGTTTCCCGTGCAGGTTATCCTCTGGGTATTATGATCGCGCCTATTTTCCTCGAAGGAAGCTGGCAGGACAACTACTTTGAACTGCTCAAAACCGTAAAAAAGTTTATTTCGGATACTCCTTTATCCTTTGAACTCATTACCCACCGGTTTACCAAAAGGGCAAAATCAACCATTTTAGATATTTTTCCCGGCACACAGCTTTCCATGGATGAAGAAAAGCGCAGATTCAAATATGGACAATTTGGGTATGGTAAATACCTTTATCCCAAAGACCTTATAAATGAAGCAAAGGAGTTTTTTATGGAGAACATCAACAGCCTTTTTAAAGACGCAACGGTGGAATATTTTGTTTAAATTTTTCCCTCCATAAGCTTACTCACAATATTTACCGCTGCCACGGCATCTTTACCGTACCCGTCCGCCCCAATTTCCCGGGCATACCGCTCAGTTACAGCAGCTCCCCCCACAATTACTTTAAAGGGTAAATTGTTTTTCTTGATTATATCTATAATCTCCCCCATTCTGGGCATTGTGGTGGTCATTAAGGCACTTAATCCTATGACTTCTGCCTTTTCCCTCTGGGCAGCTTCTATTATTGTTTCATTGGGAATATTTTTCCCCAGATCCACCACATTAAAACCGTGATTTTTTAGCATAATGGCAACAATATTTTTCCCGATATCGTGTATATCCCCTTTTACCGTTGCCAGCACCACAGTTCCCCTGTATCTTTTTTCAACCCTTTCCAATTCCGGCTTCAAACGTTTAAAGGCTTCCTGCATTGCATCCGCAGAAAGCATCAGTTGTGGGAGAAAATATTCTCCCTTCTCATACTTCCTCCCCACTTCTTCAAGGGCAGGTATTAAATATTTGTCCAAAATGTCCATTGGATTAATTTTTTCATCTAAGGATTTTTCCACTAAGGAAGTAATATTTTCCCTGTCCCCCCTTATCACGGCTTCCATTAAAGGATGCATTTTAGGTTCTTTATCCGAGGGTAGTTCCTTATCTTTTACTTGACTTTCCCCTTTTTTTTCATTTACCGTTTGGGAAAATCGGGCAACATAATGTTCTGCATTTTTATCCCTGCCTGCAATCATAGCACCGGCATAAAAGGCATCCAGCATATCCGTATCCAGAGGGTTAATGATGGCGGCATCAAGACCCCTCTCTAGGGCAGCCGTTAAAAAGGCCCTGTTTAATACCGAACGCATGGGCAGACCGAATGATATGTTGGACACTCCAAGCACTGTGGGTAAACCCAAAATTTTTCTAACAAGCTCTATGCTTTCCAAGGTAACCAATGCCGATCTGGGCTCGGCACTTACAGCAAGGGTAAGGCAGTCAATGATCAGATCCTTGGAAGGTATCCCTAAGTCCTGGGCATACTCTAAAATCCTAGCTGCTGCTTTCAACCTTTCTTCCGCACTTTCCGGTATCCCCCGCTCATCCAAGCATAATCCTATTACCGCAGCTCCATATCTTTTTACCAGCGGTAGAATTTTTTTCAATGATTCTGTTTCTGCGGTAACGGAATTTACCACCGCTTTTCCATGGTAAGCCTTTAAGCCTGCTTCAAGGGTACAGGGATTGGAACTGTCAAGAACAAGGGGCGCATTAACTGTGCTCTGCACGGCTTGTACCGCAGCTTTCATTAAAGCGGGTTCATCCACCCCGGGCACCCCCACGTTAACATCAAGAAGATGAGCACCCGCTTTCTCCTTGGAAATAGCATCGGCTTTTATGACCTTTGTCTTTCCCTCGCGGATTTCATCGGCCAAATACTTTTTTCCTGTAGGATTTATACGTTCTCCAATTATAACGGGAAAACAATTATGACCTATTTTTTCGGTTCTTGAACGCCCAGCTGCCCTTAAAGGAAAAAGCCTGGATCTGTGATTGGGTTTTAATCCCTGAAGCTCCCCTGCAATGGCAGCGGTATGTTCAGGAGTACTGCCGCAGCAGGACCCCACCATGACTGCACCAAGGGAAACAAATTTTTTTGAATAATTAGCCATGCTCTGGGGTGTTTCTTTAAACATAGTCCGCCCGTTGATCAGTTCCGGCATGCCTGCATTGGGTTCCACAAGAACAGGTAAATTTGTAGCTCTACAGAGGATCTCCACAACTTTCTCCAGCTCCTTAGGGCCCCCTGAACAGTTTACTCCCACGGCATGGGCACCCAGGCTTTCTAACACAACGGCAGCGGTCTCTGGATCCGTTCCCGTAAGAGTCCTTTCCCTTTCGGCATAGGTCATGGATGCTATTACAGAAATATCCCCGGCGTCTTTGGCCGCCAAAAGAGCTGCCCTAATTTCCCCCAAATCGGACATTGTTTCCAGTATAATAGCATCGGCACCAGCTCTTATTAAAGCTCTGGCCTGCTCATAAAAAATATCATAAGCCTCGTCAAAGGATAAGTCTCCCAGGGGTTCAATAAAAACACCCAGAGGTCCTATGGAACCGACAACAAACCCCTTTTCTCCCACAGCTTCCCGAGCCAGCCTAACCCCGGCCGCATTTATATCCTCCAAACGATTAACCAGTCCGTATTCAGCGAGCTTTATCCTGTTGGCACCAAAGGTATTGGTGGTCACAGCTTTGGCACCGGATTCAAAATAGGCCCTGTGAATCTTTACAACATAATCAGGCTTATTTATATTCCATATCTCAGGGGGTTCGTTTTCTGAAAGCCCCATCTTCTGCAATTCTGTTCCCATGGCACCGTCAAAAACCAATATATTGCTTTTTATGTAATTAAGGATTTCCGTTTTCAAGACTGTTCCCACCCTTCTTTTCCCCTAAAGCCCCTGCGGGTACCCATCCCTTGGCAGCTATTACCGACTTTCTGGGCACCAGCTGAAAGCTCTCAAGCACCCTAAGGCCTATTTCCTCTTCCGCGTTTAAAAGCCTTGATATGTCAAGGTTCGCTTCAATATCCCACAAACCATATCCCGGGCTAACCCTTGAAAGGGTTGAATAACCCTTCACTTTTGCCTGGTTTTTTACTGCATTATCTATCCAATTGGCTGCCTGCTCCACTGCATCGGAACCCACGGCATCCAGTATAACAGCTTCTGTTGATTTTCCTTCATTAAAAAATTGTTCAATCATTTTGTCAATTTCTTCGCCTATTGTTACAGCCAAAAATGTTATTTTTCTACATCTAGACATATACCTGGTTATCTTTTCCCCTTTAAGCTGAAACTTTGTATTCTTAAATAAGACCTTGTCCTCTGATATGTTTTCAACATCAAGGGTATGGTACAATCCTTTGGGCTCTATATAAGAAAGGGAATAACTGATGATCCTATGTACCAGTTCTACAAAGAAGGGATCTATTTGTTTATCTCCCTTAATCCCTAAATACCGAAAAATTTCTGAGGTGTCCAATTGAATGGGGATCTGTCGAAGAAAAAACATTGTCAACACACCAAAACAGTCTTATTTTTAATAACAAAAGCCGCCCCTAATCAATAATTTTTACAGGTGCAAAATCCGTATAATCACAAGCCACAAACCTGTATTCAATACCATCAATGTTCCCTTCCACGGCAAAACGGTGATCTGGCCCGTGCAAATGTCCGTAAACACACCATTTAACCCGGTACTCATTAAAAAGCTTCCTGTATCCTGGATCAAGGACACCGTTGTTAAAGGGCGGGAAATGCATCATAAAAAGCTTTTCACCATACCCTTCAACCTCTGCTTTTTTTAAAGACATTTCTGCACGCAAGAGCTCGCGATTATATATTTTCTCGTCTTCAGGTAAATAATTGTTGTTATGGGGTAATAGCCAGCCCCTGCTTCCGCAAACAGCGATCTTCCCAATGGGAACAAAATCATTCTGAATAACAAACATTCCCTGGGGCAAAGCATTTCTCAATTTGGATATGCCCTTCCACCAATAATCATGATTCCCCCTAATTAAAATCTTTTTCCCGGGAAGCCCGGCAATGAAATCTAAATCCAAAAGGGCTTTCTTTAAATCCATTGCCCATGAAATATCACCGCATACAAGGACCCAATCATCATCACTGACATTTCGGCGCCAGTTTTTTTCAATTTTTTTATGATGGTTTTCCCAGTGAGCACCAAATATATCCATGGGTTTGGGCTCCCCTAGAGATAAATGTAGATCCGCAATGGCAAATACACCCATTGTAAAAACCCCGCATTTCGTTAAAACTGTTGCCGCAGAAAGCAACATTAATCTATAATATAAAACAAAAGTACAAAAACCGGAGGAAGCTTCGATGGAATGTGAAAAAAAAGAAGCTTATCCCACAGAATTCGAATTAAAAATATATAACGAAGTTTTGGAGCAGTTTAAATTGAGTTACAAAGAAAATGCCCATATTTACAAATCCTTTGAAGATGCTAGAATCCCTTCAGAAAGGGAAAAGCTGGCTGAAAAAATTAAAGAAATTGAAGTAGGAATAATTTTTTCCATTGACGAAAAATATAACCTTTCCTTTGATAAGGTGGCTCAAATATACCTTAAGGTTGATTTCTTTAAAAATAAATAAATTTATACATTGAATCTAAACTGGATTATATCCCCATCCTGAACGATATAGTCTTTGCCTTCTAAGCGATATAATCCTCTTTTTCTTGCTTCTTTCTCGGAACCACATGCTTTAAAATCTTCAAAACCCACAACTTCGGCCCGGATAAAACCCCGTTCCATATCAGAATGAACTTTTCCCGCAGCTTTTCTAGCATTGGTACCCTCTGTAATAACCCATGCCTTTACTTCATCCTTACCCACAGTAAAAAACGTTATTAGATCAAGACTGTCGAAAATCGCCCTTGAAATTCTTTCGCTGCCGGGCTGCTCCACACCCATCTCCTTTAAAAACATCAATTGGTCCGAAGCATCTAGCTCACTGATCTCCTGCTCAAGCACTGCACACATCTCAATTAATTTATGATCTCTTTCCTTTGCCCACCCATGCACATATTCCTTTTCAGGATATCCTTCGCTTAGCTGGTCCTCATCTAAATTAATAACCAATATCATGGGTTTTGAAGTCAAAAAACTTAAATGATGTACCGCTCTTTTTTCAATTTCCGAGAGGTCAACACTGCTTATGGGAATCTCCTTTTCCAAAGCCTCCCTTAATTTTAAAAGAGCCGAAAGCTCGGCTTCAGTTTCATTGGTAATGCCCTTTTTTTGACGGGTTTCTTCTATATTGCTGATCCTCGTTTCTATAAGCTGAAGGTCGTTCAATATAAGCTCGGTGCTAATAAAATCAATATCCCTTTTAATATCTACATCTCCTTCTACATGCCAAACAGCTTCATTTCTAAATCCTCTTACAACATTTATGAGGACATCGGCTTTGCGGATCTCCTCAAAAAATTTTCTCATCTGCTCCCTGTCCATTTCCCCGGGGTTAAATCCTGGAATATCCATAATTTCCAAAAAAGCATACGTTTTCTTTTCGGGTTTGTAAAGCGTCCATAAATAATCAAGGCGGCTGTCAGGAACACTGACTGTCCCTATATTAACCTGACCATGACGTGAAGGAACATTCTTTGTTAATAGATTGAATATTGTAGTTTTTCCCACCGCAGGAAGTCCCATAATGCCACATGTAACCGCCAATGTATCTATTCACTCCTTATAATTTTTATAACTAATCCACTACCCAATAATTATCGCTTTCGGGTTCAGGTCTTCTTTTACGTTTAACCTCTGTTTTCCACAGTTTAGCAAAAAACAAAGTAACAGCAAAGGCTAAAATAAACCTTCCCAGAAAAACAATATAGGGATCTGCCCCAATGGCAATAAATAAAATATTATCTTCAAAGATGGAATGAAAAATTGATAGAAATATAATAGTCAAATAAAGATCCCTTTTTGTAATAAGGCCCTCCCTTGCCGATTGAATAATTAATCCCCCTCCATAAGCTATTCCAAAAAAAAGCCCGGTCAGTAGGGGTAAGGAAGAATATTTTGACATTTTAAAAATTCGCAGCAAAGGATATAAAATAAAAGATAATTTGTCGTATAATCTCAATTCCTTAATGAATTGAAGCACTATCATTAACGGAATTACTATTATCGCAATCTGTATTAAGAAGGACAAAGTCTCATTAAAAACATCATAGATAATATTTAGAATATCCAAGAAGTCCACACCTTTCCCTAAAAATTTAAAGAACTAAATTTAAAATAAAACCGCTTATTAAGGCTGCCATTAATCTTATAAACAAAATTGGGAGAACTTTAGCACCGGCTTTTTTTGTGATTGCCAGCTCGATGGGCAAACTGTGAGAAAATAAAAGCATAACCGCAATAATAGTGACCTGCTTGCTGTTTAACGACAGTGCCTCGATGGCTCCCAGTGCGGGGTATAGATTTAAAACATTACCAAGAACAAAGGGCAAAGCAGCTTCTCCTGGAAGACCAAAGTAAATCATAAAGGGTTCAAAAATACCGGAAAGCCGATCCAGCGCATTAATATGCTCTAAAATTACAATAAAAAAATAAACCGGTATCACTGTTTTGGTGAGATCCCAAGTAAGCTGAATACCGCTTTTTATTCCATTTCTCAAAATAGTCCAAAATGTCAATTATACAATCCCCTTCCCTTCCAAAATTAATTATTCTAATGATATGTTAAAAATCCTCCAAGATTCCCTTTCTTTCGGCACAACTAACTTATAATTAATTGCTTGCAGGGATTTTATAAATATAAATAAAAATGCCGGCACTATATGCCGACATTTTATAAAAATTTAGTGGTGCGGTGAGCGAGAGTCGAACTCGCACGCCCGCCAGGGCACTGCCCCCTCAAGACAGCGCGTCTGCCTGTTCCGCCATCACCGCACACTACTTTTATTTGCAAATTGTATTATAACATACACTGCAATGATTATGCAAGTTTAATTCATTCTCCCATTTAATATTATTATGATGTTATGTCCTGCATATCCTTCATCACTTTTCCGCTGCTACTTTGTATTTCACTGACTTCAGACAGTATCATTCCCAAAAATACAAGAGCCGCCCCCAACAAACCCATGGGACCCAATACTTCTCCAAGGAGAAAATATCCGGCCATACCCGCAAAAACCGGCTCCAAAGAAAAAATCACCGCTGTGTGCATTGGAGTAGTATATCTCTGCATGCTGTTCTGAATAAAAAAGGCCAATGCGGTGGCGGGAATGGCCGTGGTCAGCAGTCCTATCCAAACATCTTTGGTAAAGCACAGTGGAAGATGGGATTCAAAGGCCAAACCGGCAAGGCCGCTTATAACAGCCACAGTACCAATCTGAATCGTAGTGAGCAGAGTGGGATTAATATTTGAAACATAGCGGCCAACAAAAACAATATGAAGGGCAAAACAAAAGGCGCACATGAGCATAAGAAAATCTCCGGGATTAAAGCTGTAGTTTTCTTTTAAAGAAAGCATTCCCACTCCCACGGCTGCACAAAGGGCTCCCACAGCAGCTGTTTTTGACGGTAGGGTTCTGTTAATTACCGAGTAAATAAGGGGCACAATAACCACGGACAATCCCGTAATAAAACCTGCATTGGAAACAGTGGTATACTGCAGACCTATGGTTTGAAAGGCATAACCGCCAAAAAGAAAAACTCCCAACAATATGCCAGGAAAAAGTATTTTTTTGCTGTTTTCTTTTAAGAGGCCAATACAAAAGAAAATCATAAAAATAAAGGCTATGCCAAACCTGAAGGCAAGAAAAGTATAAGGAGCCATGTCGGCAATTGCATTTTTAACGGTTACAAAGGTAATACCCCAGATAAAAGCTATAATTGTTAAGGACGCATCCGCCTTTATTCTTTTTTTCTTATCGTACAATTTTAATTTTCACCTCTAAACCTGCTACAATATTTTGCTTAAAAAAGCTCTGGTTCTTTCATTTTTAGCATTATTAAAAATCTCATCTGGGGTTCCTTCTTCCAGAAAATAGCCGTCATCAATAAATATTACCCGATCTCCCACTTCCCGGGCAAATCCCATTTCATGGGTTACCACAACCATGGTCATACCTTCTATGGCAAGGGTTTTCATAACAGTTAACACTTCTCCCACAACTTCGGGGTCCAAAGCGGAAGTGGGCTCATCAAAGAGCATGACCTTTGGCCTCATTGCCAAAGCCCTGGCAATGGCCACGCGCTGCTGTTGACCCCCTGAAAGCTGTTCGGGATAGGAATTTCTTTTGTCTGTCAAACCAACTTTTGCCAAAAGCTCCTCGGCAATTTCCATGGCTTCTTTTTTAGACTTTTTTCTTACCTTCATGGGTGCAAGCATTATGTTTTCCAGCGCCGTGAGATGGGGAAATAAATTAAATCTCTGAAAAACCATCCCCACTTCCTGTCTAATCAAATTAATATCGGTTTTATCGCCCGTAACAGGTATATTATCAATAATTATTTCCCCGGAGGTGGGCTCTTCCAAGCGGTTTAGACATCTCAAAAAGGTACTTTTCCCGGAACCGCTGGGGCCAATTATGCACACAACCTCTTGTTCTTTAATGTGGCAGTTGATGCCTTTGAGAACTTCAAGATCTCCGAATTTTTTATACAGATCTTTGACCACTATCACCGATCTGCAGTCTCCTTTCCACGAAGTTTACTAAAATAGCAATGGTGCTGGTCAGAATAAGATATATCAGTGCTACACTGAACCAAATCTCTGCCACAAGGGGATATCTCCCCATGATCAAGCGGCCTGTGGTCATAAGCTCTTCAACGGCAATAATTGACACAAGGGAAGAATCCTTTAAAAGGGCAATGAATTCATTACCTAAAGGCGGTATGCTTACCTTAAAGGCTTGGGGAAGAATAATATAACGCATGGCCTGTCCCCATGTCATGCCCAAAGACCTTGCAGCTTCCATCTGCCCCTTATCAATGGATTGGATCCCTGCACGGAATATTTCAGCGACATAGGCACCGCTATTTATTCCCAGGGCAATTACACCGGAAACAATGGCAACGGGAGTATAATTAAAAATAACGGGTAAGGCATAGTGAATGATAGCTATTTGGACCAGTAAAGGCGTACCCCGAAAAAAATCCACATAAGCTTTTGCCACTGCTGAAAGAACTTTAATTCCGGAAATTCGCATTAAGCTGGCTATAAGTCCTATGACAATGCCAATGGATATTCCGGCTATGGTTAATTCTAATGTTAATATAGAAGCTTTAAAAAGTCTTGGGAGTATATCAGCTATAAAATCCCATCGCATATTTTTTTCCTCCATTACAGTTTTGACATTATTGCAAAAAATAATGGAAAGAAAAATGCGTCAGCCTTAGCTTGACGCACTAATATATTTATTTTTAAAAAACAGTTTATCAAAACCCTTCGCTATATAATTCTTTATTTATTCAAAATACTTTTTATAAAGCTCATCATAGGTGCCGTCTTCCTTAACCTTTGCCAATCCCTCGTTGATTTTATCTAAAAGCTCTTTATTGCCCTTTTTCACTGCAATGCCATAATATTCCTTTTCAAAATCGTCGGTTACAGTAACAATTCCTGCATCAGGATTATGTTTTATGTAGTTTAATACAACCGGAGCATCGGCCACAACGGCATCCACAAGACCATTGGTAAGATTTATCAGAGCATCAGGAGTAAATGGAAATTTCTTTATATCTTCGTCTTTCATCCCTTCAATCTTTTCAACGGCATAATGACCCGTTGTATTTTGCTGAACCCCTACTTTCTTCCCAACCAAATCCTTAAGACCTTTAATGTTAGATCCTTCTTTGACAGCTATAATTTGAGTAGCTTCAAAATAGGGTTCGCTGAAATCAACAATTTCTTTTCTTTCGTCAGTAATGGTCATAGAAGAAATGATGCAGTTGATATCACCTGACTCCAGGGCAGGGAACAAACCGTCCCAATCAACGTGCTTAACACTAACCTCAAGACCAACTGCTTCTCCAATAGCTTTGATTAAATCGACATCAAAACCTTCAAGCTCGCCGGTTTCCTCATTCTTATACTCCATGGGAGCATAAGCAGCGTCAGTACCGGCTTTAATAACCAGTTTTTCCGCTTCTCCGGCGTCTGGGGCTTCCCCTGCTTCATCTCCTCCACCGCAACCGGTAAGTGCAAAGATAAGGCCGAAAACTAATAAACCCACCAACAACAACCTAAACCTTTTCAATGAGCACCCTCCTTTGTACTACTAATAAAAAAAAAATACACTAAGGGTAATAATTCTTAAAAATTTTGCTCTTTCCTGCTTAAAGTTGTATAAAATAAAAAAAAGATCATTCTATTTCAGGAATCAATTTTTCTGCTGTTTTTCCTGTACCATAATTCCCTATTTTTCCGGAAAAAGCAAATACCATAGAAGTAAGGCCTATGGGATTATCTATATTGTCCACGGTAGTTACCGGTTTTGCTTTATACTTATCTAAATAGGAAAATTTTGCCTCTTCATATTCCCCAATTACCACTTTGCTTCCCAGAGATAAATAGTATTCCAGCAAAGGCAAGTTAAAGGAATCCACCACTGCATTTCTTTCCTTCTCATCACCTTCAATAAAAACTATCCCCTCAACTTTCTGCCCCAATCCTTCACCTTTTATTTTTATAAATCCGCTGTTTACCAGCTCATGCAAAAATTCCTTATTTTTACCCTCTGCCAATGCTTCTCCCAGCATTTTTGCCGTTGCGGTTCTTATATCATTGTCCTTTGCTTCTTGATATTCATCGGTATATTTTGCTAAAAGCTTTTTTAGGTCAGGAACTGAATTCCAATCTATAATGATGACATTGACAACATCGGCTCCCGCCGTTATGAGGGCTTTCTCCACCTTTTCCGCCAAACCCTGGGAATTGGTTTCAATAACGGCAATTCTAACCCCGTTAAGCCTGCCGCTAACAACTAACGGAAATACCTGTTCGCTGTATCTTCTGTATTCTTCTGCCCTATATTCCAGCGCATTAAGTTCTTCCTGGATAAGTTTATTCTGTTCCCTTAAAGTATCAAATTCCTGTTCAAGTCTTGCAACTACCTCTTTTTGCTGTTCTACCAAAACTTCATTGCCCACAAGATTACTCCCTATAAAAACTCCAATGGCAAGGGCACAAAATATGGCCACCAGGGAAGCAATATGGTACTTTAAATCAATCACCCCAAACAACCACCTTTAGCTGATAAATTCAACGGGTATCTTTTTTCGTTTTTAAAAAATCAATTAATCCCGTTTCCTGGTCCACAGCAAATTTGACCCATTTATGGACGCAGTAATAATCATATCTCTGGCCTATGGGTATTAAAATCTCATTTTCTTTTCCCTCAGCATCGGAACTATCCTTATCCCCTTCATTTTTTAATTCCTGCCCTTTAAAATCTTCAGCTGTGGAGGTTAGCTTAAGGATAAAAAAGTTAGCCAGACTTTTTGCTTCCGAATCAGTGGAAAACTTTCTCAAGGCAACTTCCATACCCAAAGCTTCCAGCTGTTTTTTAATGCTTTCCCCTATGGTGCGCTGTACATCACCCTCCGAAAAGCCCAAAACCACTTCTAGGGACTTTTTATCATTACCTGAATCTGTGTCGTCTCCAAGTCTATCCAGCACTTTCTTTGCTGCCCGGGCATCTCCCTTACCCAGACCCTCTAATGGCTTAATGGCGCCATCAGCATCTTTTTCAATTTTTTCTGCATCCAGGGCTTTTACAACTGCATCTCTGGCTTCCCACCGGTCAAAGGGTTTTTTATCCAAATTAAACCCCAAATAATATTTAGTTCCGGTTAAAAATTTCTCTGTATAATCCTTTAATTCGGGATATTCTTTAATTACCTCTAGATAATTTTTACCATCCAGGATAATTGCATCCAAATCGTAGGCTATAAAATCGTGAACTGCAATGGATAAATCATTATACAGTCTAAATTCTAACCTTTCTAAATTTGATGTCTTTTTATGATAATTGGGATTAGAGGCTAATACTAAAAACTGCCCATCTATCCATTCAACGAACCTATAGGGTCCTGTTCCCACAACAGGTACAACGGGACTGAAATAACCCCCCGGTCTTCCATAGTCAGGATAGTTTTCAATGGTTTTTTTATGGACAATGGAAAACACGGGCAGTGACAAAACTTCGTGAAAATTAAAACTGGGGCTGGAAAAATAAATGGACAAGGTATCATTATCCTCTATAACAATATTTTCCCTCAAGCCTGAGAAATCAATCCCATATGATTGATTCTGTTCCCTAAAATAACCGGCGGCACGTTTTAATGAGAATTCAACATCTTCAGCGGTTAAGGGTGCACCGTTATGAAACTTAACCCCCTTTTTAAGATGAACGGTTAACTTTTTTCCGTCTTCAGAATAAGTCCATCTTTCGGCCAATCCGTCGATTATTTTGCCGTTTTCTTTTTCAAAAAGAGTATCATATATACATTTAGTAAGCAAAATTTCACTTTCAGTTTTAGCCCTGTGGGGATCAAGGGTAGCCGGCGGAGGATACAAGTTTGATCTAAAGGTTATGACGTTAGTTTTTTTATGAACAACGGGCGCACTATTTTCCGTGCCTGTTCCCCTACCACATCCGGTTACGGAAATTATAAGCGAAAAAATTAATACCAGGCAAACAAGTTTATCCCTAATAGCCCTCAAGTTGCTTCCCCCAGTCCTTTAACGCTATAACATTCTCTTTAGTCTTGGATTATTGGTAATCCCGGGAATCCTACCCCGTTTTGTAAGGGGCTTCCCTTCCACTTCCTTGATGTCCATGGTCATATCAATGGGCTGAGCTCCTGAAATATAACTTCCCACCCCGAAAGCATCTGCTCCTGCCTCTTTTAAAATCCTTATTTTCTCCGGATTTAGGCCGCCCGAAACAAAAATTTTAACATGGGAAAAACCAGCAACTTCGAGTCTATGCCTAATCTCCTTCACCAAATCCGGAGTTACTCCTCCCCGCTCGCTGGGTGTGTCCAATCTAATTCCGTAAAGCCTGTCCTGCAAAGCTTCCGCAACCCTTAAGGCCTCTTCCGCTTCATCTTTAAAGGTATCCACTAAAATCAGCCGGGGAGCCTCCTCCGGCATTAATTGATCATAGGCCATAGCACCTTTAACCGTATCACCCACTATTAAAAAAAACGCATGGGGAACGGTCCCGGCGGGTTCCATCCCCGCAATTTTGGCTCCTAAAATGCAGCTTGCACCATCGGCACCGCCAATGATTGCACTTCTTTCCATCACCGGTGCCACAGCGGGATGAACATGCCTTGCCCCGAAGCAGTAAACAGGCTTATCCCCGGCCGCTTCCTTTACCTCAAAAGCTGCGGTGGCCCAGCCGCTGGAATTTGCCAGAATACCCAGAATTGCCGTTTCATATATACCGAAATTGTCATAGGGGCCTACTATTCTCATTACAATTTCTTTCTCCTCAAACTTTGAACCTTCGGGCAGTGCCCAAACCTCGACTTCTTGATCTTCAAGGAGGTTTAAAACTTCATCAAGGCCGCAGAAAATGCCGCTCTTCCTTGGAAAAATTTCCGCTGCTACATGGGTTTTGTCAAGTCCAAGTCCCACAAGGGCCTGCCTTGTCCGAATAAAATAAATATCAGTGGTTGCCCCGGATAAAATTTCTTCGTGTTTCGCCGAAAAAAACTTCCTTTTCCCCGGGTCGAGTTTTTTAACATCCTCCTGAGTCCTAAGCTGCTTAACCTCCAATGAGAACCACCCTTTCTCTTTCCTCATTATAAATTTTTTTATATCTATCATAATAAATTTTTTTATATCTATCATAAATTTTAAGTACCTTTTTTACAAAATCCCTGGTTTCAGAAAAGGGTATATCTTCAAGGGAATCAATATTTCCATCCCACTGACCTGTCCTAAGCCATTCCCTGACATTGCCCCTTCCTCCGTTATAAGAAGCAAGGACCAGAGCAAGATTGCCTTTAAATTCACTGTGCAAATTGGAAAGATACCAACATCCAAGCATAATATTATATTCCGGTTCAAAAAGTTTCTCTTTACTGTAGCCCACATTTAAATTTTTGGCAACCCAAAGGGCGGTTTCAGGCATAATCTGCATCAGCCCCAGTGCCCCCTGCTGGGACTCCGCATAGGGATTAAATCTGCTTTCCACTTTAATAACAGACACAACAAGGAAGGGGTCCAAATCAAACTGTTTTGAATATCTGTAAATTATATCCCTGTATGGAAATGGATAAAGAAACTTCAAAAAAAAATTAACATTAACAAACAAAAAGATCAAAATTAGAGAAATTGTGATAATTAAAAAAAAGCGTTTAAAAGCAGTAAACCTTATTATCATATCTTAAGCTCCAATACTCTTATAATTGCTATTTTAATATTATGTAATCATTGAGTTATCCATAACCTAACATAACTTTGACATTAATTCCTGCCATAAAACCGTTACTTGCTCCTTAGTTTTTTCCCTATCTCCTGAATTATATATTACCTTATCAGCCCATAAAACCTTCTGTTCCGAAGAAAGCTGCGATTCTATCCTTTTTTGGGCTTCTTCCTCCGTAAGTTTATCACGTTTCATAAGCCTTTCTATCTGCTTTTCCTTGTCCGCATATACAACCCAAACTTCGTCCACCAGATCCTGCATTTTCATTTCGAACAGAAGAGCCGCCTCCACAACCACCACGGATACACCGGATTTTTCATAACCTTTGAGTATTTCCCTAACCCCTTCACGAATACGAGGATGGGTAATTCTATTCAAAACCTTTAGCTTCTCATGATCGTTAAAAACAATTTTCCCCAATTTTTTTCTGTCTATCTTCCCGCTACCGGTTAATATTTCTTTCCCAAAGTATTCAATAATCTCTTTATATGCAGGCCGGTACGGCTCCATAATGCGGTGGCCCACCTTATCAACATCCAAAACCACAGCTCCCAATTCAGACAGGATTCTTGAAACCAGGCTTTTCCCGGAAGCTATCCCCCCTGTTAAGCCTATCACATACAAAAGATCCACCTCATTTCTGACAGTGTGGGCAGAAATGGGCTGTGCGGCCACCCACTTTAGTGCATATTATCTCGGAACCACATCGGCAGCATTTTTCTCCTTTTCTGCCATATACCTTAAGCAGATTCTGATAATTGCCCTTGTTTCCCTTACCGTCAACATAATCCTTTATGGAAGTACCCCGCTGTTCAATTGCTTCATTCAAAACCTTTACCATACCATTATAAACAGCACGAACTTCCTCAATGGTAAGGGTGTTGGAAGTCCTTTCGGGGTGAATTCCGGCATAAAAAAGTATCTCATCGGAATAAATATTTCCTATGCCGCAGATAAAGCTTTGATCCATAAGAAGTTGTTTAACTTTTCCCCGCCTCGATTTAAAAAAATTAAAAAACGTATCCTCATTTACCTCAGGAGAAAAGGGTTCGCACCCCAATTTTGAAATTTCCCTGGTGTTTTCAATTTCTGAAGTTTTAACCAGAGTAATTTGGCCAAATTTTCTCGGCTCTCGGAACCTCAACTCCGCCCTGTTGTCCAGTTTAAATACTACATGGGTATGTTTGTCATAGGGATATATATCATTTTTATCTACATACAAAAGCTGGCCTGTCATTCTAAAACTTATTATCATAGAACTGCTGTTATCCAGTCCTATTAAAAGATATTTTCCCCGTCTTCTTAATTTAAGAATAGTGGCTCCTTTGACCTGTTCAATAAATTCATTAACAGAAGGGCATTTAATTATACCGCGGTAAAAAACTTCCACATCTTCTATCCTTCTGCCCAGAATTTTAGGCTCTAAGGTTCTTTTTATGGTTTCAACCTCCGGCAGTTCTGGCATAAATAACTCCCCTTGCTTCAATTACAAACTACAAGTTGCAGGGCTCCATATCATACCAGTTATCCCCATATTTTACATCTACCACCAGGGGGACGCTGAGCTTGTACGCTCCTTCCATTTCTTTTTTAATCAATTGAGCTGTCTCATGCAGTTCTTCTTTGGGAACTTCAAAAATAAGCTCATCATGAACCTGCAGCACCATTTCTCCTTTTAACCCCTTTTTCTCTATTTCCTCATCTAATCTAAGCATGGCAATTTTGATTATATCCGCGGCACTGCCCTGTATGGGGGTATTGATTGCGGTACGCTCCCCAAACCCCCTAACATTTCTGTTTTTACTGAATAATTCGGGAATATAACGCCTCCTGTTAAGGAGAGTGGTAACGTATCCCTTTTCTTTAGCTTCCATAACAATTTTTTTCATATATGCCTTAACCCCTGGATACCTCTGAAAATACTTTTCAATATAGCTTTTGGCCTCCTGCCGTGAAATATCCAGATCCCTGGCCAGGCCAAAATCGCTAATGCCGTAAATTATTCCAAAGTTAACCGCCTTAGCCATGCGCCTCAAATTGCTGTCAACATCTTTTATGTCTACTCCGAAAACCTCGGAAGCAGTTCTGGCGTGAATATCCTCGCCGTTAATAAAAGCTGTTCTTAAGTTTTCGTCCCCTGAAAGATGGGCCATAACCCTTAGCTCAATCTGAGAATAATCGGCTGCTAGGATAAACCAACCTTTATTTTTGGGGATAAATAGCTTTCTAATTTTTCTGCCCATTTCAAGCCTTACAGGAATATTCTGCAGATTGGGCTCCGAACTGCTCAGCCTTCCGGTAGCAGTAATGGTCTGGTTAAAAGTTGTATGGACCCTTCCGGTCTTTTCGTCCACCAATTTGTCCAGTCCGTCCAAATAGGTTGACTTTAGCTTCATCAGATGTCTGTAGTGTAATATTTTTTTTGCAATTTCGTGATGTTCACTGAGCTCTTCCAGAACATCGGCATCCGTTGAATAGCCTGTTTTGGTACGCTTGATTACGGGCAGTTTCAATTTTTCAAAGAGGATATACCCCAGCTGTTTAGGTGAGTTAATGTTAAATTCTTCCCCTGTCAGTTCATAAATTTCTGCAGATAATCCTTCAATTTCTTCAGCAAATTCCCGGGACATTTCCTTTAATTTTTCCCTATCCAGGGCCACACCGGATATCTCCATTTTGGCAAGGATGCGAGCCAGGGGCAGCTCCAAATCATAATAAAGGCTTTCCATCTGTGCTATCTTCAGCCTGTTAACAAGTTCTTCCTTGAGCTCTAACAATATTCCCGCATAATAAGCCGCCTTCAAACCGGGGTTCCCCGGTTCAACTACTGTAATATCCAGATATTCCAGGGCTAAAGTCTGCAAATCATACCCCGAAGCAGAAGGATTAAGAAGATATGCCGCAATCATAATATCATCAGGTACTAAATTTATCTCTATCCCCTTCACCATTAAAACGGCAATGGTTTTTTTGCTGTCGTAGAGAGTGATCTCTAAATCCCGGTTTACAAACAGGGGTTGTAGAGTTTTTAGTACTTTCTCTTCATGCAAGTTATCACTGTCCGTAAAATTTAATGCGTAGGACTTTCCCTCCACTGAGAGCCCAATGCCTTTTATCCTTGTTTGAAAATGGGAAGTGCCTTCAAAAATAAAATGCATTGAAGCTTTTCCGCTTTCCAGCACCTTTTCAACAATCTGGGCCAATTTTTGAACGGTGGTTATTTCTTCTACGCTATCCAGCCCGGCTTCATTTTTACTTATATCTTCCCCTTTCATTTCTTCAAGAACTTCCTTGGTAAGCTTGCGGAAATCCAGCTCATCAAAAATTTTTAGAAGCCTGTCATAATCAGGATCAGTATATCTACACTCGAGAATATCCATATCCAGTTCAAGATCAATACGTATCTCAGCCAGCATTCTACTTAAAAGGAGCTGTTCTTGATGCTGCTGAATTTTTTCTGCATGTTTTTTGGAAAGATTATTTAGATTTTTTAAAAGGTTGTTAATGCTGTCATATTCACCGATAAGTTTCAATGCCGTTTTTTCTCCTATTCCGGGCACTCCGGGAATATTATCCGAAGCATCACCCATTAAGGCCTTAACATCCACAAGCTGTTCCGGATTTAAATTGTATTTTTCTTTTACCCTTTCAAGGTCAAAGGTCTCCATCTGGGATATTCCCCTACGGGTAAGCATCACGGTGGTTTTAGGGGAAACAAGCTGCAGTGCATCGCTGTCACCGGTTACAATCATGACTTGTAAACCCTTTTCTTCAGCCTTTTTAGCCAGAGTCCCCAATATGTCATCTGCTTCATAGCCTTCTTGTTCAACAATTTTTATGTTTAACGCTTCTAAAATATCTTTAACTAAAATAAACTGATGTCTGAGTTCTTCGGGCATTGGTTTTCTTTGAGCTTTATATTCTTCAAATTCATCGTGGCGAAAAGTTTTTCCTTTGTCAAAAGCAACAGCAATATAATCAGGTTTTTCTTCTTTCAAAAGCTTAAAAAGCATATTCGTAAACCCCAAAACTGCATTGGTAAATACACCGCGCCTGTTGCTCAACAAAGGCAGGGCGTGAAAAGCTCTATGCACAAGGCTATTGCCATCCAAAAGCATTACTCGGTCACCCATTTTTATCCCTCCTGCCAAAAGCAGCAATTTTTTCGATACTTTTGCCGGACCGCAAAAAATCGCAACGTTGCCTTACCCTGAATTAAAAAACCGCAGCAGCAATGACGCTTCCAGCATTAATATCTCCTTTAACCGTTTTGTTTTTCAAAAGTTCGGTAACGCCAAAGTTTTTCCCTGCTTATATAAATTTTTCCCATATAAACAAATAACTTCCCACACCACTGGGATATGGTAGAATTATTAAAATATATCCGCTGAAATTTTTGTTTTTTTATAAACATAGGTACCTTTATTAGCATAAATTAAATATATTATTAATTAAAGAAAAAGGCATTTAAATTATTTCAAAGAGGTGTGGCAGTTTGCTCCTTTCCCATAAAGAAATTATAATCAGGCTTTTTGTTGCTCTACTGGTGGGAGCCGTTCTGGGCATTGAACGAACCAAAGCAAGAAAACCTGCAGGGGTAAGAACCCATGCCCTGGTATGCATAACTTCAACCATGATTTCCATAATATCCGCTTATGGATTTGGAGAATTCGGCGACCATAGAGTAATCTCCATGGATCCAGCCCGTTTAATAGTAGGTATCATTACGGGGATAGGATTTTTAGGAGCAGGTATTATCTGGAAGGATACCAGCCGGGGAGATGTCAGGGGATTGACCACCGCTGCAAATATCTGGGCATCAGCAGCGCTGGGAATTGCCATAGGATTGGGACATTATTTTCTGGTTCTGTGCACTGTTATGGCAATATTCATAGCCCTCCGACTAGGTGTAATACTAGTAAATATCGGCCTAATAAAATACGATATGGAGGACAGAAAAAGGGTTCTTGACAGTTCTAGGGATTAAATTATCCTTTTAGGCTGTCTAATACACAAAAATATGCCCTACGACCCATTTTCCCATACCGTTGACTTCAACTTAGAATTTTGTTATTATTTGTGTTGACGATAGAAGAATAATGTGCCGAAGTGGTGGAATTGGCAGACGCGCCGGACTCAAAATCCGGTGGGCTTTGGCCCGTGTGGGTTCGACTCCCACCTTCGGCACCAGTGAAAAAAACTATACCCTGCAAGCCGTTGACACTGTTAACTTACAGGCTATGCGGGGTTTTATTTTAAACACAAAATAACACAACCGTAACCCAACCGGAAAAAAGCGGAAATGCTCCCGCTATTTAATCAAAGGATTTAGCAAAAACCTACATAAATTTTAATATCATAAAGGGAAGATACTTTTCTATAGCTTCTACTGGGTTCGAAATAATATATTCTTTATCTGCAATTGCTTTCTCCAATACGCTACGCTCCGTTACAAAGTAAGGCCTTATTATAATACCGAAGGGATGATGTAGCTCTGAAGAGAGTACCCCTTTTTCCACTTCAGTGATGTCGGTCCCTTCAATATGAAAAGTGTATTCTGCAGCTTTTTCGCCTTTTTCTGTTATTTGAATACCAATCTTGTTTCTTTGTCCCTTAAAAAATTTTTCAAACAATGCCATAAACTGCGGATACTTCTGGGCAAAGGACTTCACAGCTCGCTTCTTTAAAGGTAGAAGTCCCTCCATAATAAGACGATCAATATCGTTCATTAGAAACCTCCTTTCAAAATTAGCTAAACATTTAATGCTAAAGTACTGTTGATTCTGCACATACAAAACCCATTACAAGTTTTATATATCCAATTAAATTGAAATAAATGTGGGTTTAAGATTTTTGGACTTAAAGGTATTAACCGTACCCATTAAACGCGAAAGTTCGGGCGCAGGAACTGCCGCTGTAGGAACTTCAATTAAAATTGGTTCATTGGCGTGAATTCCTTCACTTATTAACAGCTCCAATTCCTCGGCTTTTTTTATGACAACGGCTTTTACTCCGACGGCATTGGCTATCCTTGCAAAATCCACATCTGAAAATGTAATCCCCGTAAGGCTATATCCCTCCAAAAGCTGCTTGTAGCCCTCTAAAGCCCAGGATACATTTTTTACGGCAATAATCAAAACGGGTAGTTGATACTGTGCAGCTGTAGCCAGTTCTCCTAAAAGCTGCATCAGTCCTCCGTCACCGCATAGTGCAACTAGGGGCCTTTGGGGTTGTGCTGTTTTTATTCCTAGGGCTGCGGGAAGGGCAAAACCCATTATGCGCCACATACCAGATAAAATAATGTCCTGATTTGATGCCCGAAAGTTAGATACAAACCATAAAGTATGGTTCCCGGTATCAACGGTTATCACGGCATTTTTGGGCACAACCTTTTCCAGAGCAAGCATTAGACGGGCGGGATGAATGGGATAGCCGTTCTCTGTTTCAAAACTGTTAATAAAGCTTTCCCGCTGTTTATGTGCATTTTTTATTTCTTCTACCCATTTTTCATCGGCCTTCACGGTTAATTCTTGTTCTATGGCAGGAATAATTTCCTTTAGATCACCCATTACAGCCATATCAATCCTCTTGCCCATACCCAGATGCTGGGCATTAATATCAATTTGGATAACCTTTGCAGCAGGTGGCACAAATTTTTCAGGCCACCAGGTTGAACCTGCAATTATTATCAAATCTGCTTCCTGTATAATTTTAAAAGCCATTTCGTTTCCGGCTTCCCCCAACACACCGATTACGTGGGGATTATATTCGGAAACAGCCCCCTTTGCCACGGAAGTTACAATAATACCCGCTCCAATCCTTTTTGCAAAGGCAGCTATTTCTTCACCCATTCCTTTAATTCCATATCCTGCAATGATTACAGTTCTTTTTGACCTGCTTATCAGCTCACAGGCTTTCTTTATCAAACTGAAATCAACCTTTGGGGTAGATATACTGATTACGGGTCCCGGCAGAATTTGGCCCGTAAACTTCATTTTTTGCAGGTCCACGGGAACTGAAAGATGAACGGCTTTCCTTTCAGATAAGGCTTTTTTTACCAAAATCTCTAATATTCTACCCGTTTGTTCCGGAACAGTGAGAGTTGCCGTATAAGCAGAAGCCTCATTAAATATTGCATTTTGATTGCTGCTTTGATTATATGTGGTAAAAAGTCTCTCCCTGGGAACTTGTCCAGTAATTGCAATTAAAGGAATCCCGTCATTGGTGGCATCAAATAAACCGTTAAGGAGGTTTATCGAACCAGGGCCTGCGTCAGCAATGCATAGAGCTGGTTTGCCCATAATTTTTCCGTATCCCGAAGACATATAAGCCGCTGCAGCTTCATTTCTAACGCAATAAAATTTCATTTTATTATTGTGTTCTATGGCTTCCAAAAAAGGGAAAACACTGTCTCCCGGAAGGCCAAAGGCAGTGTCTATTCCCCATTCAATGAGCTGTCTGACTATAAAATCTGCCACAGTAAGCTGCATATATCCACCTTCTTTTTTTATTTAAAGCATGGCAAATTCAAAATAAAGCACGGAATGTCCCGGGGAAGCTTCCACCCAGCCGAGAAATTCCCCACATTTTGGACACTCCACGGCTTTTCTGCCCTGGAAATATTTTTTGCATACCGGTTTTATATAGCAATACAAAAGAATATGTTTTTTACACCATTTACAGTAAATAAAATGTTTTGTTCTACCCAATCCTTCCAAATTTCTCTCCCCCATTCCCTTATTTTTTTAAATTTGTTTGGGGAAGCATTAACCATCCTACCCATTTGACTATAAATTATTCTCTGAGAAGTACGGAGGTGCTTAAAAATTTTAAAAATAAAAAAGAGTCTGCTCAATCCATAAGCCAACCAATCCGCACACCGGATTTGGGATTGTAAAGGCCTATGCTGTTTGCAGACTCAAAGAATTATATATTAAGTAATAAAAATTATTTTTTCACCAGCTTAAGCATTTCCTCACTTCCTACAGAACCCAGTGGCATCGCTGTATTTTTTAGATAGGTGTTTTCAAGGCATGACCAGTTTTTCGGGGAAATCATTTCCTTTAAGTTTTCAATCCTCCCGGATTTTTTTAGTAAATCATAAATTAACTGCCAGATACAATCTTCCTCTCTGTCAATTTCACACCACCCTTCGGCTGAACTGCCTCCGCAAGGGCCGTTGGAAGAATTCTTATTGCACCTTATAACGGGACATAATCCCCCGGTAATATGAATGGTGCAGTCATCTCCGCAGATAAAGCAGTTCCCGCAGTTAAGACATCTCCGGGCCTCAGCAACTGCCTCCTCTACAGTTAAACCGTATTTTTCCTCTCTAAAATCTTCCTTTCGGACTTCCGCTTCCGGCCTTTGGGGAACATGCCGCTCATAATCATAAATAGGAATGCCCTCGGGCACCTGTATTACCCGATGCTGTTTTATTCTTCCCTCTTTTAAATTCTTGCCGGAAATATATCTATGAATGGATTCCGCTGCCTCATGACCTGCATTTACCGCTTCAACTATGGATTTGGGACCGCTTACAACGTCACCGCAGGCAAAGATTCCCGAACGGCCTGTCTCCAGCGTTATTTCATCCACTCTAATTAATCTACCATTGGATAGTTCTATTCCTTCCACGGAATTAAGAAAATCCAGGTCTGCTGTCTGTCCCACGGCAATGATAACTGTGTCAGCTTCTATTATCCTTTGGGACCCCTCCACAAAAACAGGGTTGAATTTTCCATTCTCATCATAAACTGAAGCAGCTTTTAACATTTCCACCCCGACTACTTTGCCCAATTCATTTCCTATAATTCTCTTTGGCCCCAAACAGTTTAAAACTTTTAATCCCTCTTCCACTGCTGCTTCTATCTCCCAGGGATGAGCGGGCATTTCTTCCCTCTTCTCCAAACAGGCAAGGGTAACCCTTTCTGCACCCAATCGGAAAGAAGTCCTGGCAACATCTATGGCAACATTTCCCCCTCCAATTACCAAAACGTTTTCGCCAATAGGAGGGAGATATTCCGATTTAGCCCTTCTTAAAAAATCAAGTCCCCAGTAAACCCATTCATTTTCTAATCCTTCAAGTTTCAACATTGCACTTTTTTGTGTCCCCGCAGCAATAAGTACAGCATCAAAATACATTTCAAGCTCTCGTAGAGTAATGTCTGTGCCAACCTCTGTGTTCACTTTAATCTCTATACCAATATCAAGAATATCGTTGATATCCCGTTCCACCACCTTTTCCGGCAACCTGTAAAAGGGTATGGCAGCCCTCAACATTCCCCCCGGCTTATTTTCCTTCTCAAAAACCACAACTCTATATCCCTTTCTCCGCAGGTCGTAAGCTGCAGTTAAGCCCGCCGGGCCGGAACCAATAATCGCTACACTATGGTGAAACAAATCTTCAACAATAGGTTTAGGGTTATCCTTACGCCTTCCATAATCTGCGGCAGCTCTCTTTAAAGCAGCTATGGATACCGGTTTGTCATGGGTACCGCGGTTGCACTCCGTTTCACACGGATGATGGCAAATGCGGCCGCAAATGCCGGGGAAGGGCATTCTTTGACGTATCACTTCCAAGGCTTCTTTAAATTTACCCTGGGCAATTAACGCCACATACGCTGCAGCGTTAACCCCCGCAGGGCAAGCGCTTCTGCAAGGAGGTTCTCCATCTCTTTTTATAAATAAACTTTCTGAAGGAACATTTTTGTCGTCCAGTTTATAGCAGACCGGCAATGGAAATTAACCCCCAATCAATAAGTTTTTGTCTGCCTGGATTATAATTTTTCAGTATTGTATCAGAAAAAGGGGTATAATTCTATTTGTGTTTAAATTTTATCAAACATAAATAAAAAATATTGCTTCTCCGGCAGTATAAAGGGTTTCTTCTTTTAAACTATGATATAATATACAAGGTTATATATGCGAAAGCAAAAATAGGATTTAACAAAAAACAGAATCTAATAGGAAAGGAATGTATAAGTTGGAAGAAAGAAAATTTGTAGTTGCCATGCTCCAGGACGAAACTTGGTATTTTTACAAGGAAGGGAACTGGACAGAAGATGTTAATGAAGCTAATTTATTTAACAAGGAAACAGCACTGCCCCTATGTGAAGAATTATTTAAATGCAATCCCAATGTAGTGGTTTTCAGCTCCAGGTTGTTTGGTCTATAAAGCATCCCATTTTGTTTCATATTCATAATTTGGATTGAATATATTTATATGGTAAAATATATCCAATAGCACAAATATTTGGGGAGGCTTCTATGGCTAAGAAGAAAAAAAAGTCCAAACAGAAACAAAATAATGCACATATACCACAAAGAGTCCCCTTTTGGGGAATGCTCGTTGCCGCCGTTATGGCACTGCTTATGGTAAATGTGGGTCTTGTTATGTTAGATAATCTTGGGGTTGAAAATGATATGATAAGACTCATTGTGGTTATTATTCTGGCAATAGCCGCAGGGCTTTTGGCCCGGCCTCTTACCATAGCACTTCAAAGCCGTTTCAGAGGAGGAGGATGAAGATAGCTATTTCCGTGGGGCAATGTCCCTTAAAAAGTCAGCCCGCTTCGTGGGCTGACTTTATTATTTTCCTTTTTTAATATTTTTTCTATTAATGTTTTGCTTTTTAACATCAAAATCATCGGGGTTTTTGCCGCTGCTTTCCTGAAACTCATCAGCAATGTATTCTTTTGCCTTTTTTTTAATCTCATCGCGTATTTTATCAGCCAACCGCTTAAATCCTCCCTTTCTTTTTTAAAAATTATTCCCTAAATTTAAGAAGTAAAAACACCTTGATCTAAGAAGATTATTCCAATATTTTTGAACATAGTGGAGGATTTTGTCACATAAGCTAGAAAAACTAAATTAGTATTTGTCGTCACAGTGGGAGGTAAGTCGGATGTCGGCCTTTTCCATTAAAGGAACCAGAAACGGTCTTGTTATATGCATCGAATCCCGTTATGATTTTGAAGAAATAA
>JAAYIF010000065.1 GCA_012523575.1 Clostridia bacterium
ACCATAGCGTCACGCAGGATATTCCGGTTTTTCTCCTGCTCCTTAGTAATTAAATCAGTGCCGTGATTTGAAATTTCTCCAAAAAAGTCAAACCCGCTTCCCATATCCAATTCTTCGCCTGTGGATATATCAACCAAAGTCAAATCAACGGTGCTCCCCCGTGAATGGCCGGACCTTTCCGCAATATATCCCTGTTTAAACAAAACAGATTTATCCAAATCAGGATAGTATTTTTCCTTCATTTTAGTATCATCCAAATCTTGTGCCCACCGGGTAAAATGGTCAACAGCTCTCTGCGGGCGGTAAGCGTCGAAAATTTTAATGTAGTAACCCTTCTCATACAGAATATCAGCTGCTTTTTTCAGTGCCTGTGCCGCCTCTTCGGTAAGTATCGCCTTTGGTGCATGATAGCCGTCAATCACTGTGCCCACAAAGTTGTCCTCACTACAATATCTTATCTCAAGTATCGCGGTGGGGATTACATCTGTTACATATACAAACCCTTCGGGAAGTTGATTCTGGTTTGTTGCAACAGCCCAGGATACAAGTATTGCCAAAACTATTAACAATACAATACCCAATCTCATTATTGTTTTTTTATTTTTTATCCTTACTGTTTCCGACATAATATCACCTCTCATACAATATTTTAGCGTAAAAATCTGAAAGTTTTGTTTTTTTAGAAAAATTCTCGTTAGATTTTAAGTCAGTTATAGTTATGCAAATAAATTAGATACCGTTAATATAACGTGGACATTAAATAAGAGTTATAAAACCCTGCATTAAAGCCATTTTACAGGCTTTGAGTAGTATGCAGATGTATTATATAGGAAAAAAATTACCCCGTACAGTTTATATAGTACGGGGTAAAATATGTTGTTGAAAAACTACATACTCAATGTGCTGTATATGAAAACTTATTTAACTTTTGCCGGGCTGGAATTCTGATTCATCAAACCCTGCGTTACGATACCCGCGTAGAATCTGTTCCACATATCCGCTGCGTGGTTCTTTATCAAGCTTTTTGTATTCATCTGTCATAACATAAGCTATGGCGGACATACGCTTTCCATTAACATTTACTATGATGTCTATCTTGTCATAAAGTACTGGATAGCCTTCGTAGCGATCTAATTCAATTTCATCTTCCTTTGTTGTCTCCCATATGAGGACAGGGGTTCTTTTCCCCACTCTTCTCTCGATATTGGCATAATGTGGTAAAGTCAGCTCCCAATTTTTGAGATATGTTTTTCCTACTACCTCTGCCCCCGGACAGCGTATTTCCATTTGCGATACATCCATATTGCTTCCATAAGCGATATACAGGCGTTTGTCAAGCTTAAGATTATCTACAATTTCCCGCATTTGGGCACTATAGTCTTCATTCCATAAACCTCTAGTGTAACCGCGTATTAAACGGGAACTGTATTCATGCACAATGTTGTTAACTTTTTGGTGAAACTCGGGACAAATTTCCCTATCGGTTTCAAGGAATTTGCGCAGACCCCCTTTAATAAAAATCTGCACTGCTTCGATCCTTCCTTTCTCCATCTCATAACCGTGACCATAAAAATTTGTTTTCGAACTTACCATGAGTGCCCTTTTGAGGTTGGTAACCAAATCTCTTTTTCCATTAAGATATTCCTTCATTAGAATCGCCGCGCCAATATAGGTTGGCATATAACAAAAATCCACCCGAGCATCACTGGGAACTCTGTAGGAATCGAATAACTTGAATGAACAGTCATCATCCTGAAACTCAAGCAGTTCCTCCAAAGTCAATATTGACTTGGGACCTTTCTCCAGCAGCTCATTCATGGCTTCAATCATGCCGTATAACTTTTCAAAGTTTGGTTCGTTAGCATTCAAACGTTTTAATTTCATATTAATCACTCCCGGCGTATTAATTTCAATATAAAGTCTAATGCATACCGGGAGGAAAAAATATACAATGAAATTTCCGATTTTTTATTTATAATTCACCTTTGTCCAGTCAATCATCACATCGTTGTAGTTTATAGAAAATTCGTTGTCATGCTCATCACGAACAATGAGTTCATTGTTTTTACCAATATCAATGAGCTTTACTTTCTTACTAACTATTTCCCCGTCCTCGTTGCGGTAACTGATATCTATATAGCGTCCGCTTTTTTCCCAATATACAAGCAATTTTTCTTTATTTTTAATGGCTTCCTCTTCCAGCAGGTTCGAATTTCATTTTTTTCATATTTGTTTTTTAATTTATCAGCGATAAATCCCTCGGCATAATCAGTTATTTAACTGTAGACCTGTTGAAAAATGTGCTTATATATTTCTCCTTTCCTCTTCAGCATTGCATTTTCCAACAGTTTTAACAATGCATACAGCTCACTGAGATTTAAAGCAAGCAAAATAGGATGAACGGTTGATTTGTAATAGTGTTTTTGACTGCCCTGGTGTTTAGATTCAATTTTTATCCCCAAAATATCCATTCCGTCCCGCAGTGCCTTTATATCAGAGCGGATCGTCCGCTCATCAACGTCAAAATATTCAGCAATTTCACCGGTTCTCATTTCCCTACCCTGCAGCAATTTTAAAATCTCGATTCTCCTCTCAAAAGGCTCAAGGTCTTTCATACAGGTTCACCTCCCAACCCTTTTTATAAATCGAAACGTCAACTGTCACTTCTCATTCTCATACATTGTGCGTTATATTGTTATTGTGTATAATAAGCTTTGTACCGCAATCCGATATTTACAATTTGAGACCTGTTAAAGGAGAAGATATTTATGTCTTCCGGTTTAAAGAAAAGTGCAGAAAAAGTGCAGACGGCATTAAATAAATTTGGTTTTGAACTGAACGTAGTGGAATTACCGAAATCTACCCGTACGGCACAGGAAGCCGCAAATGCCATTGGCTGTACAGTAAGTCAGATAGCAAAATCATTAGTTTTTAAAGGAAAAACAACACAGAAACCCTTATTAATTATTGCCAGCGGTACCAATAGGGTAAATGAAAAGGCCGTCAAAAACTATGTAGGAGAAGAACTGGAAAAAGCAGACGCAAAATTTGTATCAGAGCATACGGGTTTTGCCATAGGCGGCGTTCCTCCTGTGGGGCATAAAAATCCCATTGTCACATTTATCGATGAAGATCTTTTGCAATATGAAGAAATATGGGCTGCCGACGGAACCCCAAATGCCGTTTTTAAGCTTACTCCAAAAGTTTTGGTTGAAATAACAAAAGGTAGGGTTATAAATATAAAATAATCATGGATATGAAATCATTAAACGATTATGAAGTCATTACGGAAGTATCCGTTATTCCATGGAGTCTTCCCTTTCTTAAACTACAGCAATTGCATTAATTTTAATCAAGCATAAAAGATTTGCAAGACCGGCTACTTTGAGAACCGTTATCAATGGTGGCTTGTCCAGTTCGCCAATGAAACTAAAATAAGTAAAAAAACAAAGGACGTTTACTCCTTTTGTGAAAGTAAGTAAACGTCCTTCGGATTAACAGTTTAACCGAAAATGCTCCTCAACCATCCTAAAAACGCATCTATTATCCTCTGCAGTATCCCTTTATTTTCCTGAATAGTATTTTTAACAATATCTAAATTCTTCCCTATTTTATCCAATTGATTGAGAATACTGTCAACATTAATATCTAACTTGCTTATTTTTTCCATTAACTTTAAAATTTGGTCAATCTGTTCTTCTGATAATTTCACACCCAGTTCATTGGCAATGTTGATAATCACCTGACGCATATCTTCCGGATTTTTAATATCCTGACTTAGAATTTCAGTTTTTACCTTTTGGATCAGTTCCGTGGCTTTCTCTTTACCAATGTCCTCACTGATATCCTGAGTAATTTGCAGCTCCTCATTAGCTGTCTTTTTCGCCTCTTCGTTCAATCTTCTGCCGGTGGATTCTTCAAAAGCCATCATAATACCTGTTAAAGCTGTGGTCCCGGTTACCTTAAAAGGAGCTGCTACTTTAATCTCTGCATCCTTCACCCCCGCCGTGGCCAAAGCATTGGCATACATTTCCCCGGTTATTAACGATATATTGTGGGTTTGGACAAAAATCCCATCTCCTTCCGGCATAAGTTTTACATGGGCGGAAGAATAGGCTCTGGTACCGGTCTCTTTGACAGTGGCATCAGGTAAATGTCTTCTCACATCTTGGATAGTAACTACTATTATTTCCACTTCATCTTCCGTTACGCCGAATTCCTGCAAAATTTTTTCCCGCTGCTCTGGGGTCAAGTCGGCCCCCAAGCTTACCACTTCACCTTTACCGGCCAGAGCTGCCTTCGGCAAAATGCCCATTAACAAGGTTATAATAAACAGACTAACTAATAATTTCTTTGCTTTCATCTCTGTCACTCTCCTCTCCCCCCCAGGAACAAACTAAATTTTACACAATTTTATCTATTACTGTGTCCCATTGTCTCTAAAAGCTAGGTACGATTGCAAAAGTACAATTTAATTCCCTTGTTGCTTACTACTATACTATATTTATATAGCGTGCTTACTTGCCAAATAACTGGTATTAGAGAAATAATTTTCCTTCCATCTCTTTTCAAATTCCTGACAAAAGAAACCAAGCCATTCTTACCAAAAGAAGGATATAATTAGGAAAAGCAGGGTCTCGGCCCTGCACTTTACCACTTTTCATAGTGAACCTTGGCTTCATCAAAACGGTCAACCGGACCTTTTTGCTCCGCCGGATAGCCAATGGCGATGACAGATAACGGGATTACTGACTGCGGCAAATTGAGAAGATTCGTTAAACCTAGAACCCTTTCCTCCACAGGATATACACCAAGCCAAACAGCCCCAAGGCCCAGATACTGCGCTTCCAAGAGAATATTTTGAGTAGCAGCAGAACAATCCTGGACCCAGTAACCTTTATATATCTCCCTTGATGTGTTACCACACACAACAATGGCTACATCGGCTTCTTTCAAAGGAGTTGAGTAGGGATGCATTTGCATAATATTTTCGAAGGTTAATTTATCCCTGATCACGATGAATTCCCACGGCTGCTGATTACCTGCCGATGGAGCCGCCATAGCCGCCTGCAGCAGTTTTTCAACTAATTCATCGGACACTTTTTCCTCCGTAAACCTTCTTATGCTCCTGCGTTGAAAAATAACCTCCATATTAAACCAACCCCCGTTGTATTTTTCATTAATCTATTCTGATAATGCCCTACAGCCCAAAGAAAAAGCAGCCAACATGGTGCCCATCTAAACCTATTGTTATACTTTTCACAAAAATTATTTAAGAATTACATTCCCACCATTTTTAAAAATTCATCGACATTTCTCCTAGGAGTTCTATATTGATTATGAATACTGTCCAGATCGCCATACCCCAAAGCTAAACCAAAGACGATAGACAGGTTTTGAGGAATATCAATTTCCTCTCGAATGATGTCCGGATAAGCCACCAGCATAACAGCCGGTATGGTGCTGAGTCCATGGTGTTGAGCAGCCAGCATCAGGCTCATGGAAAACGATCCTAAATCAAATAAGGACCAATGGGATAAATCCCGATCCATACAAAGGAAAATCACATGGGGTGCCCCAAAGAAATTAAAATTCATTTCCGTAACTTTTCTTCTCGCTTCTTTATCATCCCGTTCAATTCCCAAAGTAGCAAATCTCCCTGCTCCCAACTGATTAATACGCTCATCATGAGCAGCAGGCCAAGATTTTGGAGCAGGAATATCAAAATTGGGTTCAATCCCTTTCCGGAAACTCTCCAGGTAACGTTTACGAAGGTTTTCCAAAGGAGTACCACTTACTACATATACTTCCCAGGGTTGTGTGTTGGCCCAAGAGGGAGTACGGTTAGCAGCCTCGATTATGCTTTTAATCACCTCCGGAGCCACCGGAGTAGGCTTGTAAACCCTAATACTGCGACGAGCTTCCAGAGCTTCAAGAACATTCATGCCCTATACCCCCTTGAGTATTTTTAATTATACTTTACCTCCATTGAAAACCTTTTGCAAGAAAAGAGCGGTTTTAAGATATTTAGGCTAGCCAAATTCGTTTCTATTTATATAGATATACATATATACTAATGCCTTCTGTTTTTATTTTATAGTTCCTAAAAGGTGTTTCTCTCACCATTGCTTCGAATTCACTCTTGGTATATGCGGCTCGTTTCAGAAAGGTTTTAAATGAAAACTTCACAAAATATTTATCCAACCCTTTCATTCCCCGTATTTGGTCATTAATATCCTCATCTGTGGCTTCACGATTCATATCAATTATAAGAGCCGTTCCTCCGTGTTTAAGCACTCTATGCATTTCATGCAGAGCCTTTACCGGCTCTTTGAAATTTTTAAATGCAGCACTGCAAACAATAAAATCGAAAGTTTCATCGTGGCAAGGTAAGTCAGATGCATTACCCTTTTTGAAATCAACTGAAACATTTGCTTCTTTTGCGTTTTCCTTTGCTATTCTTACAAAATCACGACTTATATCTACAGCTGTTACGTTAAACCCCCTCCTAGCTAACTCAATGGATAAATACCCCGGTCCTGGAGCTACCTCCAAAATACTAGCTCCCGACTTAACCAATGATTCAATTTCATCAGCATACTCCTGCATTTCGGCAAGCCTGCTTTTGCGAGTATTTTTGTCATACCATTTTGCCGCGATTCCATAAATGCCCACATCTTTCTTTTTCCTAATGCTTTTCATTTAAATCCGCCTCTTTCCTTTTGTTTTTAGGATAATATAGCATCACATGTAATGTTTCGTTGAAAACCACATCCCAATATACTACAATATACATATCTAACGACGTTAGTTGACTAACACTGTTAGTATATCATCTAACATCGTTAGGGGCAATAATTTATTACACATTTTTTTGGAGTGATTTTATGGCTATTACAAAAGAGGCAATTGTTAAAGCGGCCCTGGATATACTAAACCGTGAGGGAATTGCAAATCTTACAATGCGCACCCTGGCAAAAGAGTTAAATATAAAGGCTGCTTCCCTATACTGGCACATCAAGAATAAACAGGACCTATACAATTTAATCGCCGAACATATTACCCAGGAAATATCTTTACCCGAAAAAGTGGATGATCCCAAAGAAGCATTAACTTTCATTGCTATGGAGTTCAGAAGAGCACTGTTAAAAACCAGAGATTCCACAGAAATCTTTGCCAGGTCCGTTCCTATCACACTAAATAGAACAAAAATCATCAAATTTGCCTTGAATGCATTATCCAGGTACGGTGTTTCTGATAAAAACTGTGTGACCGCCGGAAACCTTTTAAACAACTATGTTCTGTCATTTGTTGCTGACGAAATTCGTACCAGGCACACTTCTCCGGAAGAAGCTAAACAGCTTGAGCAGCTTTGGGGTGAGCAATATGTATTGAATATGGATTTTGAAGAGCAGTTTTTGTATGGTTTGAAAGTGTTGCTTGCAGGGCTGCAACAAATTAAGTAGGTCAAAGGGTCAAACAGAAACTTAAGCAAAATAAAAAGAGACCTCTAACTACAGTTCATAAGGAAAAGTCAATTCTCCGCAAGAAGCTGAGGTCCTAAAAAAAGAACCTGCCACAAGGAATGTTCCCGTGGCAGGTTTTTTCTGAAACATCAAGAAACCAGATTCAGTCTTATTTCCAGACCTATCTCACCGATTGACGTGCTAAGACAGCAGCTTGTTTTCATTTCATATTCCTTATTATCATCAGGATTGCCTTGCACCGGCGGTAAGATATCACATTTCATGTTGTTATCTGAAAGTGCTGTTAGAACATTACCGCTTATGATATTCGCAATCTCGGATATGGCAGAGGTCACGAAAGCATCCACTTCTTCAAACTGCATACCGCTCATGATGTTTACCATATTAAGAGACGTCGAAACCGGAAAGCGGTAAACAACCTCTCCCTGAAGGTCACCGACAATACCCACAGCAATATCAATCCCATCGTCACATTTTAAATTCTCTGCGGGATGATCGGAAATATCTGAAATGTTAAGCATCAAATTAAATACATTACGCGTTGCATCGACAAATGTTCTGTAAAGTTTATCCTTCATTTCCGCTCATCCCTTTCTCTTTTGCATAATCCGCAATGCGCTGATCTTCTGCACATACATGATTAATCAGCCATGCCAGCAGCCTTCCTCCAAACTGCTGCATTAACTGCTCGTCATTTTGGGATTGTTCGTACTTCTTGGATACCTCTTGCACATAATTGACCATATCGTCATGTATCTGTTTGTGAGCTTCATATCCGGGATAATTAATACTCCGCTGATAATCTTCCTCAGCCTGGAAATGCTCTACAACGTATCTTTTCATAAACTCCAGCGTTTCATTTATCATGGGGATTTTTTCATCCCAACTGTCCTTAGACCGCAGTACCTGCAAAAAGGATTGGACACGCCTAAATAATTCTTGATGCTGCGCATCTATCAGAGGAACACCAAGTTTATAATTGTCTTTCCACAGCATGGTAACAACATTCCTTTCTAAAACACTTTAATTGCTTTTAAGCTTTAACAATATAATTATAGTTATCAGATTTTGAGCTGACCGAGCATACAGCATAACTTTTTTTCTGTATAGGCTTTTCAGATATTCTACAACATCTCCGACTTTTGGAAAATATCCTTTAACACATTTATCAAATCAAGAAGTGCATTTGCCAATACCTATTTCCTAATTTTCTCCACTTGTCTTTTTCTTTTTGTTATATGGACTTAAATCTATGAATAATTCTTTTAGAGTCCAATGGTAATCTACGGGAACTATATAGGTAGGAAACAGTTAAGAGCAAGCACATTAACAGCAAGAAAGGAAAAGCCGGTCCGGGTCAAGTACAGCAGGACAGTGCTAAAAGAGTACGTCAGGGCTAAAATACATGTGTTAGAAACATGGTAATGCGGCACCCCTATGAAATATGATTCGAGGTTTTCCTGCGCTAATATAGAATAATATAATAAAAATAAATATTTTGGGGATGTGACTGTGAATTCAAAAGATAATAAACGTCGGATAGAGGAATATAAGAAACATCCTATGACCAATTTGGCCGATTCAACAAACCGTTCAATGATTGGAGATTTTGAAAGCTTATAAAAGGCAGCTGTCTTACAAAGGTTATTATTGTTGGTGTTATTATTGTTGCAGTATTTTTTATTCACTCACGATGCTCTTAATTTTGATTGTCAACGAATTTGGGAAAAAGGTCTTAATTGAGAAAGTAAATGCGTTTACTACCCGCCCATTTCCCAGGGGTTTTGCTACAATCTCTTTTTTGCACACCTATTTTACTATCATCCTTCATGATTTTCCAACTGTGTAGAAGATAATTCATGCTCAGCTTCCTTTTTATGCTATAATGTTGAATGGAATTTTAAGTAGTAATTATAATTATTTTAAATAAAGCTTTTCGGGAAAGGAGGGCAAAGCCCCAATGAAAACTAGCTTAAGAACACAATTAATAACTTTCTTTGGTATATTAGTAACAGTTGTTTGCGTTGCCATTAGTTTTTTTGGTTATAACAGGGCTCATAATGCTATGAAATCCCTGGAAATAGAATTATTAACCGAAAAACTCAGCGGGGATATAGAAGCGGCACATTTATATGTAGAACATTATTTTGGAGATTTAACCTTTGAAAACGGTGTCCTGTTAGATAAAAACGGTCAGCCCATTGCCGGCAGGCATGAAATGGTAGATGCTATTTTAAACGATTTAGGTAATGTTGCTACCATATTTGTCAATAGAGGACATGATTTTGAAAGGATCACAACAAATGTTATGACTGAAGAAGGAAAAAGAGCAGTTGGCACCTTTCTAGGAAAGGATAGCCCTGCTTTTGCCGAAGTTTCTCAAGGAAAAAGATACATAGGAGAAGCAAATATTCTTGGCAAACCATATTTAACAGTTTACGATCCAATCTTTGATAATAGGGATACTGTTTTTGGGTATATCTCAGGAACAAGTGCAAAAATCAATAAGTGAGCATACCTCAAAAATAAAATATTTATTCATAACCATAGCCCTTGTAGCCGTTGTTATAGCTTTAGCATTTACATATATTATTGGGCAAAGGACAACCAGGCCGATAATAGTTCTTTCCGGCATAATCAATCGCCTTGCAGAATATGACTTCAGCTTTGATGAAAAAAGTGAAGCAATAAAATATCTGGAGAGAAAAGACGAAATAGGGATTATTTCTCGAGCGTTAGCCAAAATGCAGCGCAATGTTATTGAATTTATAACAAACACTGCTAAATCAGCGGATCAAGTAGCTTCTTCATCACAGGAATTTTCAGCCACCGCCCAGCAATCAGCGGCAGCCACGGAAGAAGTAACCAGGGCTATTGAGGAAATTGCAAGAGGTGCAGATCAGCAGGCAGCAGATGCCCAGATAGGATCAGAAAATGCGCAAGAGCTTGGAGACATAGTGGAAAGGAATCAGCAGTATATGCAAGAGTTAAATCAATCATCGGAACAAGTTGTTCAATTAAAAGATGAAGGATCTAAAATAGTTCAAATCCTACTTGAAAAAACCTCAGAATCTTATAAGGCAGCAGAAGAGATATTTGAGGCAATTAAAGACACCAATGACAGCGCTGGCAAAATAAACGTTGCCAGCCAGGCTATACAAAACATAGCCGATCAAACCAATCTCCTGGCCTTTAATGCAGCAATAGAAGCAGCCAGAGCAGGAGAAGCGGGACAGGGTTTTGCTGTTGTAGCAGAAGAAATACGCAAACTAGCAGAACAGTCCACGGAATCCGCTAAGGAAATAGAGCTTATAGTAAAAGAACTACAGACAAAGTCAACAAATACAATTGAAACGATGAAAAAAGTAAGGGAAATAGTGCAGGAACAAGCAGATGCAGTTAAAGAGACAGAAACAAGATTTAATGGAATTGCTGAAGCGGTGGAAATCACAAAACAGGTAATAGAAAAATTAAATACTTCCGTGCTCGAAATAGAAAATAAGAAAAATCAAATATTATCTTTGCTGGAGAATTTTTCAGCAATAGCACAAGAAAATGCTGCAACTACTGAGGAAGTGTCAGCATCTACAGAGGAATTAAATGCTTCCATTAATATGATATCTGATGCCGGTTAGACCCTCTCCTCCCTTGCCCAGCAACTTAAAGTTGAAATAAGCAAGTTCAAAGTATAAACAGGGTTGACAGTAACGATTCTTTGTCACTTCAATGACAGGGGATTGTTCCCTGTTACTTTTTTTATTTTTTTAACCATCCCCTTTCCAAAAAAAAGATTAATTTTTTTGTTGGACTATCCTTCTTACTCAATCCAATAATATCTGCTTATTAAAACGGTGCTGTCGTCCCTTGGGCAGCACCGGCTTTATGTGTCTTTTTAAAATGATACATTTGATCGTCAGCCTCTTTGAAGGCCTTTTGAAAATCTAGCTTTTCTCCTCCTTTAAAAATGCTATATCCATAAGAAATCGTTGGTAACAGGTAACCATTCAAGCGCATTTCTTCAAGACCATTTGTCATGGCCTTCGAATGATACTCAATTTTTTCTTTATCTGTTTCGTTGGTTATAATGAGAAACTCATCTCCGCCAAAACGATAGCAGGTATAATGTTTATTAAACGATTTACGGATAATTGCCGCAACTTCCTTAATAACCGTATCTCCGTAATCATGTCCATACATATCATTAATACTCTTGAAATCGTCTATATCAAGTATGATAATTGAAAAAGCCTTTGTCTCCGAAATGTGTTTTGTTGCTTTATCAAAAGCCGCTCGATTATAAAGACCGGTTAATGAGTCAAAGCTGCTGTCAAACTCAGACATCAAGATGTAATACAGCAGCAAAGATAATGTTACGCAGTGCCATGGGGAATAGGCTGACGGATATACTATCTGAATACTTGTTCCGATAATAGTGAAAAGAGATAGCGCAAATAGTTTACGCATAATTGGATAATTATATTTTCTGCCTACTTCTAAAGTGCCAACAACGAGGAGTAAAAAGTTTACAATGTATACTGTTATAAAAATAAAGAAGTAATCTCCTCTTGAATAATAATTGTTAGCATCGACATAAAAAATAAATCCATATAGTGGTGATAAAACTGTAGCAACGATATTTATTAATGAAAGAATCAGCAAGAATGAATGATCTCTAATAATCCTTGTTCAAAGATTAAGGTTATTGCAATGGGAATCAGCGGAGTAAGGGAAAAGCCAAGAACATTGCATAAAATGTTTGTGCTGCGAAGGGTTAAAATTCCGTTGTCAGCTAAAACTGTACCCGCTTCAGATACAATGACAATTATTGTAAGGAATATGCCAATCAAAAATGGTTTTTTCCGATAGATATTCAAAGCATTGCTGTAATGCAGTAATCCTGTTAGATAAACTAGTGCAGCAATATCTATGGCATATGTAGCAATATTCATTATCCCATCCTTTCTGTAAAAGTTTAACTGCTACAAGTATGTTTCATTCCTGCCTTCTCTCACTAGCATCTTTAATCTATATTTTTTTGGGTAATCCTTACATTGATGGAATACCATCACTTCGATGTCTAAACTATACCATAACATCAAACGATAATAAATAATTTAATAATTGCATTAGATTATTTTTCTTTTCAATTATTTTTATTTGTATCAGCATAAATAGCTATTGCATCGCGCATGAACTTTGCCAGGCCTTGGCCAAATTTATCGATATTTTCAGTGAAACGTTCGTCGTTTACGTACATTTGCCCTAAATTTTTGAATGCCTCTAAAGAATAATTACCCATTTCATTTAAAATCAAATACCACTCTTCAATTGCTGCCTGAGCTTCTCCTGAATCAGCTGGAAGATTGCGAAGCGCAGCAAGTTTCTTAAATATTGCATTGAATTTATCGGCAAATTCCTTTTTCTCAAACTCAGACAACCTCGCTATTTTCGCATTGGCTTCATCAACAGCTGCGTCACCCCATAGTTCCCTGGCCTCTTTTTCATATGGATTGTGGCTAAAATCAAATCCTTCGAATTTTTCCTTGTTAGTCATCTCTATTTCCCCTTTCGAATGTTGAATAGTTTTTCCAATAGTTTTAATCATCTTATCCAGTCGCTTTCTTTTCTCAAGGAGCATTTTATTCTGTGCATCAAGTGCCTTTTGCCGGTCAAATGAAGGGCTGTTAATAATCCTCTTAATTTCTTTCAAAGGAAAGCCCAGTTCTTTAAAAAATAAAATTTGCTGAAGAGTCTCGAGATTCTCTTCAGAGTACTCTCTATAACCTGATTCAGCGTTTTTTTCCGGTACTAATAATCCTATTTCATCATAATAATGCAGCGTACGCACACTGATACCTACCAGATCAGCAACTTCTTTTACTTTCATGTCTGCTCTCTCCCTTCGCCATCTACTATAAAGTATTACGTTACGTTATGGTCAATATAAAAATCAAAAAATATATAACCAGCTACCCCAAGCCGCTCTTTTTACTTGCT
>JAAYIF010000002.1 GCA_012523575.1 Clostridia bacterium
GCACCTTCAAAGACATATCCCGTAATTTTCCTTTCCACATACTGGGCGATACCTTCGGTGAGCCAGCGGGGATAGTTTCCACCTGCCATGCTGTCCACAACGTAGTGGGCGTATTCATGAACCACAGGTCCATGCCGTAAAAAAGTTTCCCTGTATTCCTTTTTATCTCTGTCATCTATCCATGCTCCGGGGGATAATATGTGAATAACCCCAGCCCAATAAACCCCCATGGCACTTTGGCTGGAATCCCAGCGGAAATTCCTGTTCATGGCTTCATGGCTGGAATATATTATGACGGGAACTTCCCGGGAAGATCTATATTGCAGAATATTGTTTACCGGGGAAAAAGCCTTCTCAGCGGCTTCAAGCACCAGCTCTGCCTCTTCGCCTAAAGAGGAAGGGTATAAAATTTTGAAATGCTCTCCCTTTAAAATATTAAAGCCCGAAAAATTTAAATTTGTTCGGTACTGATTCAATTCCCTGTAGCATACGTATACAACACGCTTTGGTAAGGCGGCATATTTGTATGCTAAACCTGATAAAAGAAGTAAAAAGGCTAAAAGTACCCCTAAAATTCTCTTCCAAAGACTGTATACCTTTTTCTGCTCCAAAAGATAATCACACTGAACCTGCATAAGGAAAAACCCTCCCAGAAATAGCCATGAACCATTCCCCGGTTTATTTCCTCCTCAATAAAAATTGTACAGCTAAGCACTGCCCAAAGCATTGGCCAAATTATTCCTAAAAAATGAGCAGCCCCTTTTAAGGCTGCTCAAAAAATTTTTTATTTATATTTCCCTTTAGCCATCAACAACTTCATAACCCGCGGATGTTACGGCCTCCTTTAGGGAATTAACATCCACAGCATCATCTTCGTAATAAACTAACACCTTCCCTGATTTCATATTAGCTTCAGCATCCGTTACACCCTTCATTGTTTTTAGGGCATTTTCAACAGCCCTTTTGCAGTGGCCGCACGACATTCCCTCTACCTTCAGCTCAAGCTTCGGCAAACTCCTCACTCCTTTTTTAAAAGCATCCCCATATACTTTTCTTTACCTATGCTCCCCTTAACCCATATTTTAATACAAAGATCATACTTCCACAAAACAAAAGCGCCCCTTATAAAACTGGGACGCTTTAAATTTACCCCTTTATCTTAAATACAGAAGGGGATTTTTTTGTTTGCCGTTTTGCAAAACCTCAAAGTGCAGGTGGGAACCCGTTGCCCTTCCGGTACAGCCCACACTTCCTATCACTTCACCCCTGGAAACGGTTTGGCCCACCTTAACATTTATCTTAGAACAATGGGCATATTTTGTCGTAAGCCCATTGCCGTGATCGATAACAATGATATTGCCGTAGCCCCCTGACCAGCCGGCAAAAGCAACCTTTCCACTTTCCGCTGCTCTGATAGGGTCTCCTTGATTTCCATCAATGTCAATGGCTCCGTGGAACTCTTTTCCCCTGTAGCCATAGCCCGAGGTAATTCTTCCCTTTAAGGGCCAGGCCAATCTACCACTGCCGCCGCCCCTTGAGGCTATCGCAATACCATCCCTGGTTTTTGTGCTTTGGTGGACGATTTTTACCTTGGGTTCCTTTATTACTTCCGTCTTTACAACTTCAGCCAGAATATTGACCCCATTTAATGTAGTTACTCTGTACGTAACTTCCTTTTCTCCCTCTTCTCCTTGCTGAACAACCTTGGTAGTTCCCGCAGGCAATTTGCTGTCTTTTACATGCTCAACTTCAAAGGGTATAGTTTTATTTTCAATCTTTTCATATTCTACTATTACATTAATTATGGGCTTTACCTCAACCAGCTTAATTTCATCACCGATTTGTAAAATGCAATCTTCCTGAAGACCAGGGTTTGCAGCCAGTATTTCTGCCACTGTCATATTATTCTTCCGGGCAATGGACCAAAGGGTATCCCCTTCCTGTATAACGTGGGTAACTGTTTTTTCTCCCCCGGAAGCCAGAATTTGTTCTGCTTCGGTAACGTTTACTATTTTATCCGGGTTCACCAAGCCCTCCTGGATTTCAACCTCTTCCTTGAAATCCAGGCTTACTAATTTTACTTCCCCCTCGGGGGAAAAGCGGGCTTTAAGATTTTCCAAAACTTTTTCTGCAGCTTCCCTATCTTCCACCCATACCTTCGGTTCCCCGTTAACGGTTATTGCCGCAGCACTGCTTAAAATAGAAAGATATGATTCTAAAACTTCCCTCAATTCCTCCGGTTCCGTAAATTCCCCTTCCCCAACATGAACCTTTTCATATTTGATGTCCGTCTCAATCGTGAAATCCTTTCCCTTGTCCAGTTCGCCGGTAATTTCCTCAAGAATACTTTCTACCACCTCGGGACTTTTAACCAGAGCTATCTTTTTTCCATCAGCCATAACCACGTAGGCGTTGGGATATGTAAAAGCTATGATACAGAAACTAAGTAGCAGAATCAGCAGCGCTGCTGTGTAAATTGTAGGAGAGCTGGAGCTTCTAAATTTCCACTTTAGTTTTTTGGCAGCCTTTTTATGTGCGGCAGCCTCATCCTTGGAAGATGTGTTGGAATTCACATTATCCCATCCCTTCCTTTAGTTTATATATATACAAAATTAGCCGGCAGTGTTAAAATATGCTATTTTTGCCGGCTGACAAACTGTTCTTCCTATTCGCTTTTTTTCTTTAAAATCCTTTTTTTGCTCCCAAAAAATATGGTTTTATCGGTTTTCGTACCTCCGTCAATCCTTCTCTCCCAACGAATCCCGGGAATTCATAATTTCTGAAATCTTATGTCCAAACTTTTTGTACAGCTGAAAATAAATGCCGCACTCAATCCTCTTTTTTTGGAGGATGCAGGCCGTTTCAAAGGGTTCAAAAAGATTTCCGTTAAACTGATATGCGCTGGCATGGCAGCCGCCGCTGCATAAAAACCTTGCCCAGCATTCCCTGCATCTGGACTTACTGAATATATGGGCCGAGCGGAATAATTCCATCATATACCTTTCTTTAATTCCTTCAAAAACATTTCCCATTAAAAAATTCTTTTCCCCCACAAACTGGTGGCAGGGGTAAATGTCACCCGTTGGGGTAACAGCAAAATATTCAAATCCCGCACCGCAGCCCCTTATTTTCCGGGGAAGGCACTGGCCATCATCCAAATCAATGTTGAAGTGATAAAAATCAATGTCTTGCCCCGCAAGCATCCTTTTCACCAAACCTTCGGCAAGATTCTCATATTCCTCTTCCAGCAAAGGGATATCTTCCCCGTAAAAGCCGTATTCCTCCGGAGGGGCCACCACCGGTTCCACGGAAACATGCTTTAATCCCAAATCAAAGAGGTGAAATACATCCCTGCTGAAATCCAAATTCTTCCTTGTAAAGGTACCCCTCACATAATAATTTTCATGATTCCTGCTCTCCACAAATTTCATTATCCTTTCCACAACGGTATCATAACTGCCGCCGCCGTTTTTAAGAAGGCGCACCCTGTCGTTGGTAGCCTTTCTCCCGTCTAAGCTTAGTATAACCTGCATTCCGTTTTCGTTGACAAATTCACAGACTTCCTCATCCAGAAGGAGACAGTTGGTAGTCAGGGTAAAATTGATGGTTTTCCCGTATTCTTCTGCTTTTTTCTTTCCGTAAGCGGTAATGTGTTCCACCACTTTAAAATTTATGAGGGGTTCTCCGCCAAAAAAATCAATTTCTAAATTTTTTCTGCTTCCTGAATTCTCAAGGAGAAAATCAACGGTCCTTTCCCCCACTTCCTCTGACATAATTTCCCTTTCCAGCCCGAAGCTGCCCTGGGAAGCAAAACAGTATCCGCAGGTCATGTTGCAGTCATGGGCTATATGAAGGCAGAGGGCTTTGACGGTTAATTCCCCATTTTCTTCTGCATTTAGAAATTCTTCTACAAAGGACTCATCGGCGAAAAGAAGTCCCTGTTCCCAAAGGGAAACCAGCTCTTCCATCACTTCATCGATCACCTTTGGGGGATATTTCTTCTCCAGCTCCTCTAAGGCAATAGCAGGGCTGGTGCGGTTTTTTTCAATGCTCTCAAGAATATCCCACACTGCATCATCGATCAGATGAACGCTGCCGCCCGCTGCGTCCAAAAGTATGGGGAGGCCTTTTATCTTAAATTTGTGAATATTTTTATTCCCATCTGAAAAAAGAGAACACAGTTCAGAAATTCTAACCATTAAAAAATCCCCCCAAAAAAATTACACCCACTAGTGTGGGCGTTATGAATTTAGGCATTTCTGATTGCCTACGGTGCAGGATGTTTTGCAGGCTGACTGACATGAAGTCTGACACTCTCCGCAGCCCACTGTCCTGTCGGTTTTAACAGCGGTTCCTTTTATCAGGGTAATAACACGGGAAGCCATATCATTTATCCTCCTTAAATACTAAAAATTTGACTTCAGCAAGTTATTATAACACAACAAAAGCCCTGCATGAAATACCCGCTGCCCCTAAATTGACCCCATAGAACATTTTTTTTTCTTGTTCCTGTATAAACTCCTTGTGAATTATACTTTCTCCTATCTACAATCATTTCGAGGGATACAGTGACGGCTTCTGTTCTTTTCTTATTTTTTTAACATCCATTATTTCCACGGCTCCCTTGGGACAAGCCCTGGTACACAGGGAGCACCTTATACATCCCGTGTCTCCAATAATCCCTGCGTTTAAATCCTTCCACTTAAGGAGATCCACCTGCATGGGACATATTTTTTCGCATATACCGCAGCGGCTGCAGTCATTACATAAAACCACGGGTTTATTATAGCGTCCCAGCCATCCCGCCAAGGTTCCCATGGGACAAACCTGGCACCATATTCTTGAATCAGTTATAAGTCCCAAAACTATACCTATTAAGGTAGTAACAAAAAGCATCATTGTAAACACGCGGCCCATGGCGTAAAGGTCTCCCCAGCGGCTTAAGACCGAAAAAAGCATCATTCCCATAATCAAAATCAGGACAGCCACCCTGAACCAATCCTTTTTTATAAAGGCAGGCACCTTTCTGTTCGGGCTGAACCGGGCCAAAATATAATCGAAAAAGCTTCCCCGGGGACACATCCAGTGGCACCATACCCTTCCCTTAAAAAGGGAAATACCCACTGCGCCTAGCATACAGAGAATCACAACAAGCCCCGCAGGAGGATATAAAAAGCCCAAAACTAAAACCAGAGGAAGGAATATCCACATTATTTTCTGCCTGGGATCCTTAATAACTTTTTCCTTTAACTTTACGGCCATTTTCCCAACCCCTCTTCTTTTATTAATTTTAAAGCAATAGCGAAATTTATGCTTAGTATATATTAATACACAGTGAGGGGTTGTTTGTCAATCAAAATTTTTTCCATTATTGATGCTTTCATTCCAAAAATAAAAAACCACTGCAACAAAGCCCGTTAAGGCCATGAAACAGTGGTGTTTTACAATAATGAAAATGAAGTGCTGATTTACTTATGCTTGTTCCAAATACTCCCTTTTCCTTTTGCCGGGTTAAACCTTTTCCCCCGCCCTTAGGGCATAATACAATCGGGTGAAAAATGCCAGCCCCAATCCAAAAACAAAGTGGGCTACAATGGTAACCATAATGCCCGATGCATTCTGGGGCAGCTTCCTTTGCACCGATTGCCCAAGGAGGGTTCCAAAAAGTCCAACCCATACAAGCATGGAAAAACCTATGCCCTTAAGCCAAAGATACTTTCTGCTCCCGTAGCGTTCTACTAATAAGAAAAAAATCACTCCCAAGGTCGAAGCCACAACAATGTCTGCCACTGCACCCACAATATAGGCAAGGGGGGTAAAAAGATCCCCTATGGTTAGAAAACGCGTAGCAACTATCTGCCAAAAAACCACATTGGTAAATCCCAAAAGGTAGGAAATATAGTTCACTATGAGCTTCAATGCATCGGAAAGCAAACCTATGGCCGCCCCCACTAGGATTTTATCCCTTATCATTCCAGATCCCTTACGTCAATGGTATTATTTTAATTGTGCCACATTATTTTTTTATTATTCATTTTATCCTCAGCGTTCAGACAAGCCTTTAATAAAAGCCCTGGTCCTATCATTGGAGGGGTTGCAGAGCACCACCTGGGGTTTTCCTTCTTCCACAATCTGTCCCTTATCCATAAATATTACCCGGTCAGCCACCTCCCGGGCAAACCCCATCTCATGGGTCACCACAACCATGGTCATGCGTTCCTCTGCCAGCGTCCGCATCACTTTGAGGACTTCTCCGGTAAGCTCGGGATCAAGAGCCGATGTGGGCTCATCAAAAAACAGAATATCCGGGTTCATTGCAAGGGCTCTGGCAATGGCAACGCGCTGGCTCTGCCCACCTGAAAGCTGGTAAGGATATGCGTCCGCTTTATCCTCAAGCCCCATTTTCTTGAGCAGTTCAAAGGCCCTCTCCTCTGCCTCCTCTTTGGATATGCGGGCAACGTGTATTGGAGCTTCGGTTATGTTTCGAAGCACTGAAAAGTGGGGAAAAAGATTGTAGTCCTGAAAAACCATGCCCATGCGCAGGCGGATTTTTTTAAGGCTGCTCTCCGGCGCGTAAACCGCATAGTTTTCACTATTGGTACGTACCATTTCGTCCCCAGCCACAACTATGGTACCCCGATCCACCCTTTCCAAAAGGGTGAGGCAGCGCAGCAGCGTACTCTTCCCTGATCCCGAAGGGCCAATAACAGCCACCACTTCGCCCTTTTCCACCTTAAAGGAAATATCATTGAGCACCTTGTTGCTGTCAAAACTTTTATGCAGTCCCTTAACCTCCAGCATAATCATAAAAGCATCCCTACCTGTAATAATCTAGCTTTTTTTCCGCCCTTTGGAGAAACTCCGTAACAACCCAGTTCATTATCAGGTAATATATGCCAGCCACCGCAAGGGGAATGGTAGAGCTCTTGGCGGAAGACTGTACCGTTGCCACACGGAATAGCTCACTGATCCCTATGGTCTGCACCAGAGCAGTGTCCTTAACCAGGGTAATAATTTCATTGCTCATGGGAGGAAGAATGCGTTTCACTACCTGGGGTAGAATTATGCGCATAAAAGTCTGAATTTTGCTGAAGCCAAGCACTTCAGCCGCCTCATACTGCCCCTTAGGTATGGACTGAATTCCTCCCCTGTAAATCTCCGCAAAGTATGCAGCATAATTAAGGGTGCAAGCAGCTACCGCAGCTGCAAAACGGTCCAGATTAATTTTCATCCCTTCCGGAAGAAGATAATAGGGGCCAAAATAAACCAGAGCAATCTGCAAAATCAAAGGGGTTCCCCGCATGAGAAGGATATAAATTTTAACGGGCTCCCTGATAATCCAGCTCTTTGACATTCGGCCGAAAGCCACAATGAGGCCCAAAGGGATGGAAAAAATCAGCGTTAGGAAGAAAATCATTACTGTCAACTTTGCCCCTTCAAGCAGAAGGATAAGCAGATTTAAAAAACCATCCCAGTCATAGGTCAATGCCCCGCTCCCCCTTTTTCCAGATACAAAAGCAAAAAAAGAACACAAGGCTGGCTCTCCCACCAGCCTTGTAAATTAAATTGGAACTAAAGCTCCGGTTTCAAAAACAACGTGTTATTTGTTAATGATGGTAATGTCCTTATCAAACCACTTATTGGATATCTCAGCTAATGTTCCATCCTCTGCCATGGCCTCAAGGGTTTCCTGAACCTTCTGCATTAGTTCTTGATCGCCTTTGCGGAATCCTACCCCATATTCCTCGCTGGCAAGAGATTCATCCAATACCCTGTAATCTTTGTTTTTAGCTTGCATATAGTAGCGCGCCACAATTTCGTCCATTAAAACTGCATCAACTCCGCCTTTTTCAAGATCCATCAGTGCAGTTAAGTTGTCATTAAATTCAGCGATTTCTCCAAGCTTGGCTTTAAAATCTGCTGCTTTTTCCAAAGCATCGGAAGCACTGGAGCCGGCTTGAAGACCCAGCTTCTTGCCCTCAAGGTCTGACAGCTCTGTATATTCCGAATCCGCCATCACAACCAAAACCTGACGGTTTTTCATGTAAGGCTTTGTAAAGAGGATATTTTTCTTACGATCCTCTGTGATGGTAAAGCCGTTCCAGATGCAGTCAATTTTACCGGTATTTAATTCCTGCTCCTTCACGTCCCAGTCAATGGGCTGAAGCTTAAGTTCAATGCCCAAACGGGAGCAAACTTCCTTGGCCAGGTCTACGTCAAAGCCTACTATGTTCCCCTTTTCATCCCTAAAACCCATTGGGGGGAAGTTCTCGTCAAGGCCCATGACCAGTTCGCCCTTTTCCTGAACCTTCTGCCAGGAATCATCCTGCGCAGCCTGTTCTTCTCCTCCCCCACAACCATAAAGCAGCAGTGAAAAAACAACCACAGCAAAAATAATTAAAAGTCCCCTGCGTTTCAAAAAATTCCCTCCCCCTGTTAATTTTCTAAAAGTGTCGCTTTTTGCGGCACATATAATATTATATGCTACAACTTTAATTCAGTAAAGTGATAAAATTGTACAAGGGGAAAATTATCCTCATTGCTTTCGGTCCTAAGCCAAGCATTATACCGTGAAGTTATTAACAATAATTTTTTTCATAAAAAAACACCCTCATTTAGTGTAGGTGCTAAACTTTGGAAAAGCCTTCTTAATAAATTTTCTTTGGGTCTCTGTTACAGTTTTCGTAACGACTTAACGAACGTCGATTAAAACCGGGAGGCGCGGGCAGGACGCTCACGCCAGACAGTCTCTCGCATGGACGCCGAATTTAGGGCGGCCCGGTTTTGTCCATAACCCTGCGCTTAGAGATGTCCGGCGTGAGTTCCGGAGTGAGTAAACCGCAACGGAGACACTTTGTAAAAAAACTAACACCCTCTTTTCATGAGGGTGTTAAAAAATTTTTTGGAGCGGAAAACGGGATTCGAACCCGCGGCCCTCGGCTTGGGAAGCCGATGCTCTACCACTGAGCTATTTCCGCATTATTAACTTTTTTGCAAATAAATTATATAATTTAACATCGGTAGTGTCAAACAAAACCGTTTTTGTTTAGGCTTAAAAAAGCCGGGCTAACCCGGCTTTTTAAAATGTAAATATGGTGACCCGTAGGGGATTCGAACCCCTGTTACCGGCGTGAAAGGCCGGTGTCTTAACCACTTGACCAACGGGCCATGATAGGCCATGGTGAGCCATGGAGGGATCGAACCTCCAACACCCGGATTAAGAGTCCGGTGCTCTGCCAGTTGAGCTAATGGCCCCCAGTGGACACTTCTATATAGTAATATATGATTTCAATTATGTCAATACTATATATAATTTTTTATGGAAAGGAGGAGCTTAATTTAAAAAGGTTAATTTCTGTCTTCTGCCAAATGTTTCATGATAAGGGCTTCAACTTCTTCTAAATGGTCCAGCATTGCATCAAAGGCTTTTTCTCCGTTTCTGGTCTTCACAGCCCTTAAAATTCTCTGGTGACCTCTGTATGAAAGTTCACTGCCCTGTGCAGCCTTAATTGATTTCTCCCTGGTCTGCCAGATCATATCGTGCATAACTTCAACTATTTTTAATGCGATTTCGTTATTGGCAGCCTTGGCGAGATAGTAATGGAAACGGCTGTCCTCATCAATAATCAGCTCTCCCTTTTCAATGAGCTCCTTCTGTTTCCTTAGTGAATCTTCTAAGATCCTTATGTCCTCCTCCGTTGCCCGCTCGGCAGCCAACTGGGCCAAATTGGGTTCCAGAATGCGCCTCATTTCCAGGGGTTCCCTCAACTGATCCTTATTCTTTATTATCGTATCAAGTACGGGATCAATATCAAAATCAAGTTTTTCCGCAACGCTGAAAGTGCCGCCCCCAATTTTACGCTCAATAAGACCCAGGGTTTCTAAAACAGTGAGGGCCTGCCTAATGGAAACCCTGCTCACTCCAAACTGCTTGGCCAGTTCCCGTTCCGAAGGAAGTTTCTCCCCTGGACCCAGCTCGCCGTTGGCAATGAGCTCCTTGAGCTGTTTAACCACTTCTTCGTATACACGAGTTTTTTTAATTGTTTTGATTTTCACTTTATTCTTCACTCCTGACCTATTATATTATTATTTAAATTTTGCCCCTAAAAATAACCTCAGGGCTAATTTCCTTTATCGAAGCACAACCCGTAAGTATCATTGCCTGGATCAGCTCATTTTTAAGTTTTTTCAAATAAAAGCTCACTCCCTGGGTTCCCCCACCTAACATTGCCACAGCCAGAGGCCTTCCCACAAGCACGGCTTTGGCTCCCAGGGCAATGTATTTTAGAACATCTATCCCCGAGCGGACACCGCCGTCAACTAAAACCTCTGTTTCATCCCCAACGGCACTTACTATTCCAGGCAGAACCCTTGCAGCCCCCGGCATGGAGTCCAGTATTCTGCCGCCGTGGTTGGAAACCACAATGGCCGATGCCCCCGCACGCACAGCCTTTACAGCTTCATCGGGGGTCATGATGCCTTTTACAATAAAAGGAAGCCTGGTACTGCTTATTATCTCCCCCAGTTCCTCGGGAGTTTTGGGACCCACGGGCTGACCCTTCAATGCCATAGTTATAAGCCCCGCGCCGTCAACGTCCATTCCCACAGCCAGAGCTTTGGCCTCTTCGGCTTTGGAGATATATTTAAATACTTCCTTCTGCTCCCTGGGCTTTATAATGGGAATTCCCTTTCCTCCACACTTTCTTATGGCGCTGACCCCGGAATCATACATCGCGGGATCCGCCCCGTCTCCGGTCATGGCTATGGTTCCCGCGGCAATGCTTCCCTCCACTATGGAGTTGGCAAATTCCTCTTCGGATACAGCCCCGCCCATGTTATAGGAAATCCCCGTCATAGGCGCAGCTATAACAGGAAGCTCCAGTCGCTGCCCTAGAAATTCGATGGAAGTATCTGGCTCCTTTGCTCCGTGGATAACCCTTAAATTAACTTTGATTTCCTTTAGGGCTTCTACGTTGTCAACAAAGGAGCTTCCACTCCCGGCTCCTCCCATACCGGGAACCTCTCCCGCACAGACCTTCCCATTGCATTCCCTGCAAACCCGGCAGTACCCCTTAAACTTTATTTTTGCTTCATTTTCAATGGTCTTCCAATCCAAAACCTGCCCCTCCTCCGATAAAAACCAAATGCCACCTTGGTATAATTTTAAAACCTTTAAAAAATATAACCATTTAATTTAGTTTATCACAAAACGTTAATTTATCAAAAGCATTTGTACATAAAAAAAAACCAGGTAAGGCACCTGATTTTTAGAATACGTCTTCCAACGGTATGGTCTGTTCTCTGGCAGGTCCAACGGCTATTAGTGAAATTTTTAGGCCAGTTATTTCCTGTATGCGCCTTACATATCTCTGGGCGTTGGGAGGCAGATCTTCAATTTTCCTTGCTCCCCCAATATCCTCTTCCCATCCCGGGAGCTCTTCGTAAACCGGCTCACACCTTAACAGCTCCCCTAAGTTATGGGGAAAGTTTTCAATATACTTACCGTCAAGTTTATAGCCGGTACATATTTTTACCACGGGGAGACTGCTTAAAACATCCAGTTTGGTAATGGCAATGCTTGTCAAACCATTAATTCTGGCAGCATACTTTAAAACAACACCATCCAACCAACCGCACCTACGGGGCCTGCCCGTAGTGGTTCCGAATTCATGCCCCTTTTCACGAATGTAATCGCCGATCTCGTCCGTTAACTCTGTGGGAAACGGCCCTTCCCCCACCCGCGTGGTATAGGCTTTGGCTACACCGACAATCTTATCAATGTAATTGGGGCCGATCCCCGCACCCGTAGCGGCTCCGCCGCTTACAGGCTGGGAACAGGTAACATAGGGATAGGTTCCGTGATCAATGTCCAAAAGGGTTCCCTGGGCCCCTTCAAAGAGCACATTTTTGTCGGACTTTACTGCTTCATAAATCAGAAGAGACGTATCCTGAACATATTTTTTGAATCTTTCCCCATAGGCAAGATACTTATCCTCTATTTCCGACTGCTTAAGGGGTTTTGCGCCGTAAATCCCCGTTAAAATAAAGTTATGATATTCCAGGGCTCTTCTCAGCTTTTCCCTAAACAGGTCGGGTTCAAAGAGATCCCCTATTCTAATGCCTCTGCGGGCATATTTATCAACATATGCTGGGCCTACTCCTCTTTTCGTTGTACCCAGCTTCATTTCACCCCGTTTATCTTCTTCAAAGGCATCCAAAAGCTTATGGTAGGGCATTATCAAATGGGCTATATCACTGACCCTTAAATTCTCACCGGTGATACCCATTTTATTGAGATTTTCAAGTTCCTCAAAAAATACCTCTGGATCAATCACTACGCCATTCCCTATGACGCACAGCTTATCCTTATACAGTATTCCCGAAGGGATAAGGTGCAGCTGTAGGGTTGTTTGATCCACAATAATGGTATGCCCAGCATTGTTGCCTCCTTGATACCGCACCACCAAATCAGCCTGCTGGGCAAGGTAGTCAGTTACTTTCCCCTTTCCTTCATCGCCCCACTGGGCGCCTACCAGTACTACTGTTGACACTATGCCACCCCCTAAATAATAAGACCCTTAGAAAAGCCCTTCTTTTTTTAATATATCCCTTGCGATAACAACCCCCGATATAGAAGCTTGGATAAGACCGCGGGTTATTCCTGCTCCATCCCCCGCAGCATAGAGGTTTTTAATTTTTGTTTCCAGGGAATTGTTCACCTCCAAACGGGAAGAATAAAATTTTACTTCCACCCCATATAGAAGGGTATATTTGGAATATACTCCCGGTGCCACAATATCAAGGGCTCTGAGCATTTCAATTATTGCCACCAAATGACGGTATGGGAAAACCAGAGATATATCCCCCGGTGTGGCCTCGGTTAATGTGGGATCAATGGGGGATTTTTTCAGTCTGTCCCAAGTGGTTCTTCTTCCCGCAAGGAGATCCCCCAATCTCTGCACCAATACACTCTCCCCCAGGAGATTGGCAAGACGTCCGATATATTCACCGTATGCGATGGGTTCCTTAAAGGGCTCAGTAAAGGTCTTGCTCACCAGGAGAGCAAAGTTTGTATTGTTAGTCTTTCTTTCCGCATGGGTGTGACCGTTTACTGTTACCAAATCCCCAAAACATTCCAAAACCACTTCACCGTTGGGATTCATACAGAAAGTCCTTACTTTATCATCAAAGGTTTGGGAATAAAAAATAAATTTAGATTCGTAAACCACGTCAGTAATATGCCTCATCACCTCAGCGGGAACCTCAACCCTTACCCCTATATCCACAGGATTTACCGCCATCGGAATTTCTAAACGCTTGCCCTCATTAAGAAGCCACTGGGCGCCCTCCCTGCCGGGAGCACAAATAATATATTTCCCCCTATATTCCTCACCATCCGAAGTTATCACTGCCGCTGCCCTTGACTCTTCTGTAATAATGCGTTCTACCTTTTTCCTGCAGTATATTTCCACTCCCAGTTCAAGAAGATAATCCCTCATATTTTTTAAAACTTCCTTGGTGCGTCCCGTACCCATATGTCTTACGGGGGCATGGATGAATTTCAACTGTGCCAACACGGCTTTTCTTCGAATCTTTTCTATTTCTTCCTCCTGATCAATACCGTAAACCTTTTTGGGCGCTCCGAATTCAAGATATATGCCATCCACATATTCTATTAAATCCTTAAAAGTATGCAAATCCAAATACTGATCCAGCATTCCTCCCACATCGGGGGAAAGGGTTAACTTTCCATCACTGAATGCCCCGGCTCCGCCCCATCCGGAAACGGTAACACAGGGCTTACAACTTCTGCATCCTCCTTCACCCCTTTGAAGGGGACAGAGGCGTTCTTCAAGGGTTCCGCCTTTTTCAAACATGGCTATTTTAAGATTCCTTGTGTTTCTGCAGAGTTCAAAGGCGGTAAAAATACCAGCCGGGCCTGTACCTATAATAACAACGTCATAGCTCCGTGAAGCCAATTATAAAACCTCCCAGCCTAAAAGCGAAACAATCCCATTTTATATTGTTAATTGTTGGATAAGTCATTTATACAAAAAAAATATTTTCCAAATATAGGCACTAAGCAGAGTTATTATAACAAAGGGACTTAAGATAGTCAAGAAAACATAAAACCCCGCAACATACTCCCAACACCTACGCTCCCTTTAGAAGGAAAAGACTTTTTTTGAAAAGTAGTTAAATTTAAAGAAGCCGCTGTAAAAAGCGGCCTTAGCAAAAATAAACCTTAATATATATTTTGAATGAGTTCAATTTATATAAGTTCAATTTTATAAAATTCTTCTCTAAGATTTTTTATTGCCCTGGTTTTTAGCCTTGATACCCAACCCTGAGAAATTCCCAAATCCTTTGATATCTCAATTTCCGTCTGCGGTTCTCCTAAAAATCCAAATTTTCGCTTTAATATGGCCTGTTCCAGCTTGGGCAGCTTTTCCAGCATTCTCCGGAGGTACTGAATTTCACACTGGCGCTCCACTTCTTCCTCAAGGCTATAATCATCAGCTATACAGTCCATATAACTGAAGCGTTCCTCACTCTTTTCGTCCTGCTGTCCCGGCAGCTCATTTTCTAGGTAGCAAAATCTTTTTTCATACCGTTTCCGGGTGCGCAGGAAAAGACGAATTTCATTTTTTATGCAGATTACCGCATAGGAAGCAAACTGAACTCCGCTTTCTGGCTTAAAGGTTCTTGCTGCCTTAACAAGTCCTAGGCATCCCTGGCTGTAAAATTCTTCATCTTCCTGTTTGTTTCTGGGTGAAAAGGAATTGACCACATAACCCACAAGCCCTATATTGTTCTCTACAAGCTCCCGGTAGCAGGACGTGTCATCTTTACTCGGACAACAGGTATTCCCCATATTCTCACCGCCTGCCAGCAGATTTTTTTCTACCCCTCCTACTTTTGTCTACGCTGCAGTTACCAAACTGCCGGCTTTCCAAACATCCCCCCCTTCCTAAAAAGTTCCTCTAATGCCCCATTTAATTTTAGCACAACGAAGGTGAAATGTCTACGATTTTAAGCTGTTTAGGCCAAATATGCCATGGTTTTTTGGTATACCGTATCCCTATCTTTAATTTTCTCTTTTTTACTGCCTGAATTGCCTCAAGGGCTTGGGGCCCAAGGCTTTGGAAGGCCAAGCTATCCCTCGGAAATGAAAAAATTCCTCCGGGTGCCATTTCAAGCACCATTTCCACCGCTTTGGCAAGAATTACGGCAATAAAAAGAACTGTGATAAATTTCTACTAAAAAATAAGGATAAAAAAGTCTCTGCTGCGGTTTGCTCACTCCTTAAACTCACGCCGGACATCTCTAAGCGCAGTGTTATGGGCAAAACCGGACCGCCCTAAATTCGGCGTCCATGTGAGAGAATGGTTGGCGCTCATCTTCTGCTCGCGCCTTCCGGTTTTGCCCTACGCTTTGCCAAGAGTGGTTAGCCGGCGTTCGTTAAGTCGTTTCACAAACCGCAGTATAGACCTCACAAGATTTATTAAGATGCTTTGTCCACAGCCTGAACGAGGATAAATTCTTATCATCCGGTTTATTTCATATTTTGGGGTTTATGTACATATGAGGAATTAATTAAAAAGAAGAAGCGCTAAGTGATGAAAACTCGCATGGGTGAACCGTAGGCGGTGGGGGTTGTGGTGGGGGTTGTTTTTTAGTTTTCTAACGCACATGCTACCGATCAAAAAATACGTTTTTTCCTGTAGCCGCAAGGGGTACTCCAATGGCCACTTCCCCTTCTATCATTCCCTCCCTACGGGCTACAACGCCTATTCTATAGATAATCCTGTTATCGGCATTGAACAGGCTGGCGGTTTTTACCGCTGAACCCAGAGCAATACCCAGGTCCACAAGCCTCCATGCACAGACGGGCCCGTCAAATTCATTCCCCTCTCTCTTAAGCTGGAGCTGATCACACCTGGTGAATCCGCAAGCACCGCAGTCTAACCCCGCGGGTTTAGCATTATTCAGAGCAAGAAGAAGTACTGCCGGGGACACTTTAACCCCCCGGGCATCCCGGTCATAATTGGGCTTCCCCGTGGCAGCACCGTATTCTTCCATCTTTTCGGCAAGGTCCTTTATTTCCTTTCCCTTAAGGATCTTAATGGTTATGTAATCCTCCCCCTTGGTTTTAGGGGCTGTCCTGGCAGACAGGGCCATCATTTCCGCCACGTTATAAAGGATTTCATCCATTTTCATCCCTCCTCAGCTTAATAGCATAACTTTCTCAAACTCATGCGGAAGTTTTGCTGTCTTCGGGAACCACATCCTTGGCCAGGTTGACAAATTTCGTGTATTGGGGCAGAAAGGCAAGCTCCACAACCCCAACGGGGCCGTTTCTGTGCTTGCCCACAATGACTTCTGCAATGCCCTTTTTGTCTGTATTTTTGTTGTAGTATTCATCCCTATATAGAAAAAGCACCACATCGGCATCGGCTTCAATGGCGCCGCTTTCCAGCAGGTCTGCCATAATGGGACGTTTATCCTGTCTTTGCTCCACTCCCCTGTTCAGCTGGGAAAGGGCCAGAACAGGAATTTTCAGTTCCCGGGCCAATCCTTTAAGGGCCCTGGAAATCTGGGCAATTTCCTGCTGTCTGCTGTCGGCCCTGCGGTGTCCCTGCATAAGCTGAAGATAATCCACGATCACCAAATCAAGCCCCCTGTCCGCCATAAGCCTCCTGGCCTTGGCTTTAATCTCCAGGGCCGTTAGCATGGGAGTGTCATCAATATAAATGGGAGCTTCTGAAAGGGGGCCCATGGCCTTTACCAGCCTTGCCCATTCATCCTCATTGAGCCGGCCGGTGCGGAGCTTCTGCTGGTCTATCATGGCTTCACCGGCCAGAAGCCTCTGCACCACCTGCTCCTTGGACATTTCCAGGCTGAAAATGGCTATAGAATAATTGTAATTAACCGCAGCATTGTGGGCTATATTCAAGCAAAAGGAGGTTTTTCCCATACCCGGTCTGGCGGCGCAAATTATAAGATCGCTTTTCTGCAGGCCGCAGAGCAGTTTGTCGAGATCCTTAAAGGTTGGGATTCCCGTTACCTCTTCCCTATGCTGGCTTAATCGCTCAATGGTTTCATAAGTTTCCTTAATAACTTCCTTGATGGCGCTGAATCCCTCGCGGTTCCGCCGCTGGGCTATTTCAAAGATCCGCTGTTCAGCGTCATCCAGGAGGTCTTCAGTATCATATGCTTCTTCGTAACACTGATTGGCAATATGATTTGCTGCCTTGATCAGGGAACGCAGGGTGGATTTTTCTAAAACAATTTTTGCGTAATATTCGGCGTTGGCAGCGGAGGGAACGATATTGGCCAGAGATGTAAGGTAGGATGAACCGCCCACACTTTCCAAAAACCCCTTGCGCCTCAGTTCCTCGGTAACCGTAACCAGGTCCACTGCCTCGTTCTGCTCCGTAAGGGACAGCACAGTTTCATATATGATCTGATGAGCCTTTTCATAAAAATCTTCAGGCTTTAGAATCTCCATGACCACAAAGATAGATTCGCTGTCCAGGAGCATGGACCCCAAAACGGCCTGTTCCGCTTCCATACTCTGAGGCAGAATTCGTTCAATAACTTCCATAAAAATCCCTCATTTTAGCCGTCTTTTTTTCACAGGCATGTTTAAGAACATCCTCGATGGTCTTAACGGGAATCACCTGGATTCCCATTAAACCCGGAGGGACTTCAGCTTTATTTTCCGAGGGAATCAAAACTGTTTCCATACCGGACATTTTGGCACCGTAAATTTTTTCAATTATTCCTCCCACCGGTTTGATTTTTCCCCCAATGGAAATCTCCCCCGTTACTGCAACGGACTGCTTGACGGGCACCTTAGTTATGGCACTCAACATGGCCAGAAGAATTGCAACACCCGCCGACGGGCCGTCTACCCGTGCACCGCCCACGATGTTCACATAAATATCAAAATCCGTGAGCTCCTTATTTGTAATTTGACGAATTACTGCTGCCGCATTGAAAACCGAATCCTTAGTCATTGATCCTGCCGTCTCGTTAAAATGCATCCTGCCCTTTCCGGGCTTCCGGGCATCAAAGGCCACTGCCTCTATTTCCAGCACCCGGCCCACAAAATTGTATATGCCGAGACCCAGGGCCTTTCCAATTTCGGAAGAATCCTTTCCCAAATATTTGGCAATGGGAACAAGCCTTGAACTGCGGACAACTTCATAAACGTCTTCGGAGGTTATGATAACCCCGTTACTACCGTTTTTCCCGTCATAACCTGATCTGTAGAGGGAGTAACCGTAAGCATCCGCCAAAATGCTCACTGCCTTTCTCCCCTCCACGGTATATCGGCAGATTATATCGGGCACCCCGGGTTCCAGGGAAACCCCCAGCTTTACGGCGGCATTTTCCACAACGGACTTAATATCTTCAGGGGTCAGTGGATCGAAATAAATTTCAGCACAGCGGGACCTCAGGGCAGGATTTAATTCATGGGGATCCCTGGTGGTAGCCCCGATGAGAATAAAGTCTGCAGGGGCTCCCTCTTCAAAAAGCTTTTTTATGTACTGGGGAATCCTTGGGTCATGGGGATCATAGTAGGACGAAGAAAAATTTACCCGCTTATCTTCCAGCACTTTAATGAGTTTATTGAGAAGCTGGGGATCCATATCCCCAATTTCATCAATAAAAAGTACACCTCCGTTGGCTTCACTGACCAAACCTAGTTTTGGTTCAGGCACGCCACTGTCCGCAAATTCCCTTCGGGCACCCTGATATATGGGATCATGGACGGAACCCAACAGGGGATTGGTTGCTTCTCTGGGATCCCAGCGCAGGGATGCCCCGTTAACTTCAACAAAGGGGGCATCCTTGCCAAAGGGAGAATGCTTTAATTTTTTTGCCTCCTCCAGGGCCAAACGAGCTGCCGTGGTCTTACCCACACCCGGAGGCCCAAATATCAGCACATGCTGGGGGAAGGGAGAGGCGATTTTAGAAATTAGCGCCCTTACCCCTCTCTCCTGCCCCACAATTTCCTGAATACTGCCAGGCCGCAGCATCTCAAGGATGTTGCGGCTAAGCTTTTTTTGGTTTTCCCTTTCTAAGATCGCTAAGCGCTTTAAGGTTTGAGCATTTTCGGGACCGCCGCTTTTTTTCAGCACTTCCCTGGTTATTTCTTCTATGTACTGTTCATGCCGCTGCTGCATCTTTTCCGTAATTTTCTGCTCCAGTTCTTCCTCCGCCCGCTGCCTGGCGATTATATCTGCAATCCGGTCCTGCAGTTCCTTAATAATTAAGGGTAGCTCTTCTTTTTGGGGAAGGGAATCCAAGGTAGGATTGCCGTAAACGATTTTTTTCAAACCCAGGGCCCGCTCCTCCAGGGAATCCGAGCGCAGAAGATCCAAAGCTCCCAATTTGCTTGCCTTCAGCACCAGCTTGTCAGCCCCAATAGCATCTGCCAGCAGGGATACTAAAGCATCCACCTGTCCCCGAGACTGTTTGTCTTTAATATCTAGAAGCTTTTCATTGTAATTAATAACTCTGTCTCCATCCCTAAAATCCTTCACTGCTGCAAACTCCCTTCCCCCTGGCCCGTTGACCAGCCTTTATTCCTCTTCCCCTGGTTGTTCTTCTTCCGGTTTGCTTTCTTCTTTTTCAGCCTCCACCTGAACCCTCAGCTCAGCAAATACCTCAGGGTGAACCTTAACTCCGATGGTGTAAAAACCCACTTCCTTGATGGGGTCTTTAAGGTCTATCTTTCTTTTATCCACCTCTATACCCTTTTCGCCAAGCTTTGCTGCCAAATCATTGTTGGTAATGGAACCGTAGAGCTTGCCCTTTTCTCCCACCTTCGCATGGATAACCACAGTGGTTTCGTTAATCTTGGCTGCCAGTTCCTTTGCCAGCTCAAGCTCCTGCTTTTTCTGCTCTTCCCTGGCTTTAATGGTTTTCTCAAGCTGTTTTAAATTTTGGGGTGTTGCCAGTACCGCAAGCCCCTTGGGAAGGAGGTAATTTCTTCCGTAACCATCGGCAACTTCTAAAACATCCCCTTCTTTTCCTAAATTCTCCACTTCTGCCTTTAGAATAATCTTCATAAATCTTCACTCCCTTGATCATTCTTGGATTGTAATTTTCTAAAATTCAAAAGGGGATCAAATACCCCTAATAAGAGCAGCAAAATCAAGGTAAAGGGTAAATATATAATGGCTGTAAAAAGGATTATGAGCTTTACAAAATGAGACTTAATCCTACCATAAAAGTTTACTCCCACCGAAAGTCCAATGATAAAAGCCAAAGGCATGTATAGAATTATAAGGTTGAGACCCATCACAAAAAGTGATCGGACTTTTATAAAATCTCCCAGCAGTGCCAGGCCAAGCCCCGAAATCACTACCCAGGAAGAATACCAGGGAACCCTCCATTCCCTAAAGGGAGGGAATTTTGGAACTTCAAAGCCCTTACGCAGAAGCACAGCCCTTGCCCCAAGGAAGTTGCAGAAAGAGGAAGCTGCGGAATAGGTTGCAATAATTGAAGGCAGCAGGCTAACGGTCCAGACCACCGCTGCTCTAAGGGACCTTTCCAGTTCATCGCGGCTGATGCCCTGCTTTTCAAACTGTTCCAAAAGACCCGCTTCTTCCCAAGCTTCCAAAAAGGCATTGGCCTTGCCGTAAATGGCTCCCATACCCTCCTCTTGGAATATGCCCATAAGTATGGGAAAGTATAAAATGCTTCCAACAACCAGCATGGAAACAATCATACCCGCTGCAATGATTCTGCCGGAACTTTTTCCCTTATTTAACAGCAAACCGGAAATCAGGCCCAAACTTCCAAACTGAAGCACGGGAAAAAAAGAAAGCCACGGTCCCATCAGCACTGAAAGCATAACCCAAGAAACCGCAACGTTAACAAGTCCCATTAAAATACCCCATCTTGCCGTAACCACCATGGTAGGCACAGCCCATAAAAGGGAGCAGAAAGGGCTTAAAAAGTGTATGTACGCTCCCGCTGCACAAAGGCCCACCGTTAATAACGCAGCAGCGGCAAGTTCCCTCGTAGGGGATAAGGGTTCCTGGTGGATGATCCGTCACCTCTTTCTTTCTTCCATATATCTTTGAAGGGAGGATAAATCCCCGTACCACTGTTCAATTTCATGCCCGCTTTTTATCCCCGCGGCAATTTTTTCCTTCAGCCTTTGATCTATGCGCCTGAAAGGGATACCGCTTCTTTTTCCCAAAAGATAGGCCGTCATTATCACTGAGGCAAGGCAGTCCATAATCAGCTCTTCACTGCCTTTAATAAAACTTTTTAGGACCGAACCGGTGCTGCTCACCAGCTCCGCCTTCAGCCACTCTATCATCCTTATGCTTTTGGCAACATCTATTTGATCTTTGGAGTGCGGCATTATAAAATCCTCCTAAAACAGTCTATAACTGTTATTCCCTAATTTTTGAGGATTCTCCTGCGCACACCTCAAAATACCCCCCATTAATTTCTGCCGCCAAAAGAAGTAAATTCCTAGGAGCCGTAACAAAAAAAATTATAATGAGGGAGCGCGTACTGCGTACCGCTCCCTCCAAAAAAGGCTTTAGCTACTCCACCGTAAAAGGCAGAAGAGCCATAATTCTTGCCCGTTTGATAGCCCTGGTTAGCTGCCTCTGGTGTCTTGCGCAGTTGCCCGAAATTCTTCGGGGAATTATTTTTCCCCGCTCGGTTATATATTTTCTTAATCTATCTGCGTCTTTATAATCAACCACTTCGATTTTATCCACACAAAAGCTGCAGACTTTTTTACGGCGTCTTCTTTCTCCCCGCAATTTTTTCTGCCTCCTTTACCAAAAGGGTATCCAATCCTGCTATTTTATAAAACGTAACCCTAGGATCTAGTTGTTCAAATTAAAAGGGCAGATCGGAGTCTCCCATATCCATATCCATATCTTCTTCGATGCTGGAGAAGTCATCCAAACCGGCGGAATCCTGCCTATCTTTGGGCCAATCCAGAAACCGAACATTATCCGCCACAACCTCTGAAACCTGCCTTCTCTGGCCTTCCTGAGTCTCATAGGACCGCACCTGGAGGCGCCCTTCAACGGCCACAAGCCGCCCCTTACCCAGGTTTTTTGCGCATGTTTCCGCCAGCTTCCTCCATGTCACAATGCGGATAAAATCCGTTTCCCTCTCGCCCTGCTGATTGGCAAAGGGTCTGTCAACGGCCAAAGTAAAAGTGGACACCGCCACACCGCTGCCCGTGTACCTTAGTTCCGGATCCTGGGTAAGCCTGCCTATAAGGATTATGCGATTAAGCATCTCAGCCTCCCACCTAAACCGCTTCCTCGGTTTCCTCGGCTTCTTCAGCTTTTTCAGCCTTATCAGCCTTTTCAATGCGGTTGACAATAATGAATCTTAAAATATCCGAGTCTATCCGGAAGATGCGTTCCAGCTCCTTTAGGGCTTCGGGTTCGGCATCGAAATTAATCAATACATAGCTACCTTCCCTGTACTTCCTAATTTCGTAAGCCAGCCTGCGCCTGCCCCATTGATCCACTGAAACCACTTCCGCGCCCTGTTCCTTCAACAGATTGGTGTACTTTTCAATCACGGCGTTTATTTTTTCTTCATCCAGTTCAGGGCTAATGACAAATAAAGTTTCATAGCTGCGCATGTACTTACACCTCCCTCCGGACTTTTTGGCCCCGGCATTTTGCCGGAGCAGGGACAATCAATCAAAAATTATAACATAAGTTTTTTAAGCTCACAAGAAAGAAAAAGAGGTCAGCCTTCGGTTCCCCGCTTTAAAATTTCTTTTACGCTTTTTTCAAACTTTCGACGGTGGAGCATGACGTTTCGGCCGCACTTCAAGCATCTTATTTTTATGTCCGTACCAAGTTTAACCACTTCCCACTGGTCGTTTCCGCAGGGATGGTTTTTTTTCATTCTAACGATATCCCCAAGAAAAAACCTTATGTATTTTTCCAAAGGCGACCCCCCTTATGCGGTCATTCCTCTGATGCTCCGCTCTTTTCTTCGGCCCGCTGATAAACAACCATACGGGGATAAGGTATTTCTATGCCCGCAGCCTCAAGGTCCTCCTTAAGCCTTTTCCTCAGCTCCCTCTGCACCGCCCACTGGGACCCGGGCTTTGTGCTGGCTGTAATGAGAACCTCAATTCCGCTCTCCTTAAGGGATTCTACCCCAAGGACCACGGGTACTTCCAGTATATCTTCCCGCTCATGGAAAACCTTCTCACACGTCCGCCTCATCACCTCAATGGCTTTATTGATATCCGTCTCATAGGCAATATCAACAGTAACCAAAGCTAAAATGGAACCCCTGTTGTAATTCTTAACCATTTTTATTTCACCGTTGGGAATTATATGTAAGTGTCCGGTCCATTCCCGGATCCTTGTACTGCGAAGACCCAACTCCTCCACAACCCCGGTAACTCCCGCAACGGTCACATAATCCCCCACATCAAACTGGTCCTCAAATATTATGAAAAACCCCGAAATAACGTCCTTTACAAGGTTTTGGGCACCAAAACCCACAGCTAGGCCCGCTATACCGGCACTGGCAAGTATGGAGCTGGTCTGAACCCCGAAGGTCTGGAGAATCATAACCCCCGCAATGAAGTAAACCATATATCTCAAAACGCTTATCAAAAGGGCACCCAAAGTTTTTGCCCGCTTCTCTTCTATGAGGATCTTGCCTTCTTCTCCCGAAAAAAATATATTTTTAATGGCCAGTTCCCCTATATGAAGTAGGGCCCTGGCAACGGCAATGATAATGAGAACCTGAAGAAGCTTCCCTGCCAGGTTCTTAATATCTTCAGCCTGTATGAGATTAATATCAAAAAGCCACAGTATTGCGATGGCAGTAAAAAAAATCACGGAGTAGTTTATGAGGGTTTTTATCAGAGTTTTCAGGGTCTGGGCTACTTTTACGTTAACAAAAAACTTCTCGCTGTCCTTGGGTGGAGTAAGGATTCTATCCACCATTCCTTTGAGGATGACAGCTATTATCCTGGCAAGAATTATAAGACCTATGGAAAAGGCGATATTGATCATTATTTCCGTATAATTGAAACCCGAGAGGTAGCCGCTGAAATTTTCCCAAAGCTTAGAAATCGGGTTTTTCTGTCCCATTCTACAGCCCCCTTCTCTACGGCCAAATCACAAAGCTACTCTTCCTGTGCAGCAGCAATTTCCCTAAGGGCAGATTCCGCCGCCGCCCTTACCTTCCATTCTTCGTCTTTTATAAATTTTTCAAGGAGTGCGGCAGCCCGCCTGCCACGGGAGCTTCTGAGAATTTCCACAGCGCGGATTCTTACCTCCCATGACTTATCAGACAATACCCTTTCGCAAAAGGAAATTATATCCATATCTTCCCCGCGAATTTTTCCCAGAGCTTCCACAGCGGCTGCTCTCTGACGGGAATCCTTTGATGTACTGTACAGCTCTATTAATTTGGGCACTGCCCTTTGGTCCCCGATTTCCCCTAGGATTTCCGCCGCCAGCCCGGCCTTATCCCCCAAAGACGGCCACTCCATCAGGAGAGCATCCGAAGCCTCCTCCCCAAAGGCTATTAAAACCTCGGCAGCCCGGGCAGGGACCCACCTTTGGGGATGCTTGAGAATTTCAATCAGCGGCTTTACTGCCTTGGGATCCCTAATTTTTTTAAGAGCTGCAGCTGCAGACAGCTGCACCCCCTCATTTTTATCCCCAAGGCACCCTACCAGGGGCTCCACTGCTCCCGGAAGATTAATTTCCCCCAAAACATCCGCTGCAGCAGCCCTTACCTCTTCAGATTCATGGGACAAAAGGGAAAGCAGTTCCCTTTCCAGCTCAAGCTTTTTTACCAGTCCTCCGATTTCATCCCATTTTTCCGGGCTGACTTTTTCCAGTACTTCCCCAAGGACCGTTACCCATAAAGCGGCATGGGTTTTCCTTAAAAATCCTTCCAGCCTTCCCGGGGAATCAAGCTTTGCCAAAATATCTTCGGCAGAACTCCCTTCTGCACCGTTTCTTTTCTTCGAAGTTCTCCCAAAGCCGAGATAAATGAGGATAAAGGCTGCCAGCAGAAGTAAAAATAAAAGTAAAAGAACCGTTCCTTTAGTCATCTATTATATCCCCCGTCTCAACCAAGGGTTACAACCTTATTGGCGCCGGCAAGGTAATTTACCAGGGTGTATATTTTTATGGGCGTACCCACGCACAGCTTCTGCCTTAAGCCATACCTGTCAAGGGATTTTTCACAGGCAAAAAACCTGACCTTTCTTCTTTCCAGATTCATAAGTTCCTGCAGAATATTTGAGTCCTCGCATAAAAGCATAACCCCTGAATTGATGAACACCACCGACTGGGGAACCACTTCACTTACTGACAGCTCCCTTAAAAAGTCCTCCATCAATGAACGCCCCAACTCATCATCCCCCCGCCCCAGAAAGGCTGAAGTAACCAGAAAAACCTGCTGAAACTCAGAGCCCAGTTCAGGGGAAAGCCTAGCTAGATCATCTTCCTCTTCTATATTGTCTATATGGATATAAAAGTCAGGGTGATTTTCCCGCACCTCAACCTTTAGGCTCCCTTCCCTGGTCATATCCTCCTCCGTCCCTGCTTTTCCTTCATCAAGTATCATTTCCACGGCGCGGGAAACTTTCTGCTGTCCCATATCCTCCAAAATGCCGGCTATGGCATGAATATCCCGGCAGCCCCTCATGTCCTCAAAATTTTTTAAACGGGACCAAATCACAATTCCTCTCTCCTTTTGCTTTCAGCTATCCATCCAAAAGGCTTTATAAGCCTTATATCCCATATACAGATCCCCTTTGCTGGAAACCTCAAAGGGCGCATGCATGCTAAGCAAAGGCATTCCGCAATCAATAACGTCTATGTTTAGATTGGCAATATACTTTGCTATGGTACCGCCTCCCCCTTGATCCACCTTGCCCAGCTCACCCATCTGCCAAAGGATTCCCTCTCTGTTAAAAAGGTTCCGGAGCTCTGCAATGTATTCGGCATTGGCATCGCTGGCATCCACCTTGCCCCGGGCACCGGTATACTTGGTCAGGCACACACCGAAGCCCAGTTTGGCAGCATTGAGTTTGTCCATAACATCTTCCCAGGTGGGATCAATAGCGGCATTTACATCCGCAGACAAAGCCTTGGAACTACTCAGCAGTTTATACAGGGACACCTCCTGCCCGGTAATTTTCATAAGCTCGTAAAGGGTTTCTTCCAAAATTTTCGACTGCATTCCCGTATTGCCCACGCTGCCTATTTCCTCTTTATCCACAAAAAGGGCAATGGCCGTTATCTCAGGCGTCTCTATATCTAAAACAGCCTTTAGGGAAGCAAAGACGCAGATGCGGTCATCCTGCCCGTAAGCCCCCACAAGGCTCCGATCAAAACCAATGTCCCTGGCATTTCCCGCAGGAACCATTTCCAGCTCAGCGCTCATTAAATCCTCTTCAATTATTCCATAGGCGCTGTTGAGCCGTTCCAGCACCGCCAGTTTAACCTTTTCCTTATAGCCTTCTCCCTTTAAGGGGATGCTTCCCACTAATACATTTAGCTCTTCTCCTTTAATGGCTTCGGACAGACGGCGTCTGTACTGCTCTGCGGCCAGATGGGGCAGGAGATCGGTAATGGTAAACACAGGGTCATCTTCCTTTTCCCCCATCACCACCTCAATTTTTCTGCCGTCCTGGAGAACCACAATCCCATGGAGGGCAAGGGGTATGGCCGTCCACTGATACTTCTTAATCCCTCCATAATAATGGGTTTTAAAAAGGGCTAAATCATGCTTTTCATACAAAGGCTGGGGTTTTAAATCCAGCCTCGGAGCATCCAGATGGGATCCTATCAATCTTATCCCCCTGCTCAATTCAGCGGAGCCCACAACCCCCAGAACCACTGCCTTATCCCGGTAAACCGCATAAAAACCCGTCCCGGGCTTAATCTGCTTCCCATCCTTTAGTTCTTTCAGATCCAAAAAACCCTTTTCCTTCGCAGCCCGGACAATCTCCTGGACAGCCTCCCTTTCAGTCTTTGATTTATCCAAAAAGCTCTTATATTCCTCCCCCAGGGCAAATATTTTCTCTTTTTCTTCCTCACTCACCTTTTCCCACACGTTTTCCCCTCTATAAACCAGATTTTCAGCCAGTTCCTCTAATTTTTCCTTCTCCACATTATCCAAAGCGGAATCCTCCCTTTCTGGGAAAATATTTTTCATCAATGGGTATGATTTCCAAAACATCCCTTTTTATGATCAAAAAAGCAGGGTAAATAAACCTGCTTAAAAAACAATGATTTTCAGTGCATGGGCCAGGTGCTCAGGGCACTGAAAAGCTTTAAATAGTACGGTACAAAGAAGGAATCCAAAAACAACCCATAAAGGTTGTAAAGATAACCTTCACCGGCGGTAGCCCCTGCAACCAGAAAGGGCGTGAGTATAAAAAGGAAAAGTCCTATGAATAGAGCATTCACCGCTCCCCCTAAAATGAAACCCCAAAAGCGGTTTAAGGAACCCAAAAACGTCCCCCTCATTCCAGCATACAAAAGCCTTATGATAAAATGCACTAAAAGGACTGAAGCCACCAAAAGGACAGCGACCACCACTATATGAACCGCTGCCGATACCAGCTGCCCGTAAAATGTCTCCATTATAAATTTTGAAGCTTCCGGAGAGCCGGATAGAACAGCCTGAAGATAATTAAAAATTCCGTCTAAATCCATTCCGGAAAGAGGCACATCCGTCTGGGGGAAATCCGCCCAGGCAGGGGCAGTGGGATTGAAATAGCCGGCAAAAAACCCAGCTATCCAATCCACAAAAATGTCCCTGTTTTCTGCCCATGCCAAAACCCGGGGAGTAAAATAACCCGCCAGAACTGCAGATAATATGAATCCCAGAAAGCCCATAATACCCGCAATAAGTCCCCTGCGGTACCCCTTTAAAGCACCTAGAAAAACAAATATGAGAATAATCCAATCAAGAAAGTTTAAATTATCAAGAAAGTTCAACAAACCAAACCTCCCAATTCCGAAAAACGCCACCATAAACCTCTAATCAAAGGAGTGCTCCGCATCGGGGAAAGTGCCTTCCTTGACTTCCTGATTATACTTCATTAAACCCTTTAAAGCAGCTTCCCCCAGCTCGGCATAGCGTTTTACAAATTTTGGCGTAAACTTTTCAAAAAGGCCCACAACGTCGTTATATACCAGAACCTGGCCGTCGCAGAAGGGCCCTGCACCTATTCCGATGGTGGGAATGGGGATCCTCTCGGTTATTTCCTTAGCCAGGTTCTTGGGAATACATTCCAGGACCACGGCAAAGGCCCCCGCTCTGCTCAAAGCTAAGGCATCCTCCACCAGTTTTTTTGCTTTCTCCTCATCCCTACCTTGTACCTTATATCCCCCAAGCTGGGTTACAGTCTGCGGGGTAAGCCCAATATGTCCTAAAACGGGAATTCCAGCCTTAACCGCAGCTTCTACCACATCCGCCATTTCCGTACCTCCCTCGAGCTTTACGGCATCGGCGCCGCCTTCCTTTAAAAAGCGGGAAGCATTAGCTATGGCCTGAGGAATGCCAGCGTTGTAAGAACCAAAGGGCATATCAGCTACTATAAAGGTATTCCTGGCACCCCGGCGGACAGCCTTGGTGTGATGGATCATTTCATCCACGGTTACCGGCACGGTGCTGTTATAACCCAGCACAGTCATGCCAAGGGAATCCCCCACAAGGATGGTATCTATCCCAGCCTTTTCCACCAAAAGGCCCGTGGGATAATCGTAAGCTGTCATCATGGTTATTTTCTCTCCCCGAACCTTCATGGCCATAATATCAGGCACTGTAAGTTTTTTTGTCAATTTAAATACCTCCCACAGCCTTTTTTCCTCTATTTCAAAAATTATACTCCTTTCATTAAAAAACAGTCAATGTCTGGAAAAGGGACGGCGTACAACCCTGGGTAACTCCATGAATAGAAAAAAGCTCCTTTTAAAAGGAGCCGGACTGTCAATAAACCTGCTTGTAAACTCTTTTTAGGTCTCTGTTGCAGTTTGCTCATTTCGGAACTCACGCTGCTTAAAACCGGGCCGCCCCAATTCGGCATCCGTGCAAGAGAATGGCTGGCGCTCATTTTCTGCTCGCACCTTGCGGTTTTAATCAGCTTTCATTAATTCGTTTCGCAAACTGCAGCAGATACCCTTTGTCAAAAAATGCCTCCTAAAAAAGAGTTGTACCGGATTAAAAATTTATCCCATCTGCTCTTTTGGTTTTCTTTTAGTTCTTTCCGGCTTTTCAACCTCATCGGGCATCATATCAGGATGAGGTGTCTGGTTGGGAGGAAGCGGATTATCCGGCATCTTTGGCGGGTCCAATCTGCTTATAACTGCAGCCATTTTATTTCAAAACCTCCTGAAATAAAGGGATTTTAACTTATTTTTCTCCCCTTTCCCCAAGAAAATTCGGGAAAAAATTGCATCAGGACGTAAGCTGTATTATCTGCATTATCAAAGCCGCAATACCCCCTGCCATTAAAGGCCCAACGGGTATTCCATTGAAAAAAACCACCCCGATTATGGATCCCATCACAAGGCCTATGATCAGGGAAGGCTCCAGCTGAAGCATTTCCAGGCCTTTATTGTTTAAATGGGTTGCCAGGGCACCGCTAATGACCGCCACAAGACCCTGAACGGATACAAAGCTTTTTGCGATTTCAGAAAAGCTCACCCTGCCCGCTGCAAAGGGCACCAGTACATAAAGCACCAGAAAAAACAATCCCAGTTCAAGGCCTTTATCTTCAATATAGGGAAAAATTGCATTCAGCCCCACCAGGTGAAGCACCAGAAGAACTCCCGCTGCAGCAGAAATAATGTCAGAACGTCCTATTACCCCAAGAATCAAAATGGTAAACATCAACAGGCTCTGCCAACCCATGGGCTTCTCCTATCTCCCGTTATCATTTACTTTATAGCTTATCTATATGCTGTCCGGTGGGGTAAAAGAATTGTTTTTAAAAATAAATGGGCACTTATACACAGTGCCTTTCATCTTGTTGACAAAGGATATCTGCTGCAGTTTTCTCACTCCGGAACTCACGCCGCTTAAAACCGGGCCGCCCCAAATTCTGTGTCCGTGCGAGAGACTGGCTGGCGCTCATCTTCTGCTCGCGCCTCTCGGTTATAATCAGCGCTAGTTAAGTAGTTGCGCAAACTGCAGCAGATACCCATGTATTTTACTAAGATGAGGTTCCGTTAATAGACATAAGGGCACCGATAAACGGTGCCCTTCTGCTTATTAATATAATAATAAATATAAAAGGTAAGATAATTAAAATAATTCCCTTAAGCCTGCTTGCTTTTTTTCTGTACTTCTTCGTACTGCTTTAAAATAACGCTTTTAGAATTGTCAATGTGATCCTCCGCTATCTGTTTTGCCAGCTCCGGATTGCGCTGGGTAATGGCTTCAAGCAACTCGTAGTGCTCCTTCATTGCCTTATCCATTCGCCCGGGAATGGTATATCCCATTTTTGTAAATCTGCTGATATAGTCCCCAAGGGAGCTAACCATTTGTGACAGCCTTGGATATCCTGCAATTTCAAGAATCTTACTGTGAAAGTCATTGTGAAGCTTGCTGACCTCTTCCATATTGTTCTTGCTCATTCCTTCCTTTATTTTTTCTATACATTCCTTTAATTCTTCAATGTCCTTTTCGCTGGCTTTTTGTGCAGCCACCCGTGCCCCGAGGCCCTCCAAACACGCGCGAATATCCAGTATTTCCATTACATCATTTTTAGAAACTTCGGATACGATAACTCCTTTGCGGGGTATATGGGTTACCAGATTCTCCAGCTCCAGCTTCCTTAGAGCTTCCCGCACCGGAGTCCTACTTACCCCCAGCTGTTCCGCCAGCTCCCTTTCCACCAGCCTATCACCGGGCTTTAGTTTACCGTTTAAGATAGCTTCCCTGAGCATTATAAAAACTTCTTCTCTAATGGGACTGTACTCACGCACCCGTACAGGCTCCAGCTCAAATTTCAAATTACTCCCCTCCATTGCCAATATTTACCATAATATATCTAAAAAACGCCTTACCTTACCTGCTGCCCATCATTATACTTCTAGTTTCAGCGGCAATTTCCTTCTTAAAATTGCTTTTTTGGTATACCTAAAACAACTAAAAAACATTACTGGGTCGACGTGAGTTCGTAAGTAAAGAAAACTGCAGCAGAAACCCCTATATTAACAAGCTGATTACTTTTGAACTTCAGTGAGTTTCTGCACCCCTTTAACCACATACTTTAAATGATCCTTAGCTTCCACGGCAGGCAGTGCAGAAAGAACTCCAACGGCTCTTTTGAAGTATTGAGCAGCAGTTTTCAGAGAAAGGCTTAAGGCTCCACACCGTATGATTTTGTGCCTAATGAAATTAATTTCCTCCCCCTTAAATTCCCTTTTATCTATTATTTTTATAATTTTTTCCCTTTCTTCGCTCAGCCTGAGAGCCTTAATTAAAGGTAGAGTAATTATACACCGGCAGAGATCCTGCCCCACGGGTTTGCCCAGTTCTCCTTCGCTGGAAAACCAGTCCAAAATATCATCCTGTATCTGAAATGCCAATCCCAATAAAAATCCGTAACGCTCCAGGATTTCAACCTGATCCGGACATACTCCCGCGGCCCAGGCTCCCAATCCGCAGCATTGGGAAAAAAAATACGCCGTCTTCTTCCCGGCAATGTTGAGGTAGGAGGCTTCTGACAGCGAATAATCGAAGGCCGCCTCCATCTGCTCAAACTCTCCGGAAACCATCTGTTCTATGATTTCGGCATAGACTTTTACGGCTTTGTTCCCGTATCTTTCTACCAATTTTAAGCTTCTTCCGAAAAGCATATCCCCTGTTATAACTGCAGCCCCATCACCCCAAAGGGCGTTTATGCTGTCCTTACCCCTTCTTTTGTCCGCCCCGTCGACAATATCGTCGTGAACCAAAGTTGCCAGGTGCAACATTTCCATTGCCGCCGCCAAAGACTTAACATCTGCTCCGGAGTTGCCGAAGCCTGCACACATTAAAACCAATAGGGGTCTTAAACCCTTACCGGGGCTGTTGAGAAGGTAGTGGAAAACTTCCCTTTGAAACCCACCGCCGCTTCCCAGAAGCTCCCGGGAAATCAACCGGTAAACCCCTTCCATCCCCCAAAATTGGGCCAACTGTTCATAAGTCGGGCTTACTTCAGCTTTTCTGGGCTCTTTTGAACAATCCTTCATTTTTCATTCCCCCTGGATCCTTTTTATTTTTTACCAGGGAGATTTTTTTTATTTGCCCAGTCTATATTTTTACCACCCCATTTATATATTCCGGCACAATATCTGACGTATTAAGGGCACAGCAGTGGTCTATATCCTGGGGAAAACCTATTTCCCTGAGATATTTCCCATGTTTACCCGTCCCGAGGAATCCCGGCAGATCCTCCTTTGTGCATTGAAATAGTTTTTCAGCAGCGATGAGCAAATCCGAAATTTCCAAGGACCGTTCAGCCCTTTTTTTCAGATAATGAGTCACGGCTCCGGCAGCCAAAAAGTCTTCCAGGGAGAACTCCCCAAGCCTGCCTGCACAGACAAAAACCACGTCCTCTCCTTTTGAAGCCAAAACTTCCGCCACGGCTCTGCAGTTAATAAAAGCCCCTATCAATATCCTCTCTGCCCCTTCGGAGCCGTGGATAGCCCTGGTACCGTTGCTGGTGGTTAAAATAATGATTTTATTTTTTAAGAAAACTTCTTTAAACTCCCGGGGGGAATTTCCCAAATCAAAGCCCGGGATTTTTAGTCCTTTCCTCTCCCCCGCAATTAAAACCTCATCTCCCAAAGCCGACAATTCTTCTCTTTTTTTCTCTGCCTCTTCCACGGAAAGAACGGGTATCACCGCCCGGCATCCCTTTTCCAGGGCCGTTATTACGGTGGTAGTAGCCCGAAAAGCATCTATGGCCACGGCGGTTTTCCCCTTTAAGTTCTCCGGGGAAACATCCTCCGCTCTTAAAACGACGTCCAGCTTCAAAGCAATACCTCCAATCAGCTCCTTTGCTCATACTTCTCCAAACATAGCCGCAGCGTATCACCCCTCAAGCCAACCCTCAAAGCCTCCAAAGCCATAACTTCGTCAGGCTTAATGTTTCCCAGATTAACATTGGGCCCGAAACGGGCAATAAATTCCTGCTGCTGACTCTTTAAGGGGGCTTCCCATATAATGGAGTTCAAATCCCTCACTTTAAACTGCAGGGTATTTATAACTTCTTCCCTTATGTTTCCCTTATTATCATAAAGTACCACCCCCCGGCCCGATTCCCTTCCCTCAACAATTACTTTAAAAGCACCGTTTAAAAGATCCTCCTCTATGAGCAGGGCAAGATGCTCCGCCTCCAGCCGGTCGCTGGCGTCTTTTTTCCCAACTTCCGATAAAACCATAAAGCCCATGTCCGCTGCACGCCTTATGGCATCCCTTCTGTCCCCTGGCTTCATATTTATGGTCCCGTCTGAAACTTCAATCGCTGAAAAACCAATCTCCCGGCAGAATTTCAAATACTCCTTAAGCCTTCCCTGAAGCAACGCCACTTCTAAAAAAGTTCCTCCCGGGTAGATATCCACATATTGTGACCTGACCAGTTCTATTTTCTTCCCCAAAAGGGGGATGGGATAAAGGGCAGAGGTCCCAAAACCCAGTTTGATTAAATCAATGTAATCCGAAGCCAACTCCAGCAATTCCCGGGTTTCCGTTAATCCTAAACCCTTATCAATGACCATTGTCAGCCCCACTTTCCTTGGCTTAAGGCTGCGTCCGGTTATAGGAAATTTCAAAAAGTCAGTCCAATTACCGTGCACTCCATTATCCTGCAATAAACTCACTCCCCGCAATTAATAAATTTTGAACGGGTTATTTCCTTGCGCCGATAATGATAAGGAACACCCCCAAAGCAATCATTGCCAGTTTATAGGGTGATACCTTTCCCGCCAGGCCCGCCAGACCAATACTCATAGCCGTGATGAGAACAATGGGACCAGCTAGGGCCAAAAAGGCATTGACCTGCATTGCCTTATCCACCCGGTTCAGCTTAAGCATTAGCATTGCTGCGCTAAATTCCATTAGGGCAGAGATAAAGCGGACCAGCGCCATACCGAAAACGTATTTATCCTTTACAATAAACATTATTTTTTTCTCCCCGTTCTTCTTCTTAATTACATTTGTACGCAGATATCTTGGAGGTTTAGAAGTAAAACATATCTCAAAATCCAGGGGGAATAATACCTTTTAGGAAATTGCATTAAGCAAAGGAGAAGTAGGGATAAAATGAAAAAAAATTCGGATAAACCGGGTTTTAAACTATGGTTTGCTGTTTTAAACGCCGTTCCTTTCATAATGGTTTTGGGAAACTCAATGCTCATACCCATTCTCCCCAATATTAAATCAGCAATGCATCTTACTCTCTTTCAGGTGGGGCTTATAATAACTGCCTTTTCCATCCCTGCGGGGCTCACCATCCCCTTTGCCGGCATTGCTTCGGATCATTGGGGACGAAAGACTATCATGGCACCGGCACTGATAGTATACGGCCTTGGAGGGCTGATTGCGGGAATATCTTCCATAGTTCTGGCACAGCCCTATTATATGGTGCTGGTGGGAAGAATCATCCAGGGGATTGGAGCAGGGGGAACATATCAGCTGGCAATGGCATTAACCGGAGATCTGATCCAATCAAAGGAGCGCACCAAAGCCCTGGGGATTCTTGAAGCTTCCAACGGGCTGGGTAAAGTGGCAAGTCCCATCGCAGGAGCTGCCCTCGGGCTCATTGCCTGGTTTGTTCCCTTCTTTGTCTACGGCATCTTGGCCATACCCACTGCCCTGGCAGTCTGGTTTCTGGTGGATGAACCCCCCATAAAAAACAAAGGCCGCCAGTCTTTAACCCAGTACTGGGGCCGGATAAAAAATATTTTTAAGGATAAGGGATTGTCCCTTACCGCTTCCTTTTTATCAGGGATGGCCGCATTGTTCATTCTGTTTGGTGTTTTAAGCTGGCTGTCGGATCTCCTTGAAAAAGGATACGGCATTGAAGGTTTTACCTCGGGTCTTTTAATCGCCATTCCCGTGGGTACCATGGCCTTGACTTCCTATCTGTCGGGCAGCTTTTTTCAGCAGGTAAAAGCTAAATTCCTAAAAACGGGAATAACTGCAGGTCTTTCTTTCATAACCTTGGCACTGTTGGTGATATCCTTTGCCGATAACATATATGTCCTTTTCGGCGCTTTGGTGTTCCTTGGTTTTGGAGTGGGTGTGGTCCTGCCGGCCATCAATACCCTCATCACCGGCGCAGCTTCAACAGGGGAAAGGGGAATTATCACCTGCTTGTATGGATCCTTGAGGTTTTTCGGCGTGGCAGGAGGACCCCCCGTATTCGGTATTATTGCCACAATGGGAAAGCTTCCCTTTTTTTCCGCTGTAACCGCCGCCGCGGCTGCAGCGACAGTACTTTCCTTCCTTTTTATCAGAACGGAAAGAATGCTTCCTCCACAGCTTCTACATGAGGGATAGTTATATAAAAGGCACCATGTGGTGTACTATATAGGCGGTTCCCACTCCTATAGCCGCACCCGTTACCACGTCCAGGGGGTAGTGAAAGCCAAGATAGGTTCTGGAAAAACCGATAAGGGATGCCAGCCCTATCAGGGGATAAAATAAAGCCGGATAATTATAGGAAAAGGACATGGCCAGAACATACCCCGCAGTGGTATGCCCCGAAGGGAAGGAAA
>JAAYIF010000030.1 GCA_012523575.1 Clostridia bacterium
CTAATCCTTTTTTGGATAGTAGGGAGGTTATCGCCGCTGTCAGGGTTGTCTTACCATGGTCTACGTGCCCTATGGTCCCTATGTTTACGTGGGGTTTCGTCCTCTCAAATTTTTCCTTGGCCATCTCAACATTCCTCCTTTTAAAATATTTAATATCCAAAGAATCCTCTTCTTTTTATTATTTCATCAGCAATATTTTTGGGTACCTCGTCATAGCTGTTGAATCGCATTACATACGTTCCTCTCCCTTGGGTTAAGGAACGCAAATCAGTGGCATAGCCAAACATTTCAGCCAAAGGCACAAAGGCCTTTATGGCCTGCGCTCCTGATCGGGATTCAATGCTTTGAATGTCCCCCCGGCGAGAATTGAGATCCGCAATGACATCCCCCATATATTCTTCGGGAACAATTACTTCCACATCCATTATGGGCTCCAGCAGTACAGGCTCTGCTTTTCTAAAGGCATTTCTGAAGGCGTAGGATCCTGCAACTTTGAAAGCCATTTCAGAGGAGTCCACTTCATGGAACGATCCGTCAACCAGGGTTGCCTTAACATTAATAACAGGATAACCGGCCAAAAAACCGCTTTCCAGGCTTTCCCTAACACCCTGGTCCACCGCAGGAATAAACTCCTTGGGAATAACTCCCCCCGCGATTTTGCTTTCAAAAACGTATTCCTTACCTGAAGTAAGGGGTTCAATTTCCAAAACAGCATGGCCATACTGTCCCCGGCCTCCTGTTTGCCTTACAAATCTTCCCTCTCCCCTGGCCCGCTTTCGAATGGTTTCCCTATACGCCACCTGGGGCTTGCCCACCTTTGCATTAACATGCCATTCCCTGAGCAGCCGGTCCACTATCACCTCAAGATGAAGCTCTCCCATACCGGAAATTATGGTTTGGCCGGATTCGGGATCGATGTGGCTTTTAAAGGTGGGATCTTCTTCAGCCAATTTTTTAAGGGCCAAAGCCATTTTCTCCTGATCTTCTTTAGTCCTGGGCTCAATGGCTATATCAATGACCGGATCCGGGAAATCCATGGATTCCAGAAGTATGGGGTTGTTCTCATCACAGAGAGTATCCCCCGTTGCTGTATGTTTAAGCCCCACCGCTGCTGCAATGTCCCCTGTTCTGATCATTTCCACATCTTCTCTGTGATTGGCGTGCATCTTTAAAATCCGTCCAAGCCTTTCCCGCTTCTTTTTCACTGAATTGTAAACATGGGAACCTGTTTTGAGTACCCCTGAATAAACCCTAATAAATGTCAGGCTTCCCACGTAAGGATCGCTCATAATTTTAAAAGCAAGGGCAGAAAAGGGTTCATCATCACTGGATTTTCTTTCGATCTCCTTTGAATTAGCCGGATCCAGGCCCCGCACCGGGGGAATATCCGTGGGAGCCGGCAGATAATCCACCACGGCATCCAGCAGAGGCTGAACCCCTTTATTTCTAAAGGAAGAACCACAGAGCACAGGTACAATATCGGTGGTCAGGGTAGCACGGCGGATACCCCTTTTCAGATCTTCTATGGTAATTTCTTCATTATTAAGGTATTTTTCCAAAAGTACTTCATCGTGCTCTGCAACGCTTTCAATCAAGCGCTCCCTATATTCTTCCACCAAATCCACCATGTCTTCCGGTATATCCTCTGTACTGCTCTGGGTGCCTAAATCATCAATATAAATAATGGCTTTCTGAGCAACCAAATCCACTACCCCAACGAAATTTTCTTCCACCCCTATGGGAAGTTGAATGGGAACGGGATTTGCACCCAACCTATCGGCAATCATCTTCACCACTCTTAAAAAATCCGCCCCGACGCGATCCATCTTGTTCACATAGGCAATACGGGGAACATGATATTTATCGGCCTGACGCCACACTGTTTCAGACTGCGGTTCAACCCCACCCACAGCACAGAACACAGCAATTGCCCCATCAAGCACCCTGAGGGATCGTTCAACCTCTACGGTAAAGTCCACGTGTCCTGGCGTATCAATGATATTGATGCGATGATCCTTCCAATAGCAGGTGGTTGCCGCCGAGGAAATGGTGATACCGCGCTCCTGTTCCTGTTCCATCCAGTCCATGGTTGCTGAACCCTCATGCACTTCTCCCATTTTGTGCACACGTCCGGTATAGAAGAGAATTCTTTCTGTTGTTGTGGTTTTCCCGGCGTCTATATGCGCCATCAATCCTATATTTCGTACTTTTTCCAATGGAAATGCGCCAACCACTGTTATCCTCCTTTTAATCCTTCAAGATTTGCACAGACAATACTGACGGGGCAAAAACCGGATCCTACCATCTGTAATGGGCAAAGGCTTTGTTAGCTTCGGCCATTCTATGGGTATCTTCTTTCTTTTTAACTGCTCCGCCGAGACCCTCTGCAGCCTCCATCAGTTCCGCCGCCAGCTTTTCCTGCATGCTCTTACCATTACGTTCCCTAGCAAAACTAACTATCCAGCGTATGGCAAGGGTTTGGCGTCTTTCAGGCCTAACCTCTACAGGCACCTGATAGTTTGCCCCACCCACACGGCGGGCCCTTACCTCCAGGACAGGTTTAACGTTTTCAAGGGCCTTGTGAAATACCTCCAGGGGATCCTGATTCTTTTTCTCCCTAATGATTTCAAAGGCTCCATACACAATTTTTTCAGCAAGACTTTTTTTACCGTCTCGCATGATCTGATTGATAAGCTTGCTTACCGCCTTGTCCCCATATATGGGATCACCCGGGACATCGCGCTTTTGTATATTACCTCTACGCGGCATTACTTCCCCCCCTTTTTATCTTCTTATCGGTATTTTGCGTTATTTTTTGGGTTTCTTGGTACCGTACTTGGAGCGACCCTGTTTTCTTTCCTCAACCCCTGCGGCATCAAGCGCACCGCGAATGATATGATACCTAACACCGGGTAAATCCTTTACCCTGCCACCCCTTACAAGGACCACTGAGTGTTCTTGAAGGTTGTGACCAATGCCGGGAATATAAGCGGTAACCTCTATTCCGTTTGTCAGCCTAACCCTGGCCACTTTCCTAAGGGCAGAGTTGGGCTTTTTGGGCGTTGCTGTATAAACCCTCGTGCATACTCCCCTCTTTTGGGGACATTCCTTCAAAGCCGGGGCACTTGTTTTCTTAACCAATTTTTTTCTTCCCTTTTTGATTAGCTGGTTTATTGTGGGCATCCCTCTGCACCTCCTTCCAATGATAGATTTAGTTAAGACCACATTCGACTACGGTTCAATTAAAGCGGCAGAAGCAGCACCTACGTCAATGCCGCAGGCGCTGCCCAGCTCTTTCATTGTTTTTACCTTTACAATTTCTATACCCTTTTCATTGCAAAGCTCCATCAAGGGGACGGTGATGCGATCCTCGGCATCCTCAGCAATAAAAACCTTTTTTGCCTTACCCTGCTGAACGGCTTTGGTAGTCTGCCTCGTGCCTACCACCTTATTGGCGGTTTCCCTTAAATCCTCTAAGGACAACACTACCAACCCTCCCCTCGTCAATTGCACACTTTTAAAGTTTACCATCCATAATTAGAGCTGTCAACAAAAATCAAACTTTTAGAAGATTTTCGGTCTCTTTTTCAGAAGCTGTTTCTTCTTTTTCTTCCTTTTCCCCGTTTTCTATTTCAATACTCCTGTATCTTGCCATTCCTGTTCCCGCAGGAATAAGTTTTCCGATAATAACGTTTTCCTTCAACCCCATCAGAGGGTCAACCTTTCCTTTTATTGCTGCTTCGGTGAGAACATTGGTGGTTTCCTGGAAGGAAGCTGCGGATAAGAAGGAATCCGTTGCCAGGGAAGCTTTGGTTATTCCCAGTATAACAGGCCGTGCCGTAGCTGTTTTTCCTCCTTGTTCAACAACCTTTTTGTTTTCCTCTTCAAATTCGAAGGCATCTATTAAGCCTCCGGGAAGGAGATCCGTATCTCCCGGATCTTCAACTTTAACCTTCCGCAACATCTGACGGATCATAATTTCTATGTGCTTGTCATTGATATCCACACCCTGCATCCGGTAAACCCTCTGGACCTCTTCCAGGAGATATTTTTGAACCCAGCGAATTCCCTTAATCTTCAATAGATCATGGGGATTCACGGAACCCTCCGTAAGCTCATCCCCTGCAGAAACATGGTCTCCATCCTTTACCTTAATTCTGGAGCCATAAGGAATGGTGTACTCGCTCTCTTCACCGTCCGGTCCAATGACCCGAATCTTTCTCCTTCCCTTTTCCTCTACAATACTTACCACTCCGTCAATCTCCGATATAAAGGCCTGCCCCTTAGGTTTTCTGGCTTCAAAAAGCTCCTCCACCCTGGGCAAACCCTGGGTAATGTCTTCGCCGGCAACACCGCCGGTGTGGAAAGTCCTCATGGTCAGCTGGGTTCCGGGCTCACCGATGGATTGGGCTGCAATAATTCCCACGGCTTCTCCCAGTTCCACCAGCTTGCCTGTAGCCAGATCCCTTCCATAGCACATGCGGCATACCCCGTATCTGGTCCTGCAGGTGAGAACGGACCTCACCTTAACCGCATCGATGCCGGCCTTGATAATCTCATCCACAGCTTCTTCATTGATCTCCTCATCGGCCCTGACAATAACTTCCCCCGTTTCAGGATGATAGATGTCCTCTAGGGCCAGCCTGCCCAGAATTCTTTCCTTCAGAGGTTCTATGGTTTCTTCACCGTCTTTTATCGCCCTGAGGGTCAGCCCCTCCGTTGTGCCACAATCATCTTCGCGAATTATAACATCCTGGGCCACGTCCACCAGCCTTCTGGTGAGGTAGCCGGAATCCGCAGTCCTAAGGGCCGTATCCGCAAGACCTTTTCTTGCACCGTGGGTGGAAATAAAGTACTCCAGCACCGTAAGTCCTTCCCTGAAATTGGCTTTAATGGGCAAGTCAATGATTCTTCCCGACGGGTCGGCCATCAATCCCCGCATACCTGACAGCTGCCTGAGCTGCTGTACATTACCCCGGGCCCCGGAATTAGCCATCATATACACCGGATTAAACTTATCAAAGGAATTCATTAATTCTTCCGTTATTTTTTCCGTTGCCTTGCTCCACAGTGTTACAACATTTTCATGACGTTCTTCTTCGTTTATCAGTCCGCGCCGGTACTGTTTTTCAATTTCTTCCACCTTTTTCTCAGTTTCCGATATTACGGCTTCCTTATCCAGCGGGGTATCCAGATCGGACAAACTGATGGTTATCCCTGCCTTTGTTGCCCATTCAAAACCAACCCTTTTCAGACCGTCCAGCAGGTCAGCGGTACGCTCCACGCTCAACTTGCGGTAACAGTCCATAACAATCTGGGCCAGTTCTTTCTTCCCTATTTCTTCATTATAGAAACCAAGCTCTTCGGGTATGGGCACTTCGTAATTAAAGAACAACCGACCCACAGAGGTTTCAATAAGTTCTCCTTTAATTTGAACCTTGATCCGTGCATGGAGGTCCACAATACCTTCTTCATAAGCCAGGCGGGCTTCTTCATAATTGGCAAATACTTTCCCCTCACCCCTGGCTCCTTCTTTGATAACAGTAAGGTAGAATGCTCCCAAAACCATATCCTGGGTGGGAGTAGCCACGGGCCTTCCGTCTTTGGGGTTTAAAATGTTGTACGGAGCATACATCAACAGCCTGGCTTCCGCCTGGGCTTCCGCAGACAGAGGTACGTGAACCGCCATCTGATCCCCGTCAAAGTCTGCGTTGTATGCAGTACACACCATGGGATGTATTTGAAGGGCGCGTCCCTCCACCAGAACCGGTTCAAAGGCTTGAATCCCCAGCCTGTGAAGGGTAGGAGCGCGGTTCAAAAGAACCGGATGTTCTTTAATTACTTCCTCCAGCACATCCCATACCTCGGGCTTCAGCCGTTCCACCATTCTCTTGGCACTCTTGATATTATGGGCAAACCCCTTATCCACCAACTGCTTCATTACAAAGGGCTTAAAAAGCTCCAGGGCCATTTCTTTAGGCAGACCGCACTGATGCATTTCCAGCTCCGGTCCCACCACAATAACGGATCTACCCGAATAATCCACCCTTTTGCCCAGCAGGTTCTGGCGGAAGCGGCCCTGCTTGCCCTTAAGCATATCGCTTAAGGATTTCAGGGGACGGTTGCCCGGTCCTGTAACGGGCCTACCCCTGCGGCCGTTGTCAATCAGGGCGTCAACAGCTTCCTGAAGCATGCGTTTTTCGTTGCGCACAATAATGTCAGGGGCACCCAGATCCAAGAGCCTCTTTAACCTGTTGTTTCTGTTTATTACTCTGCGGTATAAATCATTGAGATCCGAAGTGGCAAATCTTCCACCGTCCAGCTGTACCATGGGTCTCAATTCAGGGGGTATTACGGGTATAACTTCCAAAATCATCCATTCAGGCCTATTGCCGGATTTCCTGAATGCATCAACCACTTCAAGGCGTCTGATGGCCCTTACCTTTCTCTGTCCGCTGGCTTCTTTCAGTTCCTGCCGCAGCTCCTGAAAAAGTTTATCCAAATCAATTTCCTGAAGCAGTTCCTTTACCGCCTCGGCTCCCATTCCGGCTTTAAATTTATTGCCGTACTTTTCCCTGTATTCCCTATACTCCGCCTCCGAAAGAAGTTGCTTCTTTATAAGGGGTGTATCACCGGGATCAATTACCACATAGGAAACAAAATATAAAATTTTCTCCAGGGAACGGGGGGACATATCCAGCAAAAGCCCCATACGGCTGGGAATGCCCTTAAAATACCAAATATGGGAAACAGGTGCTGCAAGCTCTATATGTCCCATCCTTTCCCTGCGCACTTTAGATGTGGTGACCTCAACACCGCACCTGTCGCAGATTACCCCTTTGTACCTGATCCTTTTGTATTTTCCACAGTGGCATTCCCCGTCCCGGGTGGGACCAAAAATTTTTTCACAAAAGAGACCTTCCCGCTCCGGTTTTAGAGTTCTGTAATTAATGGTTTCCGGCTTTTTTACTTCACCGCTGGACCACTCGCGAATTTGTTCTGGGGAAGCTAGACCAATTCTAATCCTCTCAAAATTATTCAGTTCCAGCAATGGCTTTTCTCCCCCTTCAATGTTTTTCTTATAATAAAACCCATCCAAATCAGCGGCTTTCATTTTCTTCTTCCTCTTCCACATCTATAAATTCTAATACATCGTCCAAATCATCATCCAAGCTGTCTTCAACATCTTCAACATATTGGTCCCCATCCTCATCTTCTTCGTCTTCTCTATGAACCTTCTTTCCTGTAGTGCCGCCCCTACCGTCTCCGCTGATATCTATTCCCAGCTCCTTTGCGGTATCCGTTACATCTTCCTCAGACTCTTTTAATTCCAGCTCCTCATCACCATTGGACAATACTTTAACATCAAGGCCCAGGCTCTGAAGCTCCTTAATCAATACTTTAAAGGATTCGGGAACTCCAGGCTCCGGCACATTTTCACCTTTAACAATGGCTTCGTAGGTTCTCACTCTTCCAATAACATCGTCGGATTTAACCGTTAAAATCTCCTGCAAGGTATAGGCGGAACCGTAGGCCTCCAGGGCCCATACCTCCATTTCTCCAAACCTCTGCCCGCCAAACTGAGCCTTTCCTCCCAAGGGCTGCTGGGTAACAAGGGAATAGGGACCCGTTGAACGGGCATGTATTTTATCGTCCACCAGGTGTGCAAGTTTTAGCATGTACACATAGCCCACAGTGACTTCATTCTCAAAAGGCTCACCGGTCCTGCCGTCCCGCAGAACGGTTTTCCCGTTTTCGGGAAGATCCGCTTTTTTAAGCATTTCCACAATATCTTCTTCCTGGGCCCCATCAAACACCGGGCTTGCCACATGAAGCCCCAGGGCCTTTGCTGCCAATCCCAAGTGAGCCTCCAGTACCTGTCCAATGTTCATTCGGGATGGAACCCCTAAGGGGTTTAAAACGATCTCCACCGGGGTACCGTCGGGCAAAAAGGGCATATCCTCTTCCGGGAGTATTTTTGAAATTACCCCTTTGTTTCCGTGTCGCCCGGCCATTTTGTCCCCCACGGAAATTTTTCTCTTCTGGGCAACGTAAACCCTTACCAGCTGATTTACTCCCGGGGCCAGTTCATCACCGTTTTCCCTTGAAAATACTTTAACATCCACCACTTTTCCGCTTTCCCCATGGGGAACCCTTAAGGAAGTATCCCGCACCTCCCTGGCCTTTTCTCCGAAAATTGCCCTTAAAAGCCTTTCCTCTGCGGTAAGCTCAGTTTCCCCTTTGGGAGTAACCTTTCCAACCAAAATATCTCCGGGCCTTACTTCCGCCCCCACCCGGATGATCCCCCGTTCATCCAGATCCTTAAGGACATCCTCTCCCACATTGGGAATATCCCTGGTGATCTCCTCGGGCCCCAGTTTAGTATCCCGGGCATCACATTCATATTCCTCAATGTGAATGGAAGTAAACACGTCTTCCTTAACCAGCTTTTCGCTGATAAGTATTGCATCCTCGTAATTATAGCCTTCCCAGGGCATAAAAGCCACCAGTACATTTTTCCCCAGGGCAAGCTCGCCCTGATCAGTACAGGGACCATCGGCAAGGAGGTCACCTTCTTCTACCCGTTCTCCCCTTCTAACCACTGGCTTTTGATTAATGCATGTACCCTGGTTAGAGCGTTCAAATTTATGCAGGCGATAAACATCCTTCTGCCCTGTGTCGGTTTTAACCACAATTGTGTTGCTGGTAACCTTCTCCACAACCCCTGGATTCTTGGCAACAACCACAGCACCGGAATCCCTTGCCACCTTCCATTCAATTCCCGTACCCACAAGGGGTGCTTCGGTGGTTATAAGGGGAACTGCCTGTCTCTGCATGTTTGCGCCCATCAATGCCCGGTTGGCATCATCATGCTCCAAAAAGGGAATAAGGGCCGTGGCCACACTGACCACCTGTTTGGGCGAAACGTCCATATATTCCACTTTATCAACGGGAACTTCAATAATATCCGAGCCGTAGCGGGCATTCACCTTATCACTGAGAAAACGTCCCTCTTCGTCCAGGGGAGCGTTGGCCTGAGCAATTACATATTTATCCTCTTCGTCCGCTGTGAGATACACAACTTCATCGGTTACAACACCCTTTTCCTTATCCACCTTTCGGTAAGGGGTTTCAATAAACCCCATCTCATTGCTCCGGGCATAGGTAACCAGGGAGCCTATGAGCCCGATATTAGGCCCCTCAGGAGTCTCAATGGGACAGATCCTGCCGTAGTGAGAATGATGGACGTCCCGAACCTCAAAACCCGCCCGCTCCCTGCTCAGCCCGCCGGGGCCCAGGGCACTTAAGCGCCTCTTATGGGTAAGCTCCGCCAGGGGGTTGGTCTGATCCATAAACTGGGACAGCTGACTGCTCCCAAAGAATTCCTTAATGGCCGCCACCACCGGCCTGATATTAATAAGGGCCTGGGGAGTAATGACCTCCACATCCTGGATGGTCATCCTTTCCCTTACAACCCTTTCCATACGGGAAAGACCAATCCTAAACTGATTCTGAAGGAGCTCTCCCACGGAACGTAGCCGCCTGTTGCCCAGGTGATCTATATCATCAACCTTTTCCTTGCCTTCCATTACATCAAGGAAATGTTTCACCGCAGCCACTATATCTTCTGTGGTAAGGCAGCGGATGTACTCCTTCTCTTCTCCATCTTCATTTTCTTTGTAAAGAACGCCGTTTTGAAGTTTACTGTGCAGCTTAAACCTTCCCACATTGCCCAAATCATAGCGTTTGGGATCAAAAAACAGGCTTTCCAGTAGGGATTTTGCGCTCTCCACAGTGGGAGGCTCTCCGGGGCGCAACCTCTTATATATTTCGATTAAAGCCTCATCCTGATTGCTGGTATTATCCTTCTCCATGGTATTTTGTATATACTGATTGCTGTCAAAAAGCTCAAGAATCTCTCCATCGGCACCGTAGCCTAAAGCCCTAATCAAAACAGTCACAGGAAGCTTCCGGGTTCTGTCCACACGCACATAAATATGTCCGTTGGCATCGCTTTCAAATTCCAGCCAGGCACCGCGGTTAGGTATAATGGTAGCCTCATAAACCTTTACCCCCGAAGGATCAAAACGCTCGGAATAATAAACTCCGGGGGAACGCACCAGCTGGCTGACAATTACCCTTTCCGCACCATTAATAATGAAGGTTCCCTTTTCGGTCATTAACGGGAATTCTCCCATAAATACTTCCTGCTCTTTGACTTCTCCTGTCTCCTGATTTATTAAACGTACCTTAACCCTAAAGGGGGCTGAATAGGTCATATCCCTTTCCTTGCATTCCTCAACGGTGTACTTTGGCTTTCCCAAAGTATAGTCCACAAATTCAAGGACTAAAGTGCCGGTAAAATCACGTATGGGGGATATTTCGTTAAAAACTTCCTTAAGGCCCTTTTCCAGAAACCATTTATACGATTTCTTCTGTATCTCGATCAAATCAGGGAGTTCGAGCACTTCTTTAATTCTAGAAAAACTATACCGCTTGAGCCCATCCCTTTTTTCCATAAAACCACCCCGTTGAAATATTAATAATTTATGTTATATAATGATAGGTAGAAGGAGTTTATCTATATTACCTGGACTAGATAGAAACCTCACCCTTTTCTGAAGCTTAAAGGAAGTCCTTCTCCCTTTTAGCAGCTGCCAACAATGGAAAACTTTAATGGAAAACTTTCAAAAAAAGGCTGTAAATTTTCGAAAAGGATGACATCTTATAATGCTAGCACAATTAAATCAATAATGCAAGGAAATAAGACAAAATTTTTTAAAAAAGGAAGGCCGGTTTAATTTCCGGCCTTCCTATTTATTTATGAATTTAAATTTTTAAACTCTCTACTTAAGCTCAACGCTTGCCCCTGCTTCTTCCAGCTTAGCCTTAATCTGCTCAGCTTCCTCTTTGCTTACCCCTTCCTTAACAGGGCTAGGAGCACCGTCAACCAAAGCTTTTGCCTCTTTCAGACCAAGGCTTGTAATCTCACGAACAACCTTGATAACGTTGATCTTCTTATCTCCCACTGAGGTAAGAATAACATCAAACTCTGTTTTCTCTTCTTCAGCCTTGGCTTCTTCTCCCGGTGCAGCAACACCGGCTGCGGGTACGGCAGCCACGGGAGCTGCAGCAGTTACGCCAAACTCTTCCTCAAAAGCCTTAACCAGTTCAGAAAGCTCCAAAATGGTCATTTCTTTAACAAGATTCAATACCTCTTCAACCTTTGACATTTATATACCCCCTTAAGTATAAATTTTTTATTCAACCCAATCAGCTTGCTTCTTCTTCTTTTTTCTTCCGCAAAGCATCCAATGCATAAACAAAATCGCGGATAGGAGCGTTCAAAACGTTAACCAGCATTACAAGAGGTGAATTCATAGCACCGGCAAGTTTTGCCAGAAGCTGATCCTTTGGTGGCAGCTGTGACAGTTCCTTGATCTTTTCAATGGGAATAATCTTACCTTCCAGCACGCCGCCCTTGACTTCAAGATCCTTATGGTCTTTAGAAAACTCTGAAATGATTTTTGCTGGTACAACAGGATCTTCCATACCGAAAGCTATGGCCGTAGGCCCCTTTAAGTATTCCTCCAGCTCATCCAACCCTATGGATTTGGCAGCAAGTAGTGTTAAGGTGTTTTTTACAACCTTAAATTCCACATTGGACTCCCTAAACTTTTTCCTCAACTGGTTCATCTCTGCCACTGTCAAACCCCGGTAATCCGTCAAAATTGCAACTTGGGCCGAACTGAGTTTTTCTTTGATTTGGGAGACCACAGCTTCCTTCTCTTCCCGTATCTTTGAAGAAGACAAATTTTCACCCCCTCTGTGCCCTTTAATTTAATGCCCTAAACACCTTAAAAATAAAATAACCTCCGCAGACAAACGGAGGTTTAATCTCAAAAACCCAATGGTCCCACCGGTTGCTTTCCCAGCGGGAATTATAAACTCCTTTGCCTCGGTAGGCGGTTAAAACCTTTAAGCTTAGAGCACCTACTGTCTGCGGCATAACCATCTGTATTAAATTAAACACAGCTCTATAACCCTTTAACTCCTGCCGGGTCAGCAGAATTATATCACACCCGGCATTGGGGTGCAATAATTTCTATTTTAAAGGCTTTGCAGTGGCCACTTTAATTCCGGGCCCCATGGTGGAACTTACATAGGCGCTGCGGAAATACTGACCCTTTGCCGCCGCAGGTTTAGCTCTCTGCAGCGCATCAATTAAAGCCCAATAGTTTTCCGCCAGCTGGCCGACTTCAAAGGATACCCTTCCTATGGGAACATGGATTATCCCTGCTTTATCAACATTAAACTCTATTTTCCCACCTTTGCTGTCCTTGACAGCTTTGGCAATGTCGTTGGTTACCGTTCCCACCTTGGGGTTGGGCATTAATCCCCTAGGACCTAAAATGCGGCCCAATTTACCCACGACACCCATCATATCGGGAGTGGCAATGGCAACATCAAAATCCAGCCAGCCTCCCTGGATTTTTTCAGCCAAATCTTCGGCTCCTACATAGTCAGCTCCGGCCTCTTCAGCCTCTTTGGCCTTTTCCCCTTTGGCGAAAACTAGGACCTTTACGGTTTTACCAGTACCATGGGGCAGAACTAGGGTACCGCGAACCTTTTGATCCGCATGGCGGGGATCAACCCCAAGCCTAATGGCTGCTTCCACAGTTTCGTCGAATTTTGCATAGGCTGTTTTTTTGATCAGCTCAAAGGCTTCCTCGGGTTGATACACTTTCATCCGGTCAACCAAAGCCAATGCTTCCTTATACTTTTTACCCCTTTTCGGCATACATCATTCCTCCTTGTGGTGCTAGCGGATTTTACCCTCCCACAGCACTTAAAATTTTTAACCTTCAACGACGATACCCATACTGCGGGCAGTGCCTTCAACCATTCTCATTGCCGCTTCAATATCCGAAGCATTTAGATCAGCCATTTTCAGCTCGGCTATTTCCCTAACCTTTTCCCTGGACACCTTAGCTACTTTGTTCCTGTTGGGTTCCCCTGAACCCTTTTCAATGCCGGCAGCTTTTTTAAGCAGAATAGCCGCCGGAGGCGTCTTGGTAATAAACGTAAAGGACCTGTCCTCATAAACCGTGATTTCCACGGGAATTATCATTCCCGCCTGATCCTTGGTTCTTTCGTTGAACTCCTTACAAAAGGCCATAATATTCACGCTATGCTGACCCAATGCCGGGCCCACGGGGGGTGCCGGATTTGCTTTGCCAGCAGGAACCTGAAGCTTGATCAAACCAATTACTTTCTTGGCCACTTATGCAGCACCTCCTTAACTTCCATATTTATATTTTTGAAATCTGGGTAAATTCCAGCTCTATGGGCGTTTCCCTGCCGAACATGGACACCAAAACCTTAACCTTACCCTTTTCAGGATAAATTTCTTCTATGGTACCGATAAAATTCTCAAAGGGACCGTTGGTCACCCTGACATTTTCGCCAACGGTAAAATCTACCTTAACCTTTCTTTCTTCCATTCCCATGTCCTGCAGTATTTTTGTTGCTTCCTCTTCCTGAAGAGGAATGGGTTTGGTACCTGTTCCTACAAAGCCGGTAACACCGGGAGTATTGCGGACCACATACCAGGAGTCATCGGTCATGATCATTTCCACCAGCACATATCCCGGGTATACCCTTTTCTTTACCAGCTTCTGCTTTTGACCGCTGCGCTGATACTCCTCCTGAACAGGAACAACTATTCTAAATATTTTATCGCCCATGTTCATTGATTCTATCCGCTTTTCGAGATTGGCCTTTACCTTGTTTTCATAGCCGGAATAAGTATGAATAACATACCACTCTTTTTTACCTGCAGGGGACTTCTCATCCACAGGTCTATCTTCCTTTTCTCCTTTTACATCTATATCCATATCCGCCAAGTCCCCTCACCCCCTTAAAAATGGTGGCTACAGAATAAAGTTCATAAGAAAACTAAAAATAGAGTCAAAAATCCAGAAAACTAACGCAACAATCAATACCGAAACCAGCACTACGGCGGTATAGGTTACTATTTCTTTTCTGTTGGGCCAGCTTACCTTTTTAAGCTCCAGCCAAACACTCCTAAAAAACTGTCCTAATCCCGCTCTTCTTTTCTGTTTGGATGCCGTTTTTTGTGACATACTTTCACATCCTTAAGCCCTTAGTTTCAGTTCCCTATTTTGTTTCTCTATGAACCGTATGTCTTCTACAGAAGGAACAGTATTTTTTCAACTCCAGTCTATCGGGATCATTGTTTTTATTTTTTTTCGTGGTATAATTGCGCCGCTTGCATTCAGTACATGCCAGCGTTATTCCAATTCTCACATCCCACACCTCCCACTCAAGTACCCAATACCGAATTTGCACTAGGATTCATATATTATTAATCCCTAAAAATAAAAAAACACCGGTGCTAGCAGGTTTAGTTTGTCGCTTTTAAAAATTTAGCATAAAAAAAAACTAGTGTCAACAACTGATGTACAAAAACAGCAGGGGAAAACCCCTGCTGTTTTATATCCTTTTTATTTACTTACCTTTACTCCTTAATAGCTGAAACCACACCGGCACCTACGGTCCTGCCGCCTTCACGAATAGCAAAACGCAATCCCTCTTCAATAGCAATGGGGTCTATCAGCTTTACGCTCATCTTGA
>JAAYIF010000031.1 GCA_012523575.1 Clostridia bacterium
AGGCTACATTATCCATTTTGAAAGTGAGAAATGCAATTATATGGATATTATTTTAAAAGGGCAGGTGTTTATTCAAAAAGTTGATGAAAAAGGAATTGTATTAACTGTTGCAGAATTTAAAATGGGAGATAACTTAGGAGGAAATCTATTGTTTTCAATGTATCCTTATTATCCCATGAGTGTAATAGCAAAATCAGATGCTGAAATTTTACATATTCCTAAAGATTTTGTACTGCAACTTTGCCAGACTAGCCAGGACTTTTTAATCAAGTTTTTAACCTGTATATCAGATAAAGCTATTATTTTGACAAGTAAAATTAAATCAATCTCCATGAAATCTATAAGAGAGTCTATCATTGAATTCTTAAATTATGAGTATTACGCTCAAAATAGTAAAAAAATAAAACTTAATATGACAAAGAAGGAATTAGCCGAAAGGCTAGGGATTCAAAGGACTTCTCTTTCCCGTGAACTCAATAAAATGAAAAAAGATGGGCTGGTCGATTATGATGCCCATTCTATTACCATCTGTGATTTTAACATTATCCGTAAGCCATAAAAAATATAAACAGGCATAAAATAGGTATAGTTTTTCTTCGTTTCAGGAATAATTATCCTGCCTTATAATCTTTTACTGCCTATAATATTACAAGCCACGCCTAAAACTAATTAAAAAATCCACTTTGTTTTTTTATTGTTTCTCAGACACAAGTAAAATAACAAAGTAGTAAATACTAACATGACAGAGATATTAAATAAAGTATTAAAGATAGAGTTTCCCATAATCCCACCATTAAGTATATCTGTTCTGTATGTCAGAAGTAAATAGAACGATAGCGCTTTTAATATGACCGGCAACTTATCAATAGGCATAAACAGGCTGCATAAAAACAACATCGGAAATCTGAAAAAGTTTGAAAATGTTTTGGCTTCAAATACTTTCTTTCCAGATATAGCAATTAACAAACCCAGTAAAGCAGAAGTAATTGCTATTAAAATTATTGCAGCAAGTGTAATACTCCAGTTAATTCCACTTAGATTATTGTAATTTTTAGTCTCATTCCCTTTGAATAGTTTTAAAAGGGCGTTTTCCTGCTTTAGTCAGATTGAATTGCTCCAACAACTTTAAGATTTGTGACAGTGATTATTCCCTTTTTTGTTTACTCACACTTCCTCTTTATATTCGCCATGATAAATAGACTGAACTTCACTTAAAAACTTACACCCATTCCTTTTACACGACACATTTTTCATTCAGAAGACTCACACCACGCGTTTTCAAGATTACAGACTTCCCTTTCTATTGCTGCAAGTTCTTCAATTTTAGAAGAGAGTTTATGTAGGGTGCCTAGGTCTACATCATAACGCATATAATAACCTTTTTTCAGTCCTATAAGCAGGCCTGCTTCCCTTAAAACTTTATATGCTGTAATATTGCCGATTCCGACAACTCAAGTTTTCTTGATATTGCTCTTACGTAATAATTATGTTGTAAAAGCAATATAAGTATTTTAAATCCCGTCGTTTCATCGGCCATGGCTTTAAGTACCTTTGCTATCTCCATACTTAACCTCCATTCTATTTAGTTAAGTTCATACTTAATTAAATGCGTAATAAAGCAATTAGTAATGAACTCAATAAAAATGAACCTAATAAAAATGTGTAGTTATAAATAAATTTACTCCCGTACTTACAAAGTTTGCTCGTGGAAAAATAAGGACAGTGACGCACAGGGTATAACCTACGGAGGAGATATCGTAACCACCTACACATACGAACTTACTGCATTCCGAGGGATTACGACTGAGATAGGATAACCTGTTATATTCTCTTATACTGAATTTTGCACATAAAAAAACCGCCAAAGGTTATAACCATTGACGGTTGTGTAAACTCGAATATAAGTAAACAAATTCTATCTTTTTGACCATTGAGGAGCCTTTCTTGCTTTTTTCAAGCCGTATTTCTTTCTTTCTTTCATTCTGGGGTCCCTGGTCAAAAAACCCTCTTTTTTCAATTGAGACTTGAGGTTTTCATCTGCCTGGAGCAGCGCTCTGGAAATACCAAGCCTCACCGCACCTGCTTGACCAGTGGTTCCGCCGCCTTCTACCTTGGCAATAACGTTAAATCTGGAAAGCATACCCGTGGCTTCCAGGGGTTCTATAATATACTTTTGCTGAGCAAGGCGGGGAAAGTATTGCTCCAACTCTCTATCATTTATTATTATCTTACCTTCGCCGGGAACCAAACGAACCCTAGCTACGGATTCTTTCCTGCGTCCGGTACCGTAATACTGCACCTGAGCCATTAAACAACCTCCCTTCCGCCATTATCCAAGCTTCCACTCTTCAGGTTTCTGCGCCTGGTGAGGATGCTCCTCACCTCTGTATACCCGAAGCTTTTTCAGCATTTTGGCACCCAGTTTGTTTTTGGGAAGCATACCCTTGACGGCATAAAATACAGCCCTTTCCGGATTCTTGCTCAAAAGAGTTCTATAATCCACGGATTTTATGCCGCCGGGATAGCCGGTATGCCAGTAATGGCGCTTTTGATCAAGTTTTTTACCCGTAAGAACAATCTTTTCAGCATTGATAACAATGACATGATCGCCCATGTTCACATGGGGAGTAAAGGTGGGCTTATGCTTACCCCTCAATATGCGCGCCACTTCGGTGGCCAGTCTGCCGAGGGTTTTGCCCTTTGCATCAATAATGTACCATTTGCTTTCCACTTCTCCGGGCTTTGCCATATACGTAGTCCGCATTTCCTGCTTTCCCTCCTCAAAAATTTACGGGGCTCAATAAGGGGGGAAAAATCACATACCTAATTGTAAAATATCTACCATACCTTGTCAAGAAATTTAAGCCATTAGATATTGATCCCCAAAGGTCTGCAATACAAGGTTATCATTTTCCCGCCCCTTAAAGACTAATCATAAAATACCCTATCAAGATAAAGGCCGTGGGGCGGTGCAGTGGGGCCGCTTTTTTTTCGATCCCGGGCTTCCAGAACTTCCTGCATCCAGCCTGGAGGATATTTCCCTTTTCCAATTTCCAGCAGTGTCCCCACAATGGACCTTATCATTTTATACAAGAAACCGTCCGCCGTAATTTTAAATACTATAAGCTCTCCCTCAATGGAAAAATCCGCTTCATATATGGTGCGCCTGTGGTTTTTCACACTACTTCCCGCAGCGCAGAAGGACTTAAAATCATGGGTACCCAATATAAACCGGGCTGCTTCCCGCATATCTCCAAAGTTAAGCCTTTGGGGCACATGAAGGGCATAGTTTCTTAAGAAAACGTCGGGGTACCTTGCATTGAGAATATAATAATGGTAGGTTTTTTTCTTAGCCCAGTACGTGGCGTGGAACTCTGCCGGAACTTCCTCCGCCCCAACAACGGCAACATCGGGAGGAAGAATAGAATTTAGGGCAGCAGGCCATTTCTCAACGGGTATGGGGTTTTGGGTAAGGAAATTGGCCACCTGGCCCCTGGCATGCACCCCGGAATCTGTGCGACCCGCCCCTATCAATGTTACCGGTTCCTTTACAATACATTTCAGAGCCTTCTCCAAAACCGCTTGAACGGTGCGGGTATGGGGGTGTTTTTTTTGAACCTGCCAGCCGTTAAAATTTGTTCCGTCATATTGAATAATGAGTTTAATATTTGCTGTCACTATAACCACCACCGGCTCCAGAGGGAGATGGCAAAAACAGCAAAGCTAACAATAAGCGCCGCAACATCCCTGAATTCCATGGTAAGCTCCCTCAACCGGGTTCTTCCTTCTCCTCCCCGATAGCATCTAGCCTCCATCGCCGTGGCCAGTTCATCGGCACGCCTTAACGCCCCCACTAAGAGGGGCACAACCACCGGGAGGATATTTTTTATACGCTTAATTAGATTTCCCTCATCAAATACGGCACCCCTGGCCATCTGTGCCCTTATTATTTTATCCGCCTCATCGATTAAAGTCGGAATAAACCGCAGAGCAATGGTCATCATCATTGCCAGCTCGTGGGCAGGAACGCCGAACTTTTTAAAGGGCCGCAGCAGTCTCTCTATTCCTTCCGTCAGGTTCACAGGGGTGGTGGTCAGGCTGACAAGGGATGCCACCACAATGAGCATTGCTAGACGGATAACCATATAAAGCCCAAGGACTGCCCCTTCCTTCGTTACCTTAAGAAAACCCCATTTAAAAACGGCAGTTCCCGGGGTGAGAAAAAGGTTCAGGAGAAAGGTTATAACTAAAAGCAAAAAAACAGGGCGCAGCCCCTTAATAAAAAATCCAGCCGGTATACGGGAAAGCTTCAATGCCGCAAGCCCGGCTGTTATAATCATTAAATAGCCCCAGTAATTATTAACCACAAAAAGGCATGTCATATATATGAGTGCCGCAGTAATTTTTACCCTGGGGTCCAGTCTGTGAATAATGGAATCTCCAGGATAGTACTGGCCGATAGTAATGTCTTCCAGCATTTACCTTCTCCCCAGCAGCTTTAGAATTTCCTCCCGAGCTTCATCCACCGTACAGATCTCGGGACTAATATTAATCCCCCTCTTTCTAAGCCTTATTACCAATTCCGTAATAGGCGGGACTTCCAGTCCCAGACTTCTAATTTTATCGCCCTGAGAAAATATTTCCCGGGGGGTACCTTCCAATACCAGCCTGCCCTCATTTAAAACCACTACCCTCCGGGCAAAGCGGGCTATATCTTCCATGTTATGGGAAACCAGAACCACCGCTATCTTTAACTCCTCATGTATCCTGGCAATCCTGTTCAGAATTTCCCCTCGTCCCCGGGGATCCATTCCCGCGGAAGGCTCGTCCAAAACCAGCACCTCCGGCCCCATGGCAAGAATGCCGGCAATGGCGGTTCTGCGCATTTCCCCTCCGCTCAAACTAAAGGGGGATCTATCTTTAAAACTCTCATAATCAAGCCCCACAAATTCCATAGCCTCAATTACTCTTCTTTGCACCTCATCCTCATCTAAGCCCAGATTTCGAGGGCCAAAGGCGATGTCCTCCACAACGGTTTCCGCAAAAAGTTGATTTTCAGGGTATTGAAATACCAATCCTATCCGCCGGCGCATTTCCCTCAGCCGATAACCCTTTAAGCCCGAGAGATCAATGCCGTCAACAAAAACTTTCCCTTTATGGGGTTTAATAAGCCCGTTTAAAAGCTGTACCAGGGTTGACTTTCCTGACCCGGTAGGGCCAATTATTCCTAAAAACTCTCCCTTATCAATGGAAAGGTTAATATCTTCTAAAGCAACAGCTTCATAGGGTGTGCCCGGTTTATAAATCACGGAAACGTTTTTTAATTCAATAAATGCCATAGCGCATCCACCAGTTCTTCCACATTAAGCAAGCTGCCCGGCAGAGGAACTCCTTCCCGCCTCAAATCATTGGCCAGGGCTGTTATGGGGGGGATGTCCAGATTGATTTCCCGCAGCAGGTCTTCCTGCTCAAACACCCATCTGGGCTCTCCGTCCAAAACTATCCTTCCCCTATGCATCACCAACACCCTGTCCGCCGATGCGGCTTCCTCCATAAAATGGGTAATAAAAATTACGCCCATACCCTTTTTCTTTAAAAATTCCACCGCAGCCAAAACTTCTCTACGGCCCTGGGGGTCCAGCATTGCCGTGGGTTCGTCCATCACTAAATATTTGGGCCTCATGGCAATTACCCCGGCAATGGCCACCCGCTGTTTCTGACCGCCGGAAAGGTTGTGGGGTGCCCGATCCTTTAAATGTTCCATACTGACAAGGGATAGAGCCTCCTTTACCCTTTCCGCAATCTCTCCGGGAGGGAGTCCAAGATTCTCCGGTCCAAAGGCCACGTCCTCCTCAACGCTTGTGGCAATAATCTGATTATCGGGATTCTGAAATACCATTCCCACTTTCTGCCGAATATTCCACCATTTATCTTTATCCCGGGTATCCATACCATCCACCAGAACTCTCCCCCTTTGGGGTATCAAGAGAGCATTTAAAAGCCTGGCCAGGGTGGATTTCCCGGAACCGTTGGGACCAATTACAGCAACATGCTGCCCCTCCTCAATGGTGAGACTTAACTCATCCACCGCTTTGATCTGCTCCGAAGATTCACCGTAGGAATATATTACATTTTCCAACGTTATCATCGTTCATCGGTGAAGATAAACAGTTTCTAATCAAACCAGTTCCACAATCACCATGGGAGCAGCATCGCCGCGCCTTGGGCCTACCTTTATTACCCTGGTATAGCCTCCGCTGCGTTCAGAATATCGGGGAGCAATTTCATCAAACAGTTTTTTTACCACGTCTTCGTCGTTTATAAAGGCAAGGGCCTGCCTCCGGGCATGGAGGTCGCCCCGTTTTCCCAAAGTAATCATTTTTTCGGCCGCTCTCTTCAAATCCCGGGCTTTGGCCTCTGTGGTGCTGATCCTTTCTTCCCTTAAAAAGGAAGTAACCAAATTGCGAAGCATCATGTCCCGGTGGCTTTTTTCCCTGCTTAGTTTGCCGTAAGCCATATTTTATGCCTCCCTTCATTCGTCATTTTTCCTAAGGGATAATCCCAGTTCAGCAAGCTTTGATTTGATCTCTTCCAGAGATTTTTTGCCTAGGTTTCTTACCTTCATCATTTCTTCCTCTGAACGCTTGATCAATTCCTCAACGGTGTTGATGCCTGCTCTCTTAAGACAGTTGTAAGATCTGACGGAAAGATCCAGTTCCTCAATGGTCATTTCAAGAACTCTGTCCTTTGTTTCTTCTTCCTTTTCATCCATAGTCACTTCGTCACTTATTTCCTCGGTGAGGCCAATAAACAGCTTTAGATGATCATTGAGAATTTTAGCCGACGAAGAGATAGCCTCGTCGGGAGCAATGGTTCCGTCGGTCCAGACTTCAAGGGTCAGCTTATCATAGTCCGTAACCTGCCCCACCCTCGTATTGGACACGGTAAAGTTCACCCGGGTCACGGGGTTGAAAATGGAATCTATGGGTATTACACCAATGGGATCGCCGGGCTTTTTGTTTTTATCCGCGGAGCGGTAACCCCTTCCCTTTTCAACGGTCATTTCCATAACAAATTTTTTGTCCCCTGTAAGGGTAGCTATATGGTGATCCGGGTTGGCTATCTCAATATCGGCATCTGCCTGGATATCCCGCGCAGTGACAGGGCCTTCTCCCTCAGCCTCAATTCTGATCACCTTGGGCTCATCCGAATGCATTTTTATTGAAAGGGTTTTTAAATTGAGAATTATTTCTGTCACGTCCTCAATTACTCCCGGCACATCGGAAAACTCGTGCAGAACCCCGTCTATTCTAATGGAAGTTATTGCTGAACCGGGAAGGGAAGAAAGAAGTATCCTTCTTAAGGAATTGCCCAAAGTTGTCCCGTATCCTCGTTCTAAGGGTTCAACCACAAATTTACCGTAGGTTTTATCATCGGCCATTTCCACACATTCAATTTTGGGTCTCTCTATCTCAAGCATCTAAACCCTCCTTCACGGAAAACCTCCAACCACAAAAAAATATTAACGGGAGTACAGCTCCACTATGAGATGTGCCTCCACCGGTATATCCAGGTCTTCCATGCTTGGGAATGATACAACTTTACCCTTCAGCTGATCCAAATCCACTTCCAACCACTGGGGAACAGACCTTGCCGCTTCCTTAGCCTCCTGGAATATCTGCAGATTCTTGCTCTTTTCCCTGATCTCTACTTCATCTCCCAAATCCACTAAATAGGAAGGTATATTAACTTTCTTTCCATTTACCCGAACATGACCGTGCAGCACCAACTGCCTTGCCTGGGGGCGGGAAGCCGCAAAGCCCAATCTGTAAATCACATTATCAAGACGCCTTTCCAAAAGGCGCATAAGGATTTCCCCTGTAACCCCCTTCTGTCTTTCCGCTTCGGCAAAATAGCGCCGGAACTGTTTTTCATTGATGCCGTAAATTCTACGGACTTTTTGTTTTTCCCTCAACTGCAAACCGTATTCAGATAATTTCCTGCGCCCCTGCCCATGCTGACCTGGCGCATAGGGCCTTTTATCCACAGCACATTTATTTGTATAGCAACGATCTCCTTTGAGATAAAGTTTAGTACCTTCCCTTCTGCATAACCTGCATACAGGACCTGTATATCTTGCCAAATCAGTACACCTCCTTAAACTCTCCTTCTCTTAGGTGGTCTACAACCGTTGTGGGGTATGGGAGTTACATCTTTAATAACGCTTACTTCCAATCCCGCCGCCTGCAGGGAACGAATGGCCGCTTCTCTCCCCGCACCGGGGCCCTTAACGTAACACTCTACTTCTTTCATCCCGTGTTCCATGGCTTCCTTGGCAGCAGCTTCAGCCGCCAGCTGGGCCGCAAAGGGAGTACTTTTCCGAGAACCTTTAAATCCCATTGTTCCGGCACTGGCCCAGGAAATAGCATTACCGTTTTTGTCAGTAATGGTAATAATGGTATTGTTAAAGGTTGACTTAATATGGGCTATGCCAACCTCTACGTTCTTTTTCTCTCTCCTTTTAACCTTCGTTTTTGTGGTTTTCTTTGCCATTACACAACCTCCTTTCCCAGCGTTTTTTTATTTCTTACGTCTTACACCCACTGTCTTCTTGGGTCCTTTACGGGTCCTGGCATTGGTTCTGGTGCGCTGTCCCCGCACAGGCAGTCCCCGACGGTGTCTTAAACCACGGTAGCACCCTATTTCCATAAGACGCTTTATATTCATGGAGATTTCCCTGCGCAGGTCTCCTTCAACGGTATAATTCTTGTCTATATAGTCCCTTAACTTTGTTATCTCTTCTTCCGTTAAATCCCTCACTCTGGTATCGGGATTGACCCCCGTGGCTTTAACAATTTCTTCTGCCGTTGAACGCCCAATACCAAAAATATAGGTCAGAGCTATGACCGTCCTTTTATCCCTTGGAAGGTCAACACCTGCAATCCTTGCCATCCAATTAACACCTCCAATTTGCAACAGGTGGTCTATTAATTACCCCTGCCTCTGTTTGTGTTTGGGGTTTTCGCAGATTACCATAACCTTACCATGTCGCTTAATTATCTTGCATTTGTCACACATAGGTTTAACAGAAGGTTTTACCTTCATTTTCCTTTCCTCCTTGCTGTGTTTATACCCCGAATTTTTCTCATATAATATAAACTACAATAAACAACATGTCATAAAAGCTTACTTAAATCTATAAACAATTCGGCCCCTTGATAGATCATAGGGTGAAAGCTCCACTGTAACCCTGTCTCCCGGAAGGATCCTTATAAAATTCATCCTGATTTTTCCTGATACATGGGCCAACACTTTATGTCCGTTATCCAATTCCACACGGAACATTGCATTGGGCAGGGGTTCCACTACCGTACCCTGCACTTCAATTACATCATCTTTAGGCATCCCTATGCATCAACCTCCCTTTTTCCTTTGTTCTCAAGCGTCCCATCTCCCCAATAACCAAGAGACTGAAGTTCGCGGCGAAATTCCTTATTGGAAAGGTTCTTTCCCTGCTCAATCTTTTTCGCAATACTTTCAACTACATGGTTGGTAACCTGAATATGTTTTATATTTTTCTTTTTAGGGGTTTCCACCCTCCTCAGGTCCCCATCTGCTAAATATACCCTACCTCCATCCACAGCCACAACTATAAAAAATCTTCCTTTGTCGCGGCCGGCTTTGGACCGTACCACCTGGCCGATCTTAATATCATCCACCGCTTCCATTGAGGCACCTCCAAGGAAAATTCCGCTAAATTCCTACGGCAGAGTAAGTATGCGGGGTCCCGCCTCCGTAACGGCAACTGTGTGTTCAAAATGAGCCGAATACTTGCCGTCACAAGTAACCACCGTCCAACCATCGTCCTTTACTTGAACCATATAGGTTCCCATGTTTACCATGGGCTCAATGGCCAGCACCATTCCTGGCACAAGACGGGGGCCTCTGCCGGGAACACCGAAATTTGGCACAGGAGGCTCCTCATGCATATTTCTGCCTATACCATGCCCCACATACTCCCTGACAACGGAAAACCCGTTGTCCTCAACATAGGACTGAACTGCATGGGAAATATCACTGAGCCTGTTTCCCACAACGGCCTGCTTTATTCCCATGGACAAAGCCTCGCGGGTAACCTCAATCAGTTTCATGGCTTCCTCACTGACTTCTCCCACGGGAAAGGTCATCGCTGCATCCCCGCAGTATCCATTTTTTTCCGCACCTACATCAATACTAATAATATCCCCAGATTTCAGCTTCCTTAAACTTGGAATCCCGTGAACCACCTCTTCATTGACGGAGGTACAGATGCTGGCCGGGAAACCCTTGTATCCTTTAAATAAGGGTTTTGCTCCGGATTTTATAATAATATCTTCGGCAATTTCATTCAATCTTTCCGTTGTAATTCCCGGCTTTACAGCTTCCTCTATCTCCAGAAGCACATTGGCAACAATTCTTCCTGCCTCCCGCATCAGCTCCAATTCCTGCTCCGACTTTAAAAATATCATCACCAATCTCTCCCCAGACTGAGCCCTATATCCTTTGTAACTTCCTCAATGCTCTGCCCACCGTCAATATCTTTAAGAAGTCCCTTTTCTTTATAATACTGGATCAAGGGCTCCGTCTGTTTCTTGTACACCTCAAGGCGGTTAATTATGGTCTCCTCCGTATCGTCCTTTCTTTGATAAAGCTCTCCCCCGCATTTATCACAGGTATTTTCCACTGCCGGAGGATTGAAAATAATATGATAGGTTGCACCGCAGTTTCGGCATATCCTCCGTCCCGTAAGCCTTTTGAGAAGCTCCTCCCGGGGAACGTTTATATTGATGACCGCATCAAGACCCGTATCCTTTTCCTTGAGAATCCCGTCCAGGGCTTCCGCCTGTGCTACGGTCCGCGGGAAGCCGTCCAGTAAAAAACCTTTTTCACAGTCTGATTGATTAAGCCTTTCCTTTACTATCCCCACCGTAACTTCATCGGGAACCAGCTGCCCGGAATCCAAATATTTTTTGGCTTCCTTTCCCAGCTCCGTTCCTTCCCCTATGGCCTTTCGGAACATATCCCCCGTGGAAATGTGGGGCACCCCAAGCTTTTCTGTTATAAACTCAGCTTGAGTTCCCTTTCCAGAACCAGGGGGTCCCAGCAGAACAATTCTCATGCAAAACCCCCCTCCTACAATTTAAGCTTTAAAGCTTTTTCATAAAGCCCTGATAATTGCGCATAAGCAGATGGGATTCCAGCTGCTTCATTGTATCCAGAGCCACCCCCACAACGATGAGCAGCGACGTTCCTCCAAAATAGATGTTAAGACCCGTTAATCCCATAATGAAGTTCGGCAGCAGGGCGATAAATGCCAGGGAAACAGCACCTGCCAGGGTTATCCTGGTCATTATCCTGTCAATATACTCTGCTGTAGGCCTTCCGGGACGTAAACCCGGTATAAAACCTCCGTACTTCTTTAAATTATCCGCCACATCCTGGGGATTGAAAGTAACTGCAGTGTAAAAATAGGTAAAAAAGATAATCAGCAGAGCATACATTACCATGTACGGCACAGACCTGGGATCAAATATGTTGTTAATGGTCCGGGCAATGGGGTTAGTGGGAAACCATGCCGAAATGGTTGTTGGGAAAAGGAGTATGGACATGGCGAAAATAACCGGTATAACCCCTGCCTGATTGACCTTCAAAGGAATATGGGTGCTCTGTCCCCCGTACACTCTCCGGCCAACAACCCTCTTTGCGTACTGAACGGGAATCTTTCTCTGGCCTTCCTGTAGGGCAACGATTCCCGCAATAATTACCACAGCAATAACCAGAAAAAGCAGCACAGTGGCATAATTTGTGGTGCCGGCTTTAAGGTACTCCCATAATGTGTAAAGTCCTGCAGGAAGTCGTGAAACAATACCCGCAAATATTAGAAGGGAAATACCGTTTCCAATGCCGTATTCCGTAATCAACTCACCCAACCACATGAGAAAAATAGTACCCGCCGTAAGGCTTATAACTATAACGGCAATGGAGGCAACGGATACTTCGCTTAATACACCTGGCGTCCTGGTGAGGTAAAAAGACATACCCAGTGCCTGAATAAATGAAAGAATAACGGTACCGTAACGGGTATATTGAGTCAGCTTTTTCCTACCCTCTTCTCCTTCCTTGGACAGCCTTTCCAGGCTCGGAACAATAACGGTAAGGAGCTGCATTATAATGGAGGCGTTGATATAGGGCACCACACCCATGGCAAATACTGAAAACTTCTTAAAAGCTCCCCCGGAAATCACATCAAAAAAACCAAAGAGGGTTCCAGTCTGAAGAAGCTCCTTGAGTTGATCAGCATTGATCCCCGGTACCGGTACATGGGCACCAATTCGAAACACAATGAACATTGCCACCGTAAAAAGAACCTTTGCCCTTAAATCGGATAATTTCCAGACGTTCTTAAGGGTTGATAGCAATTTTAGACCACCTCTACTTTGCCCCCCGCAGCTTCAATTTTTTCCACCGCGGTTTTGCTGAAAGCATGGGCCTTTACAGTTAGATTTTTTTCAATGTCCCCATCACCTAAAATTTTAACTCCGTCCTTAAAGGACTTAATCAATCCCTTTTCCCGAAGGCTTTCGGGTGTAACTTCATCGCCGGGATCAAAGCGCTGGTTCAAATCCCCAACATTTACTACTACATACTCTTTTTTGAATATATTGGTAAATCCCCGCTTAGGGATGCGTCTCACCAGGGGCATTTGGCCGCCTTCAAAACCCCTGCGCACCTTGCCGCCGGAGCGGGCTTTCTGCCCTTTATGACCCCTTCCGGCGGTTTTGCCCAAACCGCTGCTTTCGCCGCGCCCCTTTCTTTTCCTCTTATGTCTTGAACCCGGCACCGGCTTCAATTCGTGAAGTTGCATACGCTATACCTCCTTGGCCTCAATTTCTTCAACATCCAGTAAATGCTTTACTTTATCAACCATGCCGCGTATTTCGGGTCTGTCCTCTTTAATGACCGTTTGGTTGATTTTGGAAAGTCCTAGGGCTTTCAATGTTTTTCTCTGCTTTTCGTTACTTCCGATTTCGCTGTGAACCAGGGTTATTTTCAATTTTTTGCCGCCCAACTTTAACCCCTCCCATTAGCCCAACAGCTCTTCAAGGGACTTACCCCTGAGCTGGGCTATTTTTTCAGGAGATTTTAACTCTTTAAGCCCCTCCATTGTGGCATATACCATGTTAATGGCATTATTGGAACCTAAAGATTTTGTTAATATGTTTTTTATACCGGCAGCTTCCAGAACAGCTCTAACCGGCCCCCCAGCAATAACTCCCGTACCCCTGCTGGCAGGTTTTAAAAGCACCCTTGCCGCACCAAACTTGCCGATAATTTCATAAGGGATAGTGGTATTTATAATAGGAACTTTAATCATGTTTTTCTTCGCCAGTTCTACTCCCTTTCTTATGGCTTCCGGAACTTCCGCGGCTTTGCCTAAACCGACGCCCACACGCCCTTCTCCGTCGCCCACCACAACCAGGGCGCTGAAGCTGAAGCGGCGTCCGCCTTTAACTACTTTGGCCACACGGTTTATGCTTACCACCTTTTCAACCAGTTCCTGCTGCTCTAGGCTTTCGTGTTCCATCCATCTATTACCTCCTCTCAAAACTCCAGTCCTTTTTCCCGGGCACCTTCCGCCAGCGCTGCAACCCTTCCGTGATATTTATAGCCGCCTCTGTCAAATACTACTTGCTTTATCCCCTTATCCAACGCCTTTTGAGCGATTAGCTCTCCCACCTTTTTAGCCGCTTCCTTATTGTTGCCCTTTATGGTTCCCCTTAACGCAGGATCCAGCGTTGAAGCGGCAACCAGCGTTTTTCCTTCAATGTCATCTATTATCTGTGCGTAGATGTGTTTTAAGCTTCTATATACACACAGGCGAGGGCGTTCCTGTGTTCCTATTATCTTTTTGCGCAAGCGTTTATGCCTTTTAATCCTTGCCGCATTTCGGTCAAATCTCTTTAACAATGTTTATCCCCCCTTTGCCGTCATATCCCTTTAGGCTTTGGCCACACCGGCCTTACCTTCCTTACGTCTTACCACTTCGTCCTTGTACTTAATGCCTTTGCCTTTATAGGGTTCAGGCGGTCTTACCTTTCTCACATTGGCCGCAAACTCGCCCACCAACTGCTTATCTATACCCTTCACTATAATGTTGTTGTTATCAGGAACTTCCACTTCAATTCCTTCGGGAATATCCATTTCCACGGGCTGCGAATAACCCACCATCAGCACCAGTTTCTTTCCTTTTAGCTGGGCACGGTAGCCCACACCCACCACTTCCAATGCTTTTTGAAAACCTTGGGTTACTCCCACTACCATATTGTTTATCAAAGCTCGGGTCAACCCATGAAGGGCTTTATGAATTTTCTGATCCGAGGGCCTTTCTACCCTTACTTCGGAATCCTCTACAATTATTTTCATTTCCCGGGGCATTTTCTGCTTCAGCGTGCCCTTTGGACCTTTAACGGTAACCGTATTGTCAGCATCAACCTTTACTTCAACTCCACTGGCAAGATTAATTGGAGCCTTCCCAACCCTTGACATGCCAACACCTCCTTGCTTCGGACTACCAAACGTAGCAGATTACTTCGCCACCGACGCCTTCCTTGCGGGCTTCCTTGTCGGTGAGTATACCCTTGGAAGTAGAAATTATTGCAATCCCAAGGCCTCCCAGCACCCTTGGAATTTCGTCTTTTCCTGCATAAACCCTCATCCCGGGTTTGCTGATGCGCTTAATTCCCGTTAAGACCTTTTCACGGTTTGGACCGTATTTTAAATAGAGTCTTAGGACGCCCTGTTTGCCATCCTCTATATATTCGTAATCCTTTATATAACCTTCCCTTTTCAGGATTTCACTTATGGCTTTTTTCACCTTGGAAGCCGAAATTTCCACCGTTTCTTTGTTTGCCATGTTTGCATTCCTTATCCTGGTTAGGTATTCAGCTATTGGATCCGTCATAACCATATCAGTGTATCCCCCCTTCCGGTCACAGGTCTACCAGCTGGATTTAGTAACGCCCGGAATTTTTCCTTCGTAGGCCAATTCACGGAAACAAATACGGCATATCCCAAACTTCCTCATGTAGGCTCTTGGCCTACCACATAAGGAACACCTGTTATAAGCCCTTACACGAAACTTGGGCTTACGCTTATGAGTTTCAAGTTTTCCTTTGCGGGCCATATTTAACCTCCTTTACCTGTTATGCTGTCTGTCTAAAGGGCATTCCCAAAAGCTTTAACAGTTCTCTGGCTTCCTCATCGGTTTTGGCAGTGGTAACAAAAATAATGTCCATACCCCGAATTTTGTCCACTTTATCGTAATCTATTTCCGGGAAAATCAGCTGCTCCCGGATTCCCAAAGCATAATTACCCCTACCGTCAAAGGCATTGGGAGAAACGCCTTTAAAGTCGCGCACTCTAGGCAGGGCTATATTCATAAGCCTATCTGCAAATTCCCACATGCGGTCACCGCGCAGGGTAACTTTGCAGCCTATGGGCATTCCCTGACGAAGCTTAAAACCGGCTATGGATTTCTTAGCCCTTCTTATAATAGGTTTCTGACCGCTGATAAGGGTTAGATCTTCAACAGCGGCATCCAAAGCCTTGGGATTTTGGGTGGCCTCCCCAACCCCCATGTTGATAACAATCTTCTCGATTCTAGGTACTTCCATTACGTTCTTATATTTAAAAGTTTCCATTAAAGCAGGAATAACTTCTTTTCTGTATTTTTCCTTCAACCTGGGCAAGGCACAGTCACCTCCCTTTCCACAGCTTTAATCCAGTACATTTCCGCACTTCTTGCAGTATCTGACCCTAATACCGCTTTCAGTCTTTTTGCGGCCCACCCTCACGGGTTTATCGCATTTGCCACATATAACCATGACATTGGAAACATGAATGGGAGCCTCTTTTTCAATGATACCGCCCTGGGGTATAGCCCGGGTGGGACGCTGATGTCTTTTAACTATATTGACTCCTTCCACCACAACTTTCTGCTGCCGGGGCAGTGCTTTAATGACCTTTCCCTTTTTTCCCGCATCCTTTCCGGATATGACCATGACCATATCGTCTTTTTTAACCTTCAACTTTGGTGCAGTCACCGCTATCACCTCCTACAGAACCTCTGGGGCAAGGGATATAATGCGCATATAATTCTTTTCCCTGAGCTCCCGGGCAACCGGGCCAAATATCCTCGTTCCCCGGGGTTCTCCCTGGTCATTTATGATAACTGCCGCATTTTCCCCAAAACGGATATAGCTGCCGTCTTTGCGGCGAATCTGACTCTTGGTCCTAACCACCACTGCACGAATAATATCGCCCTTTTTAACAACGCCTCCAGGCGTAGCTTCCTTAACCGAGGCTATAATAACGTCACCCACTGTGGCATATTTTTTCCCGGTACTTCCCAAAACCCTTATACACTTGATCCTTTTTGCACCGGTATTATCTCCAACCTTTAGTTCAGTTTCAGCCTGAATCACGGTTATGCCCCCCCTTTCGTGCTGTTTTTCCTCAGCTTTTTATTCTGTTCTTTCTAGAATCTCTACTACACGCCACCTTTTTTCTTTACTGAGGGGTCTTGTTTCCATAATTTTTACCCTGTCTCCCACCTTACAGCGATTCTCTTCATCATGGGCTTTAAAGCGTTTGCTCTTTTTAATGGCACGGCCATAAAGCTTGTGGCGGATATAGTTCTCAGTCAAGACCACAACGGTTTTATCCATTTTATCACTGACCACTATGCCCGTTCGCACTTTTCTTTTCGGTCTTTCGCTCAACGGCTGCTACCTCCTTCCTGCCTCCGCCTTCAATTCTTTAAGCTCCCTTTCCCTCAATATGGTTTTTACTCTGGCAATATCCTTTCGAACCTGCTTAATTCTCATGTGATTTTCCAGTTGACCCGTTGCCAGCTGAAAATGAAGGTTGAAAAGTTCCCGTTTCAGTTCCCCTACTTTCTGCTCCAGCTCTTCCGTCGTCAGTTCTCTTAATTCCTTAGCTTTCATCCGCCTCACCACCCAGCACTTGTCTTGCCACAAATTTGGTTTTTATGGGCAACTTATGGGAAGCAAGCCTCATTGCCTCTCTAGCGGTTTCCAGGTCAACCCCGGAAAGCTCAAACATAATACGACCGGGCTTTACCACAGCAACCCAATACTCAGGGGAACCTTTTCCACTACCCATCCTTGTCTCAGCAGGCTTAGCGGTAACCGGCTTATCGGGGAAAATCCTGATCCAAACCTTCCCCCCCCGCTTAACGTACCTTGTTATGGCAATACGCGCGGCTTCGATCTGCCTGCTGGAAATCCAGGCCGGCTCCAAAGCCTGCAGTCCGTATTCTCCGTAAAGCAGGGTGTTTCCGGCAGTTGCTTTACCTTTCATACGTCCCCTATGATGTCTACGGAATTTAACTTTTTTTGGCATCAACATGGATTATTCGCCTCCTTCCCTATTCACCTTGGGAAGCACTTCACCCTTATAAATCCAAACTTTAACCCCAATGATTCCATAGGTGGTTCTGGCTTCTGCAAAACCATAGTCAATGTCCGCCCGAAGGGTATGAAGGGGTACTTTTCCTTCGCTGTACCATTCGGTGCGAGCCATTTCCGCACCACCAAGGCGACCGGAACATGCTATTTTTATTCCCTCCGCTCCGGCACGAATGGTCCTGGATATGGCCTGCTTCATAGCCCTGCGGAAAGAAACCCTCTTCTCAAGCTGCAGTGCAACACTTTCTGCCACCAGCTGGGCATCCAGCTCCGGCTGTTTAACTTCAACGATGTTTATGTTAACCTGGCGGCCCGTCATTTTTTCGATTTCTTTGCGGAGGTTCTCCACTTCCGCACCCCCGCGCCCGATAACTATTCCGGGTTTAGCAGTGTGAATGGTTATTCTCATCCTGTTGGCCGCTCTTTCTATGCCAATGGTGGATATGCCCGCAACGTACAGCTTTTTCTTAATATATTCACGAACTTTCTGATCCTCAAGAAGAAGTTTGCTGAAATCCTTTTCCGCATACCACTTGGAATCCCAATCTTTTATAATCCCTATGCGCAGTCCTTTGGGATGTACCTTCTGTCCCACTAACTAACCTCCTCCCTTTCCTTTACTACCACCGTAATGTGACTGGTCCTTCTGCGTATAAGATCCGCCCTGCCGAATGCTCTTGGTTTATACCTCTTTAACACCGGTCCCTGATCAACAAAAATCTTAGAAATATAAAGGTTATCGCGATCCATATCGTAATTATGCTCGGCATTGGCAATGGCCGATCTCAGAACCTTTTCCACCACCAGTGATGCCCTTTTAGGCGTAAATTTCAATATTGCCAAAGCCTCGTCCACATCTTTTCCCCTTATTAAATCCACTACCTGTCTGACTTTATAAGGAGAAATTCTTATATATCTGCCCACAGCTCTTGCTTCCACTGGCTAACCCCCCTTTATCCACTATTTAAGGGCGGTTGAGCGCTCAGTATGTGCACCGTGTCCCCTGAAATAACGGGTGGGTGCAAACTCGCCCAATTTATGCCCTACCATCTCTTCGGTGATGTAGATTGGAACATGCCGTCTTCCGTCATGTACCGCAATGGTATGCCCAACCATCTGTGGGAAAATGGTTGATCTTCGAGACCATGTTTTTATAACTTTTTTCTCGCCCTTCTTATTCATTTCTTCGATCTTTTTCAGAAGTTTTGGGTCACAGTAAGGCCCTTTTTTTAGGGATCTTCCCATGATGTATTGTGCAGCCCCCTTTCCTCAGCCGGTATTATTTCTTCCTGCGTTTAATTATAAGCCTGTCAGAAGGCTTCTTCTTACGGGTTTTTACACCGTGAGCAATCTTACCCCATGGGGTTTGGGGAATTCCTCCCACCGGCGCCTTTCCTTCTCCACCTCCATGGGGATGGTCAGCGGGGTTCTTGGCAACACCGCGGGTTGTGGGTCTGATACCTAGCCAGCGGTTGCGGCCTGCTTTTCCTATTTTAATGTTTTCATGCTCAATATTTCCCACCTGACCGATGGTTGCTTTGCAGTCCAGATGGATCAAACGCACTTCCCCCGAAGGCAGCCTTACATGGGCATATTTGCCCTCTTTAGCTACAAGCTGGGCTTCCGCACCGGCGGAACGAGCCAGCTGGGCTCCCCTTCCGGGATAAAGCTCAACGTTGTGAATAACGGTTCCCAGGGGAATGTCCCTGAGTTTTAAAGCATTACCTACTTTAATGTCCGCCTCCGGGCCGGACATTACCTTATCCCCCACCTTCAAACCTTCGGGGGCAATAATGTAGCGCTTTTCTCCGTCAGCATACTTAATCAGTGCAATACGAGCCGTGCGGTTAGGGTCGTATTCGATGGTACTCACTGTACCGGGAACTCCGTCTTTGTCCCGTTTAAAATCGATTATTCTATAAAGTCTTTTGTGGCGTCCACCCCTATGCCTTACGGTTATTCTGCCCTGGAAGTTTCTCCCCGAATGCTTTTTTAAAGGTTCAACCAGAGACTTCTCAGGTTCAGTAGCGGTTATTTCTTCAAAGGTTGAAACCGTCATATGACGCCTGCCGGGAGAGGTGGGCTTAAATTTTTTGATGGTCACCTCATTTCCCTCCTTCCTGTTGAACAGGTTTATAATCCTTCAAAGATCTCGATCTTGTCTCCTTCTTTCAGTTTTACAATGGCTTTTTTGCGGGCTGGGGTACGCCCCACATTTCTGCCAAAACGCTTCAATTTGCCTTTGACATTCATTGTTGTTACCCTTTCCACTTCCACATCAAAGAGCTCTTCAATGGCTTTCTTAATCTGTATTTTGTTGGCTCTTTTATCCACCCAAAAGGTATACTTGTTTTCTCCGATAAGCTCCATTGATCTTTCTGAAATGACCGGCCTGATGATAATATCCTCAGCCCTATCCATTGCTCAACACCTCCTGGAGGCGGACCACGGCATCCTTGGTTACAAGGAGCTTATTATGGGTAACAATATCCAGTACACTTAAATTTTCTGCGGATCTGTGGAGAATGCCCGGAATATTTCTTGCCGATTTATAGGCATTTTCGTTTCCCTTTTCCGTAACAACCACAGTTTTTTTATCAGCTTCAAAGGTTTTTAATATTTCCAGCATTTTTTTCGTTTTAGGCTCCTCAAATTTAAGGGACTCAAGAACTATGAAGTTATCCTCCGCCACTTTAGAGGATAAAGCCGACTTTAGGGCAAGCCTCCTAACTTTCCTGGGCAGTCTATAGCCGTAATTCCTGGGCTTGGGCCCAAAAACTACGCCGCCGCCTTTCCATAACGGTGAACGAATGGAACCAACCCGGGCACGGCCTGTACCTTTCTGCCGCCAAGGCTTTCTTCCTCCGCCACTTACTTCCGCCCTTGTTTTGGTAGAAGCTGTACCCACCCTGGCATTGGCCCTCTGGCTCAATGCGACTTCATAAATAACAGCCTCGTTAATTTCTACGCCAAATACTTCATCGCTGAGTTCCATTTCGCCCACCTGCTCACCGCTGGTGGAGTAAACGGCAACCTTTGGCATGTCTGCTTCCTCCTTTCTCATCCTTACTGCGGGGCTTTCACTGCTTCTTTAATAATAACCAGCCCTTTTTTCGGACCAGGTATGGAGCCTTTAATGAGAAGCAGATTCCTATCGGCATCGGACTTTACCACTTCCAGATTCTGAATGGTTACTCTTTCAACTCCCTTGTGGCCGGGCATCTTCCTGCCCTTGAAAACCCTGGCCGGCCCCTTGGCACCCAGGGTTCCCGGGCGTCTGTGATAACTAGAACCATGGCTGGAAGGACCTCTTCCGAAGCCGTGCCTTTTAATGGCTCCGGTAAAGCCCTTGCCCTTTGAAGTTCCTACGACGTCAACTTTATCTCCTTCGGAAAAAATATCTGCTTTAATTTCCTGCCCCACTTCATACTCATCGGGATTATCCACCCTGAACTCCCTGATATAGCGGTACATTTTAGTGCCCGCTTTTTCAAAATGACCTTTCATGGGCTTATTGACTTTCCGTTCGTTTATCTCCATAAAACCCACTTGAACGGCGTTGTATCCATCCTTATCAACGGTCTTTTTCTGTATAACCTGACAGGGCCCCGCTTGCACTGCCGTTACCGGGATAAGTTCCCCTTTATCATCGAAAATCTGCGTCATACCCACCTTTATCCCCAGCAAACCCTTTGGCATTGGCATCACCTCCTGCTTCCTTTAGCATTAAAGCTTGATTTCTATGTCTACTCCAGCTGGTAAATCAAGCCGCATCAAAGAATCCACCGTCTTGGGAGTGGGGTCGATTATGTCAATGAGTCTTTTGTGCACCCTCATTTCAAACTGTTCCCTAGAATCCTTGTTTACGTGAGGGGATCTTAAAATGGTATACACTGTTCTCTTTGTGGGTAAAGGAATGGGACCTGAAACTTCCGCTCCCGTCCGACGAGCAGTCTCCACTATTTTCTTCGCAGACTGATCCAAAATCTCATGATCATAAGCTTTCAAGCGGATTCTTATTTTGTTGTCCTTAGCCATTTCCTTAAACCTCCTTTTCGCCCGATTTTCGGACAATTCTCTGTGGAAATTACCTGCCTTAACCAGCAACCTTCCACTTCATCGCATTGTTTTAGACTTTTTACTTACCTTTACTCCTTAATAGCTGAAACCACACCGGCACCTACGGTCCTGCCGCCTTCACGAATAGCAAAACGCAATCCCTCTTCAATAGCAATGGGGTCTATCAGCTTTACGCTCATCTTGA